>NZ_JBHXSU010000003.1:0-502612 GCF_042715345.1 Streptomyces sp. NPDC058697
GGTTGATAGGCCGGATGTGGAAGCCCTGTAAGGGGTGAAGCTGACTGGTACTAATAGGCCGAGGGCTTGTCCTCAGTTGCTCGCGTCCACTGTGTCGGTTCTGAAATAACGAACGACACGTCTCCCTTCCTGGGCCACAGGGGGGTTGAGGCATCGGTTCAGAATTTCATAGTGTTTCGGTGGTCATAGCGTGAGGGAAACGCCCGGTTACATTCCGAACCCGGAAGCTAAGCCTTACAGCGCCGATGGTACTGCAGGGGGGACCCTGTGGGAGAGTAGGACACCGCCGAACTATTATTAATAGAGCTGGTCCCTGAACTTAGGTTCAGGGACCAGCTCTTTTTTGTTGTGCGTCACCTGGAGTTCACGTTGTGCGACCAACATCCCGCACATGGGTACTGCTGCAATGCTCCGGGCCGCGGGCGTGGGAATCGGTGACGAGGTCATCGTGCCGGCGTTCGGCAACGTCGAGGTCGCCGAGGCCGTGATCCAGGCCGGTGCGATGCCGGTGTTCGCCGACATAGACCCGGCCACGTACTGCCTGGACGCCACCGAGGTGAACGCGGCCGTCGGTCCGCGGACGGTCGCTGTCGTCGCCGTGCACCGCTTCGGTCGGCCCGCTGACATCGCGCGGCTCCGGGACGTCGGGCAGCGGCACGGGCTGCTCGTGCTGGAGCAGGGCGAGTCCGAGGCGCCGTACGGGGAGATCGAGGAGCGCAGGGCGCATGCGGCGTACCTCGACGGGCGGTTGAGGGGCGTGCGGACGCCGGTGCGCGGCATCGGACACACGTACCAGCAGTACGTCGTGCGGGTGCCGGGCAATGGGCGGCCGGACCGGGACGCCTTCGCACGGGCCGTGCGGGCCAAGGGAGTCGAGTGCCGGGTGCCGGTGAAGACGCCCGTGCACCGGATGCCTGTGTTCCGACGGGACGTCTGTCTGCCGGAGACCGAGCGGGCCTCCGACGAGACGCTGGCTCTGCCTGTCGACGCGTCGTTGTCGAAGAGGCAGATGCAGCGGATGGTGTCCGCGTGCAATGCGCTCGGTGGGCTCCTGCAGCCCGCTTTCTAGCGGTCGAACAGGGTTGGGAGCACGCCGCCGTTCGGGGTATGATCTATTTCGTTGCCGCGAGGGAGACCTCGAAAGGTAACTGGCCCCCCTAGCTCAGTCGGCAGAGCGTCTCCATGGTAAGGAGAAGGTCAACGGTTCGATTCCGTTGGGGGGCTCAGACAAAAAGGCCTCCGCCCTTGTGGGCGGGGGCCTTTCGTGTGTCCGGGACCGGTTTCTCCGGGCCGGGATCAGTCGTTCTGAAGGCCGGGAACGCGCATCGCGAGAATGGCCATGTCGTCCGACGGGGCGTCCGACGCGAAGCGTTCCACCGCGCGCATGATGCGGGCGGCAACGGCTCCGGCTGTGAGGCCTGTGCAGGTGGTGAGGACGTCGGTGAGGCCGTCGTCGCCCAACATGCGGGTGCCCTCGCGGCGTTCGGTGACGCCGTCCGTCACGCACAGCAGGACGTCGCCCGGATCGAGCGTGATCGTCTGCTCGTACAGCTCCAGGTCCTCCATCACGCCGAGGAGCGGCTGGGGTTCGGCGGCCGGTTCGACCGTGCCGTCCTGGCGGAGGCGCAGGGGGAGCGGGTGGCCGGCGCAGACGACCTTGAGGAGCGCCGAGCCGTCCTCTTGGGGCCACAACTCCCCGTACAGGAGCGTCAGGAAGCGGCTGCGGGCGCCCTCGTCGAGGATTGCGGAGTTCAGGCGCTCCAGGACCGCCGGGCCGCCGTAACCCTCGCGGGCGAGCAGGCGCAGCGCGTGCCGGGCGAGTCCGGTGACCGCGGCCGCCTCCGGTCCCGTACCGCAGACGTCTCCGATGGCGAAGCCGTAGGCGCCGTCGCGGATGGGGAAGAGGTCGTAGAAGTCGCCGCCGACTTCGTTGCCCTCGCCCGCCGCGCGGTAGATGACCTCGACCTCCACGCCGTCGATCTGGGGGAGTTCCGGGGGCAGGAGGCTGCGCTGGAGGGATTGGCTGATGGCCGTGCGCTCCGAGTACAGGCGGGCGTTGTCGAGGGCCAGGGCGGCCCTGCGGCTCAAGTCCTCGGCGAGTTCCAGGATTTCCTGGCGGAAGTGTTCGTCCGACGGCTTGCCGAGCGTCAGCATGCCGATGACGCGGTTGCGGGCCACCAGGGGGAGTACGACGGTCTCGCCGCCGACCGCTGCGGCCGTCTGCAGCGTCGTACCGATGCCGGAGCTCACGGTGGCGGGCTCGCCGAGGCCGAGGCTGCGCATGGAGGTGCGCAGGGCGGCCTGGTGGGCCGCCTCCGCGGGAGCGCCCCAGACGCGGGCGCCGGGGGTCGGGACGGGGTCCGGAGGGGCGATCTTCGACAGGAGGGCCTTGAGGCCGTCGATGCGCTCCTCGTCCTCGTGCAGGACGTACGAAAGATACGGATCCGATGCCTGGTCGGCGATCGTGTAGACGGCGCACCAGGTGGCCAGGGTGGGGACCGTCATCTGGGCCATCAGGGCCAGTGTCTGGTCGCGGTCCAGCGTGCCCGCGAGGAGGTCCGAGGCTTCGACGAGGAAGGAGAGGGAGCCGCGGCGCAGGCGTTCAAGCTCGCCCAGGCGCGCCGACTCCACGGCGAGCGCGATGCGGTCGGCGGCGAACTGGAGGCGCAGGGCCTCCTCGTTCGAATACCGCCCCTGGGCCTCGGCCGCGACGCCGAGCGAACCGGTCAGGCGGCCCTCGACCTTGAGGGGGACCGTGACGACGGAACGCATGCCCGTGCCGCTCAGCAGCGGTACGGCGCCCGGAACGACCGTCAGATCCTCGTGCACGGCGGGCATTCGGGCCGAGCCGTAGCGACCCGGGCCCGCTTCCACGGGGACGCGGGCGAAGCGCTGGCGGGCGGAGGGGAGGCCGGTGGAGGCGCGGACCTCCAACTCCGTTTCGTCGTCGGTCGCCAGGAGGAGGAAGGCGGAGTCGCCGTCGAGCATGTCGCGGGCGCGCTCCACCGTGCGCTGGAGGAGGCCGTCCAGGTCGTCGGGGGCCGGCGAGCCGATGAAGACCTCGAAGGGGTCCGACGCCTGGCCCTCCGAACTGGTGGTCGTGTCCGAGGCGTTGACGCGCAATGGGGTCTGCAGGACGGCGCGTTCGTGGTCGCGGACGAGAAGGCAGACCGTCGAGGGTTCGCCGCCGGTGTCCCGGACGCGCAGATGCGAGGCGTAGACCGGCGTCACACGGCCGTCGGCGGCGCGGAGGCCGTAGCTGCCCTCCCAGCGGGAGAGTTGGAGCGCCTCGACGATGCCGGTGCTGGTGCCGGGCGTGTGCGGCCAGGCCGCGAGGTCGGTGAGGGGCTTGCCGATGACCTGCTCGGCCGCGTATCCGAAGAGTTCCTCCGCGTCCTCGTTCCAGGCGTTGATGGCGCCGGTGCGGTCGATCTGGACGACCGCCACGCGGACGCGGCCGTCGGCGAGCGGGAGGAGGTTGGCCGGGAGGGCGGGGCCGGCCGTGCGGGTGCCCACCGAGCGCTCCGGCAGTTCCAGCTGGAACCAGACCTGCTTGTGCGTGGGCGTGTACTCGACACCCCAGCGGCCGGCCAGGGCGGCGCAGAGCTGGAGGCCGCGGCCTCCCTCGCGGTCGGGGCTGCCCATGTTGATGGCGGTCGCCTGGAGTGGAATCTCACGTTCCGGGTAGCGGTCCCCCACCTCGATCCGTACGCCCTCGTCGCTGCGCAGGCACAGGACGTCGGCGGACGTGCCCGCGTGCACCACGGCATTGGTGACAAGCTCGCTGGTGAGGACCACGGCGTCGTCGACGATGTCGGCGAAGCCCCAACCCTGGAGGGTGTCACGGACGAAGGACCGAGCGGTCGCGACGGACCGCCCGACAGGATCGAAGCTGGCGGCCGCGCGCGCGGTGATCACAGAACTCCTTGTCCGGTTGTCGGAGGGCAGCGCCGCGTGGCCGACCCGCTCCTGCCGTGGCAGGGGCTGGTTCCCCGTCGGCCGGGGATCCTGGGGTGGTCCCCCGGGATGCAGTTCGGTGGTCATGGTGCGGTGCCCCTCCGATGCCTGCCCGCTCGTGCTCGTGCCACCGCCCAGGCCGGAAGGACCGGCGTGGCTGGACAGCCGCATGCAAGGTTACTTACCTTCGCCGTCCGTGCGGATGCCGGTCACCACTGTTTCCACTCCGGAGCGTGTGTGCGGACCATGTGCGAAGCTGCCGAACTGTTATGGCCTGGTTCAGCCATGGTGAAACACTGGGCAGGCTCAAAGGGAAGGTCCGGGCAGGCTGAGTGCCTTCCAGTACGCCGAGCAGTAGTACCCGAGTACGCCGAGCAGTAAATGGTCGACCCTTGCGGGAGGGACACAGTGGAGTCTGGCGCAGCGACGCGGGGCAACAAAACGCGCGCGAAAGGCGGACAGTCCCTGAGCAATCAGCGCAAACCGCGCAATGGCACCACCGATGTGGACACGGCTGCCCTGAACAGGCTGCTGGCGGCCCTGGTGTCGATGCGGGACGGCAACTTCCGTAAGCGGCTCACGGTCTCGGGCGATGGCGTGATGTCCGAGATTGCAGCGGTTTTCAATGAAGTGGCCGACCGGAATCTGCATCTGACGGGCGAGCTGGCGCGTGTGCGGCGCATGGTCGGCCGTGAGGGCAAGTTGACGGAGCGGCTGGAGTCGGGCGCCTGTGAGGGCTCCTGGGCCACCGCGATCGACAACTCCAACGCGCTGGTCGACGACCTCGTGCGGCCCGTCTCCGAGGTCGGGCGGGTGCTGTCCGCCGTGGCGGAGGGCGATCTGTCGCCGCGTATGGAGCTGCGGGCGCAGGCCGCGGACGGGAACGGGCATCCGCTGCGCGGGGAGTTCCTGAAGGTCGGGCGCACGGTCAACAACCTGGTCGACCAGCTGTCGACGTTCACCGACGAGGTCACGCGCGTGGCCAGCGAGGTGGGCACCGAGGGCAAGCTGGGCGGGCAGGCGCGGGTGCGCGGTATGTCCGGTTCGTGGAAGGACCTCACGGACTCGGTCAACACCATGGCGTACCGGCTGACCGCTCAGGTTCGGGACATCGCGCTCGTGACCACGGCGGTCGCCAAGGGTGACTTGTCCCGGAAGGTCACGGTTCATGTGGCCGGCGAGATGCTGGAGCTCAAGAACACCGTCAACACGATGGTGGACCAGCTGTCCTCTTTCTCCTCCGAGGTGACGCGAGTCGCGCGCGAGGTGGGCACCGAGGGTGAGCTCGGCGGCCAGGCACAGGTGCCTGGTGTGGCGGGTGTGTGGAAGGACCTCACCGATTCGGTGAATCTTATGGCCGGCAACCTGACCGCACAGGTGCGCGGGATTGCCCAGGTGACGACGGCGGTGGCCAACGGCGACCTGTCGCAGAAGGTGACCGTGTCGGCGCGCGGCGAGGTCGCGCAGCTCGCCGAGACGATCAACCAGATGACCGAGACGCTGCGTACGTTCGCGGACGAGGTCACCCGCGTGGCCAACGAGGTCGGCGGCGAGGGGCGGCTCGGCGGGCAGGCGAACGTGCCGGGCGCGGCGGGAACGTGGAAGGACCTCACCGATTCGGTGAACACGGTCTTCCGGAACCTCACCACTCAGGTGCGCGACATCGCCGCGGTGACGACGGCCGTGGCCAACGGTGACCTGTCGCAGAAGGTCAGCGTCGAGGTCGCCGGCGAGATGCTGGAACTGAAGAACACCGTCAACACGATGGTCGACCAGCTGTCGAGCTTCGGTGCCGAGGTGACCCGCGTGGCGCGGGAGATCGGTGTCGAGGGTGAGCTGGGCGGTCAGGCGGCGGTGCCGGGCGCGGCCGGTACGTGGAAGGACCTCACGGACTCCGTCAACACGGCGTTCCGGAATCTCACCGGACAGGTGAGGAACATCGCGCAGGTGACGACGGCGGTGGCCAACGGCGACCTGTCGCAGAAGGTCACCGTGGACGTCTCCGGCGAGATGCTCCAGCTGAAGAACACCGTGAACACGATGGTGGACCAGCTGTCGTCCTTCGCAGACCAGGTGACGCGGATGGCGCGTGACGTGGGCACGGAGGGCCGGCTGGGCGGCCAGGCGCGCGTGGACGGTGTGTCCGGCACGTGGAAGGACCTCACCGACTCCGTCAACTTCATGGCGGGCAATCTGACGTCGCAGGTGCGGCAGATCGCCCAGGTGACGACGGCCGTTGCCCGGGGTGACCTGTCGCAGAAGATCGAGGTCGACGCGCGCGGCGAGATCCTTGAGCTGAAGAACACCATCAACACGATGGTCGACCAGCTCAGCGCCTTCGCCGAGCAGGTGACCAGGGTGGCCCGTGAGGTGGGTACGGACGGCCGGCTGGGCGGTCAGGCGCAGGTGCCCGGCGTCGCCGGTGTCTGGCGCGACCTGACCGACTCCGTGAACGGCATGGCCGGCAACCTCACCGCCCAGGTGCGCAACATCGCGCAGGTCGCGACGGCGGTGGCCCGCGGTGACCTGTCGCAGAAGATCGACGTGGACGCGCGCGGCGAGATCCTGGAACTGAAGAACACCCTCAACACGATGGTGGACCAGCTCTCGAACTTCGCCGAGCAGGTCACGCGGGTCGCCCGCGAGGTGGGCACGGAGGGCATCCTCGGCGGACAGGCCGAGGTGCAGGGTGTCTCCGGCACCTGGAAGGACCTCACGCAGTCCGTGAACTTCATGGCGAACAACCTGACGATCCAGGTGCGCAACATCGCCGAGGTCACGACCGCGGTCGCCATGGGCGACCTGTCCAAGAAGATCACCGTCGACGCCAAGGGCGAGATCCTCGAACTGGTCACGACCGTCAACACGATGGTCGACCAGCTGTCGTCGTTCGCCGAGCAGGTGACCCGGGTGGCCCGCGAGGTGGGCACCGAGGGCCAGTTGGGCGGCCAGGCGCGGGTGCCCGGGGTCACGGGCATCTGGAAGGACCTGAGCGACAACGTCAACCTGATGGCCTACAACCTCACCATGCAGGTGCGGAACATCTCGCAGGTCGCGGCGGCCGTCGCCAACGGCGACCTGACGCGGACGGTGACGATCGAGGCGCGCGGCGAGGTCGCGCAGCTCGCAGACACCTTCAACACCATGGTGAAGACGCTGAGTTCGTTCGCCGACCAGGTCACCAAGGTGGCCCGCGAGGTGGGCACGGACGGCATCCTCGGCGGCCAGGCGCGCGTACCGGGCGTGTCCGGTACGTGGAAGGACCTCACCGAGTCCGTGAACGGCATGGCGTCCAACCTGACCGGCCAGGTGCGCAACATCGCGATGGTCACCACGGCCATCGCCAAGGGCGACCTGACCAAGAAGATCGACATCGACGCGCGCGGCGAGATCCTGGAGCTGAAGACCACCATCAACACGATGGTCGACCAGCTGTCGTCGTTCGCCGAGGAGGTCACCCGGGTCGCCCGCGAGGTGGGCACGGAGGGCCAGTTGGGCGGCCAGGCGCGCGTCCGTGACGTCGACGGCACCTGGCGCGACCTCACCGAGTCGGTGAACGAGATGGCCGGGAACCTCACCCGGCAGGTGCGTGCCATCGCGCGCGTGGCGACCGCGGTGACCCGTGGCGACCTCAACCTGAAGATCGACGTGGACGCCTCGGGCGAGATCCAGGAGCTTCAGGACTACATCAACAAGATGATCGCCAACCTCCGCGACACCACCATCGCCAACAAGGAGCAGGACTGGCTGAAGGGCAACCTCGCCCGGATTTCCGGTCTGATGCAGGGCCGGCGCGACCTGGCCGACGTGGCCTCGCTGATCATGAGCGAGCTGACTCCGGTGGTCTCCGCGCAGCACGGCGCGTTCTTCCTGGCGATGCCGCTGGACGACGGCAAGGACGTGGGCGCCGCGCACGACGACTCGTACGAACTGCGCATGCTCGGGTCCTACGGGTACTCCATGGGCTCCATGCCGACGTCGTTCAGGCCCGGGGAGACGCTGATCGGGACGGCCGCCAAGGAGAAGCGGACGATTCTCGTGGAGAACGTGCCGCCGGGGTATCTGAAGATCGCCTCCGGGCTCGGTGAGGCGCCTCCCGCGCATGTCATCGTGCTGCCGGTGCTCTTCGAGGGGACCGTGCTCGGTGTGATCGAGCTGGCGTCGTTCCACTCCTTCACGCACATCCAGAAGGACTTCCTCAGCCAGATCGCCGAGATGATCGCGACGAGCGTCAACACGATTGCGGTCAACACGAAGACCGAGGTACTGCTCAAGCAGTCGCAGGAGCTGACCGAGCAGCTGCGGGAGCGGTCGGCCGAGCTGGAGAACCGGCAGAAGGCCCTCCAGGCGTCCAACGCCGAGCTGGAGGAGAAGGCCGAGCTGCTCGCCCAGCAGAACCGCGACATCGAGGTCAAGAACACCGAGATCGAGGAGGCGCGGCAGGTCCTGGAGGAGCGCGCCGAGCAACTCGCGGTCTCCATGCGGTACAAGAGCGAGTTCCTCGCCAACATGTCGCACGAGCTGCGTACGCCGCTCAACTCGCTGCTGATCCTGGCCAAGCTGCTCGCCGACAACGCGGACTCCAACCTCACCCCGAAGCAGGTCGAGTTCGCCGAGACGATCCACGGCGCGGGTTCCGACCTGCTCCAGCTGATCAACGACATCCTCGACCTGTCGAAGGTCGAGGCGGGCAAGATGGACGTGTCGCCGACGCGTATCGCGCTGGTCCAACTCGTCGACTACGTAGAGGCCACTTTCCGTCCGTTGACGGCAGAGAAGGGGCTCGATTTCTCCGTACGGGTGTCGCCGGAGCTGCCGGCCACGCTGCACACGGACGAACAGCGGCTCCTTCAGGTGCTGCGCAACCTGCTGTCCAACGCGGTGAAGTTCACCGACTCCGGAGCGGTCGAACTGGTCATCCGGCCTGCGGGCGCGGAGGTGCCGGTCGCCATCCGGGAACAGCTCCTGGAGGCGGGTTCGCTGCGGGATGCGGACGCCGATCTGATCGCGTTCTCCGTGGCGGACACCGGTATCGGTATCGCGGCCAGCAAGATGCGGGTGATCTTCGAGGCGTTCAAGCAGGCGGACGGCACGACGAGCCGCAAGTACGGCGGTACGGGACTGGGGTTGTCCATCTCCCGGGAGATCGCGCGGCTGCTGGGCGGCGAGGTCCACGCGCAGAGCGAGCCGGGACGAGGCTCGACCTTCACGCTGTATTTGCCGCTGCACCCGAGCGAACTGCCTCCCCAGGGTTATCCGCAACTCGGTGCGCCCATGGAGAGCGGGGCGCTTCCGGCCGGCTCCGACGACGAGAACGGGAGCCATATGGAGGCCCCCGCGGAGGTCAAGTCGTACCAGGAGACCCAGAACGGGGCCGCCGCGCTCTTCAGGCGGCGTCGCAGGTCGATGCCCTCGGCACAGCAGCGGCCCGCCCTTCCGGGGCCGCAGCAGGCCCGGGAGCCCTGGGCCGTCGGAGGCGAGGAGACGTCCGTGCACTCGCGCGGTGTCATCCGCTTCGAGGGCGAGAAGGTACTGATCGTCGACGACGACATCCGCAACGTGTTCGCCCTCACCAGCGTCCTGGAGCAGCACGGACTGTCGGTGCTGTACGCCGAGAACGGCCGCGAGGGCATCGAAGTGCTGGAGCAGCACGACGATGTGACGGTCGTCCTGATGGACATCATGATGCCCGAGATGGACGGATACGCGACCACGACGGCGATCCGTCGGATGCCCCAGTTCGCCGGGCTGCCGATCATCGCGCTCACCGCGAAGGCGATGAAGGGCGACCGGGAGAAGGCGATCGAGTCCGGTGCTTCCGACTACGTGACGAAGCCGGTCGATCCCGATCATCTGCTCGCGGTGATGCAGCAGTGGATGAGCGGACAGTGACAGGGTGGCAGGAGTGATCGGCCGGCCGGGAACGGCCGGGTGGCCAGGGGCGCCCGGGCGATGGCCCGGGCGCACCGGGCTGTTGACTGAGTGTGCCCGAGGCGGTGTAGAAACCCGGGATTCGGGGAACCTTCTGGTCTCCCGCTACGTTTCTGCTACGTGCACAGTGACATCGCGGTGACAGGGTGTGGCGACAGGCGGGGTGCGGCTACCATGACCGGCACAAGGACGGGCGACGCAAGGGAGTCGTCCCCTGGGGCGGCGCCCGGTGCACTGCCGGGGCGAGGAGGGCGGGCCATGGTGCAGAAGGCCAAGATCCTCCTGGTCGATGACCGGCCGGAGAATCTGCTGGCGCTGGAGGCGATTCTCTCCGCGCTCGATCAGACACTGGTTCGGGCATCTTCCGGGGAGGAAGCGCTCAAAGCACTGCTCACGGACGACTTCGCGGTCATTCTGCTGGACGTCCAGATGCCGGGCATGGACGGTTTCGAAACCGCCGCGCACATCAAGAGGCGAGAACGGACCCGGGACATCCCGATCATCTTCCTCACGGCGATCAACCACGGTCCGCACCACACCTTCCGGGGATACGCGGCGGGTGCGGTGGACTACATCTCGAAGCCGTTCGACCCGTGGGTGCTGCGCGCGAAGGTCTCGGTCTTCGTAGAGCTCTATATGAAGAACTGCCAACTCCGGGAGCAGGCCGCGCTGCTGCGGCTCCAGCTCGAAGGCGGCGGCGGCAAGGCGGCGGTCGGCGACACCAAGGAGCCTGCCGGGCTGCTCGCCGAACTCTCCGCGCGGCTCGCGGCTGTCGAGGAGCAGGCCGAGGCCCTCTCCAAGCAGCTCGACGACGACTCGGCGGACGCGGCCGCGGTGGCCACCGCAGCCCATCTCGAACGCAAACTCACGGGGTTGCGGCGGGCGCTGGACGCGCTGGAGCCGGGGACGGGGAGCGGGGCGGCCTCGCTGCCCTCGCCGAACTGAGTCGCACCGGTCGTCAAGGCAGGTGTGTGGCCTGCGGGTTGGTGGGCGCTGATCGCGCCCACGCGGCGGAGCCGCACATACTGCGGCCCGCGCCCCTTACGGAGCTTCGCCGGTTGAGGCGGCGTCAGTTCGGCGCCCTGTGTGGGCGACACGAACGGGTGAAGCAGTAGGCACACGTGTCCGCAGTGGTCTCCACCGGTAACCTCACACTCATGGCCCCACGTCAGTCCGCAGCCAAGAAGGCGCCCGCGAAGAAGGCGGCCGCTCCGAGGAAGGCTGCGGCGAAGAAGGCCCCCGCGAAGAAAGCCCCGGCGAAAAAGGCGCCCGCCAAGAAGGCCACGGCCAAGAAAGCCGCGCCTCCGAAGCCGGCGCCCAACCCGACCGGGGGCGTGTACAGACTGGTGCGCGCCCTGTGGCTGGGTGTCGCGCACGCCGTCGGCGCCGTGTTCCGCGGCATAGGGCGGGGCGCGAAGGGGCTCGACCCGGCGCATCGAAAGGACGGTCTCGCGCTGCTGCTGCTCGGGCTGGCACTGATTGTCGCGGCCGGGACCTGGTCCAACCTCCGTGGTCCGGTGGGTGACCTCGTCGAGATGCTGGTGACCGGTGCCTTCGGCCGTCTCGACCTGCTCGTGCCGATACTGCTCGGGGTCATCGCCGCACGCCTCATCCGGCACCCCGAGAAGCCCGAGGCCAACGGCCGCATCGTGATCGGTCTGTCCGCGCTCGCCATCGGTGTGCTCGGCCAGGTCCACATCGCCTGCGGGGCGCCCGCGCGCAGCGACGGCATGCAGGCGATAAGGGACGCGGGCGGGCTCATCGGCTGGGGCGCGGCGACACCGCTGACGTACACGATGGGCGAGGTCCTCGCCGTACCGCTCCTTGTGCTGGTCACGGTCTTCGGGCTGCTGGTGGTCACCGCGACGCCGGTCAACGCCATTCCGCAGCGGCTGCGCATGCTGGGCGCCCGGCTCGGACTCGTACACCCTCGTGAGACGGACGACGGGTTCGGCGAGGACGACGAGCGCTACGACGACCAGTGGCGCGAGGCGCTGCCCGCGAGCCCCCGGCGGCGCCGGGCGGCGCCCGAGGAGTACGACCCGGACAGTGCCGAGCAGGAGGCGCTCTCTGCGCGCCGGAGCCGCCGCAGGCGGCCCGCCGTGCAGCAGCCCGCCCTGGACAGGCCCATGGACGCCGTGGACGTGGCAGCGGCCGCCGCGGCGGCGCTCGACGGTGCCGTGATGCACGGGATGCCTCCCAGTGCGTTGGTGGCCGATCTGACGCAGGGCGTCGGCGTCGACCGCGGGGACCGTGAGGACACCGGCGGACAGGACACGGGCCGGCGCGGGGAGCCGACGCCGGTGCCCGCCGCGCGTACCAAGGGGAGCAAGGGCGCCAAGCCCAAGCAGGAGATGCTCAAGGCCGAGGTCGCCGACCTGACCAAGCCCGCCCCCGAGGCTCCGCGCGACCTGCCGCCGCGCGCCGAACAGCTGCAGCTCTCCGGCGACATCACCTACTCCCTGCCGTCGCTCGACCTCCTGGAGCGCGGCGGCCCGGGCAAGACGCGCAGCGCCGCCAACGACGCCGTGGTCGCCTCGCTCACGAACGTCTTCATGGAGTTCAAGGTCGACGCCGCCGTCACCGGCTTCACCCGCGGCCCGACGGTCACGCGGTACGAGGTCGAGCTCGGCCCCGCCGTGAAGGTCGAGCGGATCACGGCACTCGCCAAGAACATCGCGTACGCAGTCGCCAGCCCGGACGTGCGGATCATCAGCCCGATCCCCGGCAAGTCCGCGGTCGGCATCGAGATCCCCAACACCGACCGCGAGATGGTCAACCTCGGCGATGTGCTGCGCCTCGCGGACGCAGCCGAGGACGACCACCCGATGCTGGTCGCGCTCGGCAAGGACGTCGAGGGCGGCTATGTGATGGCCAACCTGGCGAAGATGCCGCACGTGCTGGTGGCCGGAGCGACCGGCTCCGGTAAATCCTCATGCATCAACTGCCTGATTACGTCCGTCATGGTCCGCGCGACCCCCGAGGACGTGCGCATGGTCCTCGTCGACCCCAAGCGCGTCGAGCTGACCGCGTACGAGGGCATCCCGCACCTGATCACGCCGATCATCACCAACCCGAAGCGGGCCGCCGAGGCGCTGCAGTGGGTCGTACGGGAGATGGATCTGCGGTACGACGACCTGGCGGCGTTCGGCTACCGGCACATCGACGACTTCAACCAGGCCATCCGCGACGGCAAGCTCAAGACGCCGGAGGGCAGCGAGCGGGAGCTCAAGACCTATCCGTACCTACTGGTCATCGTCGACGAGCTCGCCGACCTGATGATGGTCGCGCCACGGGACGTCGAGGACTCGATCGTGCGCATCACGCAGCTCGCGCGCGCGGCCGGCATCCACCTGGTGCTCGCCACGCAGCGGCCCTCCGTGGACGTCGTCACCGGTCTGATCAAGGCGAACGTGCCCTCGCGGCTCGCCTTCGCCACGTCGTCGCTCGCGGACTCGCGGGTCATCCTCGACCAGCCCGGCGCCGAGAAGCTGATCGGCAAGGGCGACGGGCTCTTCCTGCCGATGGGGGCGAACAAGCCGACCCGTATGCAGGGCGCCTTCGTCACCGAGGAGGAGGTCGCCGTCGTCGTCCAGCACTGCAAGGACCAGATGGCGCCGGTCTTCCGCGAAGACGTCACCGTGGGCACCAAGCAGAAGAAGGAGATCGACGAGGACATCGGCGACGACCTCGACCTGCTGTGCCAGGCCGCCGAACTGGTCGTCTCCACGCAGTTCGGGTCCACCTCGATGCTCCAGCGCAAACTACGCGTCGGGTTCGCCAAGGCCGGCCGGCTGATGGACCTCATGGAGTCCCGCAACATCGTCGGTCCGAGCGAGGGTTCCAAGGCACGTGATGTTCTTGTGAAACCTGACGAGCTGGACGGAGTGCTCGCGGTGATCCGTGGGGAGGCTCATCCGTAGAGAAACGGGGAAGTCCGTTTCCTCTTGCGGAGGGGCCACGGCCACGTGGGTGAGCACGTCAGGGCCACGTGGGTGATTCGAACGTGACTCACCCGTAAGGGAACCGTGAGCAACCGTTTCCCTTCGTCGCACGTCAAGTTGAGGGAAGGGAAAGGCACGTGTCCCACCATCAGGATGACCGGCCGTTCTGATGGCGTACAAAGTCCCACCGCCCGGTTGCCCCACCCTTTCGCAACCCCCCTAGACTGAACCTCCAGCACAGGTGGCTACACGCTCGAAAGGCGCCCCCGTGTCCATCGGCAACTCCCCTGACGACAACTCCCCTCAGGACGAGCCTCCCATCGAAAAGGGTGATCGCCCTTCGATCGGCCGTGCTCTGCAGCAGGCGCGCATCGCGGCGGGGCTGACAGTCGACGACGTCAGTAACGCCACCCGGGTCCGCATCGCCATCGTGCACGCGATCGAACAGGACGACTTCACGCCCTGCGGCGGCGACGTGTACGCGCGCGGTCACCTCAAGACGCTGGCGCGCGCCGTCCACCTCGATCCGGCGCCACTGCTCGCCCAGTACGACGACGATCACGGCGGCCGACCCGCGCCGACCCCCGCGGCACCGATGTTCGAGGCCGAGCGGATCCGTCCGGAGCGCAGGGGTCCCAACTGGACCGCCGCCATGGTCGCCGCGATCGTCGCGGTGATCGGCTTCGTCGGGTTCACGATGGTCAAGGACGACTCGGACGGCTCGAAGACGCAGGTCGCCGAGGGATCCACGCCCACCGCCAGCAAGCCCGCCAAGACCAAGCCGACCCCTTCCAAGCCCGCCGACCCCAAGCCCGACCCGTCGGACAGCGCCATCGCGGCCGCGCCGCAGGACAAGGTGACCGTCCAGGTGACCGCCCCCGACGGGCGCAGCTGGATCTCCGCCAAGGACCACAACGGCCGGCTGCTCTTCGACGGCTTCCTGAAGCAGGGCGACTCCAAGACCTTCCAGGACAAGGAGAAGATCGACCTCGTCCTCGGTGACGCGGGAGCGCTCCAGCTCTACGTCAACGGCAAGAAGATCGAGGACGAGTTCCAGCCCGGTGGGGTCGAGCGCCTCACCTACACGAAGGGCGACCCCGAGGTCGGATGACCGACCCGAGGTCGGACAAGCGACCTCATGGGGCATGCGGGTACGGGGTTGGCCAAGATCGGCCAACCCCGTCGACGTGGGGTGTCAGTGGGACGAAGTAGTCTTGAGCCCATGCCTGAACGCCGTACCGTCGCACTCGTCACTCTTGGCTGCGCCCGTAACGAGGTGGACTCGGAGGAGCTCGCAGGCCGCTTGGAGGCGGACGGCTGGCACCTCGTGGAGGACGCCGAGAACGCGGACGTCGCGGTCGTCAACACCTGTGGCTTCGTCGAGGCCGCCAAGAAGGACTCCGTGGACGCCCTCCTGGAGGCCAACGACCTCAAGGGCCATGGGAGAACACAGGCCGTGGTCGCCGTCGGCTGCATGGCCGAGCGGTACGGCAAGGAGCTCGCCGAGGCCCTGCCCGAGGCCGACGGAGTGCTCGGCTTCGACGACTACGCCGACATCTCCGACCGCCTCCAGACCATCCTGAACGGCGGAATCCACGCCGCCCACACCCCGCGCGACCGGCGCAAGCTGCTGCCGATCAGCCCGGCCGAGCGGCAGAGCGCGGGCACGGAGGTCGCCCTTCCGGGGCACGCTCCCGTCGACCTTCCGGAGGGCCTGGCTCCGGAGTCCGGCCCCCGCGCACCCCTGCGCCGCCGGCTCGACGGCTCACCGGTCGCCTCGGTGAAGCTGGCCTCCGGCTGCGACCGGCGCTGCTCCTTCTGCGCCATCCCGTCCTTCCGCGGCTCCTTCATCTCGCGGCGGCCGTCCGACGTCCTGGGCGAGACGCGCTGGCTGGCCGAGCAGGGCGTCAAGGAGGTCATGCTGGTCTCCGAGAACAACACCTCGTACGGCAAGGACCTCGGCGACATCCGCCTCCTGGAGACCCTGCTGCCCGAGCTCGCCGACGTCGACGGGATCGAGCGGGTGCGGGTCAGCTACCTCCAGCCCGCCGAGATGCGGCCCGGGCTCATCGACGTACTGACCTCGACGCCGGGGATCGCGCCCTACTTCGACCTGTCCTTCCAGCACTCCGCCCCCGGGGTGCTCCGCGCGATGCGGCGCTTCGGGAGCACCGACCAGTTCCTGCAGCTGCTCGACACGATCCGCTCCAAGGCCCCGCAGGCCGGTGTGCGGTCCAACTTCATCGTGGGCTTCCCCGGCGAGACCGCGGACGACCTGGCGGAGCTGGAGCGCTTCCTGACCGGCGCGCGGCTCGACGCCATCGGCGTCTTCGGGTACTCCGACGAGGACGGCACCGAAGCGGCGACGTACGAGAACAAGCTGGACGAGGACGTCGTCGCCGAGCGCCTCGCGCGCGTGTCCCGGCTCGCCGAGGAGCTGGTCTCGCAGCGGGCGGAGGAGCGCGTCGGGGAGACCCTGCAGGTGCTGGTCGAGTCCCTGGGCTCCGCCGGTTCCGACGGCGAGGAGGAGCCCGCGTACGGCCGTGCCGCGCATCAGGCGCCCGAGACCGACGGTCAGGTGCTGTTCACAAGCGGCGAAGGTCTCACCGTCGGCCGTATGGTCGAGGCGAAGGTGGTCGGTACGGAAGGTGTCGACCTGGTGGCCGAGCCGCTCCCGGGCTCGCTCGCAAGTACAGAGGAGGCGGCCAGATGACCGGAGTCCCGGCACCCGCGGCGGGCGGCCCCGGTGCGCCCGGTACGCGCGGTGCTGCCGGCGCCTCCAGCGCCTCCGGCAAGGGAACCTCCGGAACCTCCGGTACGGGTGCCACCGGCGCCCAGGGCTCGAAGACACCGCGTGGCGCGAAGCTGAGCGCCGCGGCCGTCAACCAGGCCAGCCTGTGGAACGTGGCCAACCTCCTCACCATGCTCCGGCTCGTGCTCGTGCCGGGCTTCGTGGCACTGATGCTGGCCGACGGCGGATACGACCCCGTGTGGCGGGCCTGGGCCTGGGCCGCCTTCGCCGTAGCCATGATCACGGACGTCTTCGACGGCCATCTGGCACGTACGTACAACCTCGTCACCGACTTCGGGAAGATCGCCGACCCGATCGCCGACAAGGCGATCATGGGAGCGGCGCTCATCTGTCTCTCCTCGCTCGGCGATCTGCCGTGGTGGGTGACGGGCGTGATCCTCGGGCGTGAGCTCGGGATCACCCTGCTGCGCTTCGTGGTGATCCGCTACGGCGTGATCCCCGCCAGCCGCGGCGGGAAGATAAAGACGCTGACGCAGGGAGTGGCCGTCGGGATGTACGTCCTGGCGCTGACGGGGCCGCTGGCGACCCTGAGGTTCTGGGTGATGGCTGTGGCGGTCGCCCTGACCGTCGTCACCGGGCTCGACTATGTGAGACAGGCCATTGTGCTGCGGCGTCAGGGCCTGGCCGATCGGAAGGCCGCCGCCGAGGAGGCGGAAGCGTGACCTCCACGGCCGCCGAAGTGCTGCGACTACTCACGGTGAGGGGCGAGACGCTCGCTGTCGCCGAGTCGCTCACCGGCGGTCTGGTGGCGGCGGACCTCGCGGCGGTGCCCGGAGCCTCCAAGGCCTTCCGCGGCTCGGTGACCGCCTACGCCACCGATCTCAAGCGCGATGTACTTGGTGTCGACGCCACTCTGCTGGATCAGCGTGGAGCGGTGGATCCGCAGGTCGCGGCCCAGATGGCGGTCGGCGCCCGCAAGGTGCTCGGCGCGGACTGGGGCATCGCGACAACCGGTGTCGCCGGCCCCGAACCCCAGGACGGCCAGCCCGTCGGCACGGTTTTCGTTGCCGTGGAAGGGCCGCACGGCACCTCCGGCCAAGGCGTTCTTGGCGGGAAAGTGGTGGCGTTGCGGTTGAACGGCTCCCGGACGGAAATCCGTATGGAGAGTGTACGGAGCGTGCTCGCACTGCTTCTGCAGCAGCTTGTGGGCGAACTCACTGAGAATGAGCGGGCACAGGATACGGAACAGAACGGGGGGTTTTGATGTTTGCAGCCCTGAGTGAACACGACATCGCTCCCCGCACGGCCGCGGCGCAAGGCGGTACGGTGGGGCGAGAAGGATGCGGCTACGCGGTCCGAGGAGGGAGCCACCGATGATTCTGCTCCGTCGCCTGCTTGGTGACGTGCTGCGTCGGCAGCGCCAGCGCCAGGGCCGTACTCTGCGCGAAGTCTCCTCGTCCGCCCGAGTTTCACTCGGCTATCTTTCCGAGGTGGAGCGGGGGCAGAAGGAGGCTTCCTCTGAACTGCTCTCCGCGATCTGCGACGCGCTGGACGTACGGATGTCCGAGCTCATGCGGGAAGTGAGCGACGAACTCGCACTCGCCGAGCTGGCCCGGTCGGCAGCGGCCACCGAGCCTGTGCCCACACCAGTGCGCCCGAGGCTCAATTCCGTATCGGTGACCGGTGTGCCGCCGGAACGGGTGACCATCAAGGCGCCTGCGGAGGCGGTCGACGTCGTCGCCGCCTGACGCTCACGGGCTCGCGCCCGCGAGCTGAGATGCGAAGAACTGTGTGAGAGCCCCGGCCGGGGCCTTCTCCGGGGAGACCTGGAGGGGGGCGGTCGGGGCTTTTGCGTGGGCGGGGCAGGAGCCGGTGGTTTTTTACCGTTTGCCGGTAATGGTTGAGACGGCCATGGTGGAGGAGCGGGGGCGGAAGCCGGGGGTCGTTGCTGACCGGAGGATGTCCATGTACGTCGTGAAGAGCCCGCTGACCGATGCTGATCTGAAGACCGTGTCCGAGGCGTTGCAGGGTGCGCTGGTCGATCTGGTGGATCTGTCGCTCGTGGCCAAGCAGATTCACTGGAACGTGGTCGGACCGCGCTTCCGGTCCGTCCATCTCCAGCTCGACGAGGTCGTGGACACCGCCCGGCTGCACTCCGACACCGTGGCCGAGCGTGCCTCCACGCTCGGGGTCTCGCCGGACGGACGTGCCGCGACCGTCGCGACCAGCAGCGGTATCGGGGCCACGCCGGAGGGGTGGGTGAAGGACACCGACGCGGTGGGGGCGCTCGTGGACGCGCTCGCCGCCGTCATCGAGCGGATGCGGATGCGGGTCGGGGCTACGGGGGAGGCGGATCCGGTGAGCCAGGACATCTTCATCGGGATCACCGCGGATCTTGAGAAGCATCACTGGATGTTCCAGGCGGAGAACGGGTGAGGGTGGCTCTGCCGGGTTATCTGGGCTGTGGCTGTGGCTGTGGCTGTGGCTGTGGCTGCGGCTGTGGTTCTCGTTCTGGGGTTGAGGTTGGGGGTGGCCTCGGCTTCGGGTTCGGGCGCGCGGTTGTGCGCCGGGCGCCCCGTTCGTGTCGATGCGCCCTGTCGATGGGTGAACTCGGCGGTCTAGCGTCGGGCGTCCGGCTGGAGGTGGTGCCATGGCGGGGCGGATTGGGCGGATGGGTCGCATGGGGCGAATAGGCAGGTGGGGGCTGGCCCTCGGTGTTGGAGGGCTGTGGTGGTGGGCCGTGATGCGGCTGGCGTTCGCGTCGGACGCCGGCGTGCTTGAGGGGGCGGTCGCGGCCGGCGGGTGGGGGCTGAGTCTGCTTCCGGTGCACTGTGTGCCGAAGGGGCGTGCTGCGGGGGCGGCCGGGTCGGATCAGTGGGCGCGGCGCGTTTCGGAGGTCTGGCGGAGGTGGCGGGGGCCGCTTCTGGGGCGCGGGGAGTCTTCCTGAGGCGTACGCCGGCGCAGACCGCGCGTTTCCGCAGGGCTTCGGAAAGCTTGGAGGGCTTGGGTGGGCCTCGCGGGGGGCTTCTGGGAGGGCTCTGGAGGGGGCGTGTGTCGGTTGGCGCCGGGCATGCGTCGGGGTGGGTGCGGGACGTGCGTCGGCGCCTCGCTACCAAGGCATTGCCACGCCCCCGTTGGGGCGGAGGATCTGGCCCGTTGTGAACGACGAGGCGTCGGAGGCGAGGTGCAGGACCGCGTGGGCGATGTCCTGCGGCTCGCCGACCCGGCCCAGTGGTGACATCCGGGCCATGAACCCCTCGGTCCGCGCCTGGGCCTCGCCGTCATGGCGGTCGGTCATGGGCGTACGGATCCAGCCCGGCGCCACCGCGTTGACGCGGATGCCGTGTGGACCGATCTCCGTCGCCAGGGTCTTCGTCAGCTGGACGACGGCCGCCTTCGCCGCGCCGTAGCAGAGCAGGTCCGGCCCGCCGGTGTCGACGGCTCCGGACGCCATCGTGATGATGCTGCCGCGCGTGCCTGACGCGATCATCGAGAGGGCCGCCTCCTGGCAGGCGTACAGAACACCCTTGAAGTTGACGCCGAGTACGCGGTCGAGGTCCTCGTCGAGGGTCTCCAGGACCGGGCTGCTGTGCATGATCCCGGCGACCGCGGCCATGACGTCCAGGCGCTCACAGGCCGCGACCGCCTCGTTGAGCTGGGCGCGGTCGGTGACGTCGAGGGGGTGCGAGTGTGCGGTCCCGCCCGTGTCCTTGATGAGGGCCGCCGTCTCGTCCAGGCCCTGGGCGTCGCGGTCCGCGCAGTGGACGGTGGCACCCGCCTCCGCGAGCAGCACGGCACTGGCGCGGCCGATACCGCTTGCGGCGCCGGTGACGAAAGCGGTGCGTCCGGTGAGGTCGTACGCCGTGACGGGCATGAGGGGACCGTACGAGGGTTTCTGACGGGTCGTCAATTGGTCGTGCGTGGCCGGTTGCGCGCGGTGCCGTTGGTGAGGGGTGTGGGGTTGGTCGGGGCGTGGGGATGGTCAGGGGTGTGGGGATGGGCCCGGTTGGCAGGTCGGGCACCAGTACGTGGGGCGCTCGCGGGAGCCGTTGCCCTGGTTCGCGGTGCGGATCGAGGTGCGGCAGCGCAGACAGGGGCGGGGCGCGCGGCCGTACACGTACAGGTTCTGGTCGCGGCGGCCTGTGGTGCTGCGGGCCGGGCGGTCGCGGTTGGCTTCGAGGAGCTTCCTGGCGAGGGCGGGCAGCCGGGCGGCGTGTTCGGCGGGGAGGTCGCCGATGGGGAGCCAGGGGGTCGCGCGGAGCAGGAAGCAGAGCTCGCTCTTGTAGATGTTGCCGATGCCGGCGAGGTTGCGCTGGTCGATGAGGGCCTCACCGAGGGGGCGGGCCGGGTCGCGCAGGAGGTTCGTCAGGGCCTTGTCGGGGTCCCAGTCCGGGCCCAGGAGGTCGGGTCCGAGGTGGCCGACGACTAGGGCCTCGTCGGTGGTGCGGAGCAGGTCCAGTACGGGGAGCCGGTAGCCCACGGCCGTGCGGTCGGCGGTGCCGAGGATGACCCGGATCTGGTGGCCCGGGCCGCCGCTCCAGCGCTCGCCCGGGGCGTACACCTTCCAGGAGCCGTCCATCCGAAGATGCGAGTGCAGGGTCAGACCGCCCTCGATACGGGTGAGCAGGTGCTTTCCGCGCGGTGTTACGTCCAGGACCGTGCGTCCAGTGAGGTCGGCCGTGGCGTACTTGGGCACCCGGAGGTCGGAGCGGGTGAGCACATGGCCCGCGAGCGCGGTGTGCAGGCGCCGGGCGGTCTGCCAGACGGTGTCTCCTTCGGGCATGGGGTCCAGGGTGGCATGGGGCGGGCGGGGTGTCTTGTGTGGTGGGGATGGTTCGGGAGGGGGCGGGCTTGCGCTGGGCGGGCTGCTTTACGCGCGGAGGCGCAATCCTCGTGGGGTCGCGTGGAAACCGGCTCCTTCCAGGAGGGTGCCGAAGGCGGATGTCAGCGCGGAGGCGCCGTTGACCCGCTCCACCGTGACCGTGCCGAGGGATCCCGCGCGGGCGGCCGCTGCAAGTGCCTCGGCGGCTGTGCGCAGGCGTGGGTCGTGGAGCGGGGAGTCGTCTGGAGGCGAACTGTCGGAGGGAGAGCCGTCATGGGTGGACGGCCAGGCCAGGAGTGTCTTGCCGCCGCGCTCCATGTAGAGGGTCAGCTCGCCGTCCACCAGCACGACCAGGGAGCCCGCCTTGCGGCCTGGCTTGTGACCGGCGCCGGTGGGGGGCTCGGGCCAGGGGAGGGCCGCGCCGTAGGCGTTCGCGGGGTCGGCGGCGGCCAGCACGATCGCGCGGTTGCCGTTGCCCGCGCGGGTACGGGAGGAAGCGGGGCCTCCGGGGAAGGCCTGCGGTGCCGTGCGCGGGGTGTCGGCGTAGGAGGGCGGATATCGGTGGTCGGAGCTGGGTGTCGGGGCGCCGGGGAAGGGTGGTCCGGAACCGTCGCGCAAGGAGTACGGGTCGTTGTCTGACCCGGGAGCGTCGGAGGCAGGGAAGGCGGTTTCGCCCATGTCGGCGAAGGGGTCCGGGTGTTCGGTGGGACCGTCGGCGTGGCCCGGTGGGCGTGCGCTCGGGCGGCCGCCGGGCAGGGGCATGCCAGGGAAGCCGGGCTCGGGCAGGGCCTCGCCCCGCTCGCGGGCGTTGGCCGCCGCGCGCAGCCGGTCCACCGCGCCGTCCATCGCGAACTGGGCGGCGCCGAGCCCCTCCACCACATAGCCGCGGCGGGCCTGGCCGCTCTCCTCGAAGGCGGACAGGATGCGGTAGACCGCGGAGAAGCCGCCCTCCACACCCTCCGCGGCGACCGCGCCCCGGGTGACCACGCCGTGCCGGTCGAGCAGGGTACGGGCCAGGGCGTGGGCGCGGACCGTGGCGTCGGGTTCGAGACCGGGGAGCAGGGACCAGCGGCCCGCGACGGTCGGCGGGCCCGTCCGGGACTGGGGGCGCGCGGCGGCCGTCAGGCTTCCGTACCGTCCACGGGGCACTGTGCGTTTCGCGCGGTGGGCGGTGGAACCGGCGGTGCGGCCCGAGCCGAGGAGCGAGCGCATCGGGCCGAGTGTGTCGTTCGTCAGACGGCCCGACCAGGCCAGATCCCAGATGGCGTCGGCGAGTTGGGGATCGGTGGCGTCGGGGTGCGTGGTGGCGCGGATCTGGTCGGTGATCTGGCGGAAGAAGAGGCCGTAGCCGCCGGAGAGCGCGTCCAGGACCGACTGGTGGAGCGCGGTCAACTCCAGGGGATGCGGGGGTGGCAGGAGGAGGGGAGCGGTGTCCGCCAGGTAGACGGACACCCAGCCGTCCTTGCCGGGGAGTGCGCCCGCTCCGGCCCAGACGACCTCTCCGGCGGCGGTCAGTTCGTCGAGCATCGCCGGGGCGTAGTGCGCGACGCGGGACGGCAGGACGAGCTTCTCCAGTGCCGACGCGGGCACCGAAGCGCCCTGCAACTGCTCGATGGCGCGCACGAGTCCGTCGATGCCGCGCAGGCCGTGCCCGCTGCCGAGGTGCTGCCACTGCGGCAGGAACTGTGCCAGCGCGGCGGGCGGCACCGGCTCCAGCTCTTGGCGCAGCGCGGCCAGCGAACGGCGCCGCAGCCGGCGCAGAACCGTCGCGTCGCACCACTCCTGGCCGATCCCCGCCGGGTGGAACTCCCCTTGTACGACGCGACCGGCCGCGGCGAGCCTCTGCAGCGCCCCTTCGGTGACGGCCGGACCCAGGCCGAAGCGGGCCGCCGCCGTGGTCGAGGTGAACGGGCCGTGCGTGCGCGCGTACCGGGCGAGGAGGTCGCCGAGCGGGTCCTTGACCGGTTCGGTGAAGGCTTCCGGGACGCCGACCGGCAGGGCTGTGCCGAGCGCGTCGCGCAGTCGGCCCGCGTCCTCGATCGCCGCCCAGTGGTCGGACCCGCCGATCCGGACCCGGATGGCGCGGCGGGCCGAAGCCAGGTCCCGGGCCCACTCCGCTTCCGCGCCGCGCTCGGCCAGTTCTGCGTCGGTGAGCGGGCCGAGCATCCGCAGGAGGTCCGCGACGCCTTCGGCGTCCTTGGTGCGGCGGTCCTCCGTGAGCCACTGGAGCTCGCTCTCCAGTTCCGTCAGGACATCGGCGTCCAGGAGCTCGCGCAGCTCCGCCTGGCCGAGGAGCTCGGCGAGCAGACGCGAGTCCAGCGACAGGGCCGCGGCACGGCGCTCGGCGAGCGGGGAGTCTCCCTCGTACAGGAACTGGGCGACATAGCCGAACAGCAGTGACCGGGCGAAGGGGGACGGCTCCGGTGTCGTGACCTCGACGAGCCGTACCTTGCGGGACTCCAGGTCGCCCATCAGTTCCGTGAGGCCCGGTACGTCGAAGACGTCCTGGAGGCATTCGCGGACCGCTTCCAGAACGATGGGGAAGGAGCCGTACTCACTGGCCACCTGAAGCAGTTGGGCGGCGCGCTGGCGCTGCTGCCACAGGGGGGTGCGCTTGCCGGGGCTGCGGCGCGGCAGGAGCAGGGCGCGGGCTGCGCATTCGCGGAAGCGGGACGCGAACAGTGCGGAGCCGCCGACCTGGTCGGTGACGATCTGATTGACCTCCCCCTTGTCGAACGCGACGTCCGCCGCGCCCACGGGGGCCTGGTCCGAGTCGTACTCCGTACCCAGCTTGGCGGGTTCCTGGTCGAGCAGGTCCAGGCCCATCAGGTCGGCGTCCGGGAGGCGCAGGACGATGCCGTCGTCGGCGTGCATGACCTGGGCGTCCATGCCGTACCGCTCGGAGAGGCGGGCGCCCAGTGCGAGGGCCCACGGGGCGTGGACCTGGGCGCCGAACGGCGAGTGCACGACGACCCGCCAGTCGCCCAGCTCGTCACGGAAGCGCTCGACGACGATGGTGCGGTCGTCCGGGATGTGGCCGCAGGCCTCGCGCTGTTCGGCCAGATAGGACAGCACGTTGTCGGCGGCCCAGGCGTCCAGGCCCGCCGCGAGGAGGCGGAGGCGGGCGTCGTCCTTGGGCAGCGATCCGACCTCGCGCAGGAAGGCGCCCACCGCGCGTCCCAGTTCGAGCGGACGCCCGAGCTGGTCGCCCTTCCAGAACGGCAGCCTGCCCGGCACGCCGGGGGCGGGGGACACCAGGACGCGGTCGCGCGTGATGTCCTCGATGCGCCAGGAGCTGGTGCCGAGCGTGAAGACGTCTCCCACGCGGGACTCGTAGACCATCTCCTCGTCGAGCTCGCCGACCCGGCCGCCGCCCTTCTTGGGGTCGGCGCCGGCGAGAAAGACGCCGAAGAGGCCGCGGTCGGGGATGGTGCCGCCGGAGGTGACGGCGAGGCGCTGGGCGCCGGGGCGGCCCGTGACCGTACCGGCGACGCGGTCCCACACCACACGCGGCCGCAGCTCGGCGAAGGCGTCGGAGGGATAGCGGCCCGCGAGCATGTCGAGCACCGCCGTGAACGCCGACTCCGGAAGTGACGCGAAGGGCGCCGCGCGGCGGACCGTGGTGAGCAGGTCGTCGACCTGCCAGGTGTCGAGCGCGGTCATCGCGACGATCTGCTGGGCCAGCACGTCCAGGGGGTTGGCGGGGATGCGGAGGGACTCGATGGAGCCGGTGCGCATCCGCTCGGTGACCACGGCGGCCTGTACGAGGTCGCCCCGGTACTTGGGGAAGACCACGCCTGTGGACACCGCGCCGACCTGGTGGCCCGCGCGGCCCACGCGCTGGAGGCCGGAGGCCACGGACGGCGGTGACTCGACCTGGACGACGAGGTCCACCGCGCCCATGTCGATGCCGAGCTCCAGGCTGGACGTGGCGACCACCGCGGGCAGGCGGCCCGCCTTCAGGTCCTCCTCGACGAGGGCGCGCTGCTCCTTGGAGACCGAGCCGTGGTGGGCGCGGGCGATGACCGGCGGGGCTCCTTGGGCCGCGCCCGAGCCGCCCATCAGCTCGGCCGGTGCGTGGTGCTCCTCCAGGGGCTCGCCGGTCGCCCTCTCGTACGCGATCTCGTTGAGCCGGTTGCAGAGGCGCTCCGCCAGGCGGCGGGAGTTGGCGAAGACGATCGTCGAGCGGTGGGACTGGACGAGGTCGGCGATCCGCTCCTCGACGTGCGGCCAGATCGAGGGGCGCTCGGCTCCCGTGTCGGAGTCCGCGACGGGGGAGCCGCCGAGCTCGCCCAGGTCCTCGACGGGCACGACTACGGAGAGGTCGAATTCCTTGCCGGACGGGGGCTGGACGATCTCGACCTTGCGGTGGGGGGAGAGGTAGCGGGCGACCTCGTCCACCGGGCGGACGGTGGCAGAGAGGCCGATCCGGCGCGCCGGCTTCGGCAGCAGCTCGTCCAGGCGCTCCAGGGTGAGGGCGAGGTGGGCGCCGCGTTTCGTGCCCGCGACCGCGTGGACCTCGTCCAGGATCACCGTCTCGATGCCCGTCAGCGCGTCGCGCGTGGCCGACGTGAGCATCAGGAACAGCGACTCCGGGGTCGTGATCAGGATGTCCGGCGGGCGGGTGGACAGTGCGCGGCGCTCGGCGGGCGGGGTGTCGCCGGAGCGGATGCCGACCTTCACCTCGGGCTCGGGCAGGCCCTGGCGCACCGCCTCCTGCCGGATGCCGGTCAGCGGGCTTCGCAGGTTTCGCTCCACGTCGACCGCTAGGGCCTTCAGCGGTGACACGTACAGGACCCTGCAGCGCTTCTTCGGGTCGGCGGGGGGTGGGGTCGAGGCGAGCTGGTCGAGGGCGGCCAGGAACGCTGCCAGGGTCTTGCCCGAGCCGGTGGGGGCGACGACCAGCACGTCCGAGCCCTCGCCGATGGCTTGCCACGCTCCGGCCTGGGCCGCGGTGGGCGCGTCGAAGGCACCCGTGAACCAGGCACGGGTTGCTTGCGAGAAACCGCTCAGGGCTCGGTGTGCGGAGCTGACCATGCGTCCATCCTGCACCCGGGCACTGACAACGGGGCTGACCTGCGGAGGGATCGATTGCGGGGGATCGGCTGCGAGCCGGTGGTTCGCTCGCATGCCTTCGTTGTGGGTCGGGGACGGCCCGGGGGTATCCGTCCTCGGTCTGGCGCGGAATCGGTTTGCCTTCACGGGAGCTCCAGTCGACGCGCCATCCGCTGCGGGCGGACACCCCCGGACCGTCCCCTTCGACCGTCCGGCGGCTGCGGGGCGTGGGGGCGTGCCCGTCTCGTGTTTGCCCCGGTGGCGGAGAATGGTGGCATGGCTGGAGCTGGGAAGGAGCGGGCTCGGCACTGGCGGTTTGCGGAGTTGCCCGGTGTCGATCTGCTGCGGGCTCGGTATGTGCAGAAGACCTTTGTCCGGCATACGCATGAGAACTTCGTCATCGCCGCCATCACCGATGGTGTCGAGGTCTTCCGTCACGGCGGGGCGGATCAGTACGTGGGGGTCGGTTCGCTGGCGTTGGTCAATCCCGATACGGCGCACACGGGGCGGGCCGGTGTTCCCGAGGGCTGGCGGTACGGGGCCGTCTATCCGTCGCCGGAGCTGGTTGCGGAGATCGCTGCCGAGACCACCGTTCTCCGGGGTACTCCGGGGTTCGTGAGTCCGGTTCTCGATGATCCGTATGCCGTGATGCTGGTTCATCAGGTGTTGCGGGCCGCCGAGGAGGGCAACGCGCTGGCTGCCGACACGTTGTTGCGCGTTGCCGTGACCCGGTTGCTGCGGGTGAACGGCGGGCCGCTGCCGGAGCGGGTCCTGCGGACTGCGGGAGCCGGGGTTGCGGCACGCGCGCGTGCCGTTCTTGAAGAGCAGATCGTGGAGCCGCCCACGCTGGAGCGGCTCGCCGGCGATCTCGGTACCAGCCCCTTCGCGCTGTTGCGCGCCTTTCGGGACGCCTATGGCATGCCCCCGCACGCGTGGCTGACCGACGTCCGGGTACGGCGTGCGCGTCGGTTGCTGGACTCGGGCATCGCGCCCGCGGAGGCGGCCGTCGCGGTGGGGTTCACGGATCAGCCGCACCTCAATCGGCACTTCACGCGGATCGTGGGCGTGCCGCCGGGCGCGTATCAGCGCGAGCGCAAGAACGTACAAGAACCGCGGCGGGAGATTCTCGTACCGTCCGGGGCGTGGCAGAACATGCAGCTCTCGCAGACATACGCAGTGAAGACGGCGGAAAACCCGACGCCGCCGTCGTACGGGACGCCCTCGGAGTCGGGGTTGCCGTCGGACTGTCCGGTTTCGCCTTCGGGGTGACCTCGGCGGGCAGCGGGCTCACGCTGCTGCAGACCTGCGCACTGAGCCTTCTGGTGTTCACCGGCGCCTCCCAGTTCGCTCTGGTGGGGGCGCTGGCCGGCGGGGGCAACCCGTTCACCGCCGCGGCGGGCGCGTTCTTCCTGGGGGTGCGCAACGCCTTCTACGGGCTGCGTCTGTCGCAGTTGCTGGCCCTCCCGCGCGCGGTGCGGCCGTTCGCCGCCCAGTGGGTCATCGACGAGACCACGGCCGTGGCCCTTGCCCAGCCCACGCGGCGCAGCGTGCGGATCGGCTTCACCGTCACCGGGCTCACCCTCTACGTGCTGTGGAACCTCACCACGCTGCTCGGCGCGCTGGGCGCCGACGCGATCGGCGACACCGACGCCTGGGGCCTGGACGCGGCCGGGCCAGCAGTCTTTCTGGCGCTGCTCGCGCCCATGCTCAGGACCACCATGGAGCGGGTCGTCGCGGGGCTCGCGGTCGTCCTGGGGCTCGGGCTGTTGCCTGTCCTGCCTGCCGGCGTTCCCGTCCTGGTGGCCGCGCTCGCCGCCCCGGCAGTCCTGTGGGCGGAAGGGCGCCGCCAGGCGCGTACCGAGCCGGTCGAAGACGACGACACTGTGGGGGAGGGGCGTTGAACATCTGGATCGCGATCGGCCTCACCGCCGTCGGTTGCTATGCCGTCAAGCTCATCGGGCTGCTGATTCCTGCGGGTCTGCTGGAGCGGCCGCTCGTCCAGCGGCTCGCCGCTCTGTTGCCCGTCGCCCTCTTGGCCGCCCTCACAGCCCAGCAGACCTTCGCCGACGGCCGCGTCCTGGTGCTGGACGCGAAGGCAGCGGGGCTTGCGGCGGCCGCCGTGGCGCTGCTGTTGCGTGCCCCGTTTCTGCTGGTCGTCGCTGCGGCCGTGCTTGTCACGGCGGGGGTGCGGGCGATGGCCGGATGAGGAGGGGCTGGGCTGGGGAGGGGCGGGCTGAGGAGGGGCACGCGTGTGTGTGCCTCCTGATCAAGGTTCCGTCGGCGATCGGCAGCGGATTTTGGCGGCCATTGGCTTGGACAGGTCTGCGAGCGGGATGGGCGGCGACGTCATCCGACGGGCAGTCCATAGGCCCGCAGGGTGCGCAGGGCCTCGATCGTCACGATCGGGCGTGTCTCCAGGGCCGTACTCGGTGCCCACGGGCGTCGGCGGCTCGGCCAGCCGCCGTCCTCCTGCTGTCGGCTGACCAGGAACTCCAGGGAGCCCGTCATCTCGGCGTCGGTGAACCACGCGCGCGCGAGTGAGGCCGGGGTCTTCGCGTAGTCGTACGGGAAGTGGTGCTCTCCGGGCGCGTAACCGGGGGCCACGGGGAACGCGTCAAGACGCGCCGGGTCCAGCGCCGCGAGCCGGTGTTCGCGCACCAGACGGCCGAGCCGGTCGGCGGCCGCCTCCGCGCGCGGGCGGTCGGGTGCCGAGTCCAGGAAGGCCACGGCCGCCCCGATCTCGTACGGATGTGACTTGTCCAGGGACTCCACCGCCTGCCAGCAGAAGTCGGTGGCCCTGAACAGCCAGGCGTGCCAGACCTCGTTGCGGTGCAACAGGCCGACCACGGGTCCGGTGGCGAGGAGTTCGCTGGGCGGGTCGTCGGCGATCGGCAGGAAGGGCGCCGCCGGAAAGCCGCGCTGGCTGGGATGGATCGTCGGCAGGGCCCCGTCCTGCGTCGACACGGAGGTCAGATAGCGGCACATGCGCTCCACCCGCTGCCCGCCGCAGCGCCCGATCGAGTCCAGGACGCGCAGTGCGTGCCCGGTGTGCAGGGGCTGGCTGACCGGGCCGCGCAGATCGGGTTCCAGCGCGTGACCGTACCCGTCGTCCTCGTTGCGGTAGGCGGACAGCGCGGTCTCGACCGCGTCCGCACCGCCGCCCAGGAAGTGGTATGCGAAACGATGCTGCTCCAGCACGCGCGCGGTGAGCCAGACGAAGCGCTCGGCGCGGGCGAGGGGGGTGTGCGCCGGGGGCGTCGGGGGGAGTGGGGATGCTCCTGTTTCGGCCATGCGTCAGACCGTAGGACGGAAAGCGTTCTCGGCAAGCGGTCCCGGCTCGGGCCCACTCTCAGGGGCGGGATACTGGAGTCATGCGGTTGACGGTCTTCTGGCAGCGAATGGCGGATCACTTCGGAGCGGGGTACGCCGACACCTTCGCGCGCGACCACGTGATGTCGGAACTCGGCGGGCGCACGGTGCGGCAGGCGCTGGACGCGGGCTGGGAGGCGAAGGACGTGTGGCGCGCGGTGTGTACAGCGGTGAACGTTCCCTACGAAAACCGCTGACGGGCCACGAAGATCCGGGGGCGGGGGCCGATTGTCGGAGGCGTGGGCGAGACTTGCTCCGTGGCATCGACAGATGAGACCGCGCACGTCGGTCAGCAGGCATCCCCGCTCGGCACGACCCCTCCCAGGCCCCCGGCCGGGAGCGCGGCCGAGACGGGTGCCCGCATGCCGCGCTGGCTGCCGAGGGCCATGGTGCTCGCCCTCACTCTCATCGCCTGTTTCCAGCTGGGCAGCTGGGCCTTCCACGAGCTGACCGGGCTGCTGATCAACATCCTGATCGCGTTCTTCCTGGCGCTCGCCATAGAACCCGCGGTGAGCTGGATGGCCTCGTACGGCATGCGCAGGGGCCTGGCCACCGGGATCGTGTTCCTCTTCGTGATGATCGCGAGCGCGGGCTTTGTCACGCTGCTCGGCTCGATGCTCGCGGGCCAGATCATCGACATGGTCGAGGACTTCCCGAAGTACGTGGACTCGGTGATCAGCTGGATCAACACGACCTTCCACACGGAGCTCAGCCGCGTCGACATCCAGGAGGGCCTGCTGCGCTCCGACTGGCTGCGGAGGTACGTGCAGAACAGCGCGAGCGGTGTCCTGGACGTGTCCACACAGGTGCTGGGCGGACTCTTCCAGCTCCTGACGATCACGCTGTTCGCCTTCTACTTCGCCGCCGACGGCCCGCGGCTGCGACGCGCCCTGTGCTCCGTACTGCCGCCCGCCCGGCAGACCGAGGTGCTGCGCGCGTGGGAGATCGCCGTCAACAAGACCGGCGGTTATCTGTACTCGCGCGGGCTGATGGCGCTGATCTCCGGTGTCGCGCACTACATCCTGCTGGAGTCCCTCGGCGTGAACTACGCGCCCGTGCTCGCCGTCTGGGTGGGCCTGGTCTCGCAGTTCATCCCCACCATCGGCACGTACCTCGCGGGCGCCCTGCCGATGCTGATCGCCTTCACGGTCGACCCCTGGTACGCGCTGTGGGTGCTGATCTTCGTCGTGGTCTACCAGCAGTTCGAGAACTACGTGCTGCAGCCCAAGCTGACCGCGAAGACCGTGGACATCCACCCGGCGGTCGCCTTCGGGTCGGTCATCGCGGGCACCGCCCTGCTCGGCGCCGTCGGCGCGCTGATAGCAATCCCTGCGGTCGCCACGCTGCAGGCCTTCCTGGGGGCCTACGTGAAGCGGTACGACGTCACGGACGACCCCCGGGTCCACGGGCGTCGGCAGCGGACCACGGGCACTCTCCTCGCACGCATACGACGCGCGCTGAAGGGGCCCCGGGAAGCGCGGACGGCGCAGGACGAAGAACCCCGCGACGCCTCGTAGCGCACCGACGCGGCGCCCGTACGACCCTGGAAACAGGCGGGAGACACGGCTCGCGACACGCTCTCGTCGAAGCGCGTGGTGCGCTTGACACCAAAATCGAACATCCATTCTGATGGAGGCTCCGGCGAAGCCCGAGACGGGATGTCGACGGGGATTTGGTGGAGAAGCGCCCGAGTTATCCACAGGCCGGACGGGCGTCGGGGCGCATTGTCAGTGGCAGGCGTTAGCGTCTTTGACGTGAAGCGATCGACTCAAGCAAATCGGGTGGAACCCATGGCAGCAGGTACTGACCGCGAGAAGGCGCTCGACGCCGCTCTCGCCCAGATTGAACGGCAATTCGGGAAGGGCGCGGTGATGCGCCTCGGCGAGCGGCCGAACGAGCCCATCGAGGTCATCCACACCGGGTCGACCGCACTCGACGTCGCACTCGGCGTGGGCGGTCTGCCGCGCGGCCGCGTGGTCGAGGTGTACGGCCCGGAGTCCTCCGGCAAGACGACCCTGACCCTGCACGCGGTGGCGAACGCGCAGAAGGCCGGCGGCCAGGTGGCCTTCATCGACGCGGAGCACGCCCTCGACCCCGAGTACGCGAAGAAGCTCGGCGTCGACATCGACAACCTGATCCTGTCGCAGCCGGACAACGGCGAGCAGGCCCTGGAAATCGTCGACATGCTGGTCCGCTCCGGCGCTCTCGACCTCATCGTCATCGACTCCGTCGCCGCCCTGGTGCCGCGCGCGGAGATCGAGGGCGAGATGGGTGACTCGCACGTGGGTCTGCAGGCCCGTCTGATGAGCCAGGCCCTGCGGAAGATCACCAGCGCGCTCAACCAGTCGAAGACCACCGCGATCTTCATCAACCAGCTGCGCGAGAAGATCGGCGTGATGTTCGGCTCCCCGGAGACCACGACCGGTGGCCGGGCGCTCAAGTTCTACGCCTCGGTGCGGCTCGACATCCGCCGTATCGAGACGCTGAAGGACGGCACGGACGCGGTCGGCAACCGCACCCGCGTGAAGGTCGTCAAGAACAAGGTCGCCCCGCCCTTCAAGCAGGCCGAGTTCGACATCCTCTACGGGCAGGGCATCAGCCGCGAGGGCGGCCTGATCGACATGGGCGTGGAGAACGGCTTCGTCCGCAAGGCCGGCGCCTGGTACACGTACGAGGGCGACCAGCTCGGCCAGGGCAAGGAGAACGCGCGCAACTTCCTCAAGGACAACCCCGACCTCGCCAACGAGATCGAGAAGAAGATCCTGGAGAAGCTGGGCGTCGGTGTGAAGCCGGAGAAGCCCGCCGCCGAGCCGGGCGCGGACGCGGCGGTGCCGGCAGCGTCGGACGAGGCCGCGAAGACGGTTCCCGCTCCCGCCGCCAAGGCCGTCAAGCCCAAGGCCGCGGCGGCCAAGAGCTAGTCCGTGACACGGCGAACCGACTGGGCCGAGTACGTCCACCCCGCAGCCTCCGAAGGAAAGAGGCGCGGGGGTGACAGAGGCACGGCCACAGACAGCGACAGGGCGTACGACGCTGACGGGCCGTACGGTCTCGGGGCCTGGGACGCCGAGGCCGGGTACGGCGATGTGGAGGGGGACGGACGGCCGGACGATGGTCCGCGCCGCGATGACGGTCCGTACCGCGGCGACGGTCCGCGGGACGGTGACACCACGCCGAGCGGCGGCTCGCGTCGCGGCTCCGGCCGACGTGGTGACGATGCTTGGTCGTACGGGGGCGACGGGCCGCAGGGCACGGGGGAGCGGGGCGCCGGAGCCCCGCGCGGTGGCGGCCGAGGTGGACGGGGTCGCGGTCGGCGGCGTGGTTTCGGCGAATCGTCCGCCGACGGCGACCCACAGGACGGAGGCCCCTCTTCCTCGTCGAGGGCCGAGAAGGGGGAGCCCCCAGGGGACCCGACTGAGCGGGCGAGGGGCATCTGCCTGCGCCTGCTCACCGGGACCCCGCGCACGCGGAAACAACTCGCGGACGCGTTGCGCAAGCGCGAGATCCCGGATGACGTGGCGGACGAGGTGCTCTCCCGCTTCGAAGAGGTCGGGCTGATCAACGACAGTGCCTTCGCCGACGCCTGGGTGGAGTCCCGGCATCACGGCCGGGGCCTGGCCCGGCGGGCGCTCGCCCGGGAGCTGCGGACCAAGGGCGTGGACTCCGCACTGATCGACGAGGCCGTCGGACAGCTCGACTCCGAGCAGGAGGAGACGACCGCACGCGAGCTCGTCGCCCGCAGGCTGCGCTCCACGCGCGGCCTCGACCGCGACAAGCGGATACGACGCCTCGCGAGCATGCTCGCCCGCAAGGGCTACTCCGAAGGCATGGCCCTCAGAGTGGTCCGGCAGGCGTTGGAGGAAGAGGGCGAGGACACGGAGTTCCTCGATGACGGCGAGGGGTTCTGAGACGGGCCCTCGATGACGGTGGTTCCGAGACGGGCCCTTGAGGAGGCGTGAGGCTGCCTCCGGGCCGACCGGTTCCGGGCCCCGGGCACGGTGGACGCGCGGGGGCGCCCATCGCATCCGGGGCCGGAGCGGGGCAGCACAGGGCAGGGCGGAGGGGCTGGGCTGGGCGCGGGCTTCCGACACCGACGCCGGCCCCCGCGCTGACCCCCGCTTCGGCGCCAGTGCCGGAGCCCCCCGGACCCCCGATGAGTGCCCCTGACGAGTGACAACTCCCTGCCAGGGAGCCTCCGTTGCCATGAGCGAGGGTGGGGTTAACCCCCGGTCCAAGACGCTGGTCGACCGCAGTGCACAGACCCCTGTGCACAGGCGACTGTGTACGCATGGCACAGGAACCCGGCGCCACCGACCCCGCTGAGCCGGGACACACGCGTCCCGATCCCGCGAAGCCGGAGCACACAGCTCCCGACCCCGACCCCCGCCCGGCCCCCGTCGAGCTCTCCGACCTCGCCGCGCTCAAGGCACTCGCCCAGCCCCGGCGGCAGTGGATGCTGCAGCACCTCACCGTGCACGGCCCCGCCACATCCGCGACGCTCGCCAGGGCGCTCGGGCTCAACACGGGGGCCACCAGCTACCACCTGCGTGAACTCGCGCGCTACGGCTTCGTCGAGGAGACAGGCGCCACCGGGCATGGCCGCGAACGCTGGTGGCGAGCCGTCCCCGGTGACCGCCGCTTTCCGCCGCGCAGCCGCCAGAGCCCCGAGATGCGGCTCGTGATGGACGAGTTGAACCACCACGCGTACGCCGCCGACCTCGAACTCTTCGAGCAGCTCCAGCGGGACGCGGCCGACGAGCCATGGGCCGACGCCTTCCCGTACTCGCGCGGCACGATCCGGCTGACGCTCCCCGAACTGCGCGAGTTCTTCGAGGAGTACATCGCGCTCCTCAACCGCTACAAGCGCTCCGAGGCGGAGACACCGGCCGACGCGCGCACGGTACTCACCCGGTTCCTCGCCTTCCCCGCCCAGGCCGCCTCGGCGGGAGCGCCCACCCCCGATGCCTCGCCCGACTCGGCGTCAGACTCCGCTCCCGACACCGCAGACGACGGAAGAGAGACCGAGACCCCATGATGCTTCGCTACGCCCTGCGGACCGTCCGTCATCGCAAAGGCGGATTCCTCGGTGCCTTCCTCGCCCTGATGTGCGCGGCGGCCCTCATCACGGCCTGCGGCACCCTCCTCGAAACCGGACTGCGCGGCACCATCGGCACCGAGCGCTACGCCGCCACCCCCGTCGTGGTCTCCGCCGACCAGAACGTCCACCGGACCACCGTCAAACACAAGAAGGGCAAGACGAAGACCAAATACAAGGCCAAGCCCATCGCCGAACGGGCCTGGCTGTCCGAGAGCCTTACCACGAGGCTCAGCCGAGTCCCCGGCGCCGATCGCGTCATCCCCGAACTGACCTTCCTCGCCGAGCCGTTGACACCCACCGGCACCGGCGGTCGCCCCGCCTACGGCCACGCCTGGGACTCCGCGGCCCTCACTCCTTACACCCTCACCACCGGAACCCCTCCCCGCGCCCGGGACGACCTGGTCGTCGACCGCTACCTGGCCGACCGAGCCCGGCTGAAGCCGGGCGACCGCCTCACCGTCCAGTCCACCCGGAGCCCGCGCACATATCGCGTCACCGGCATCGCCGCGCCCAGCGGAGACGGGATACGCCACCAGACCTCGCTCTTCTTCTCCGCCGCCGAAGCCCGGCGCCTCGCCGCGCACCCCGGCCAGGTCACGGCGATCGGCGTCGTCCCGGCCGAGGGCACCGACACCGCCGACCTCAAAGCAGCCGTGGCCAAGGCGCTGAGCGGCACGACCGCGCAGGTCAGCACGGGTGACGAGCGCGGTCCCGTCGAGTTCCTGGACGCGGCCGCCGCCCGGATCAAGCTCGTCAGCACGGGCGGAGCGATGGGAGGCACGTCCCTGCTCGTCGCCGTACTCGTGGTCGTCGGCACCTTCGCGCTCTCCGTACAGCAGAGGCACCGCGAACTCGCCCTGCTGCGCGCCATCGCCGCCACACCAGGACAGATCCGAAAGCTCCTCGGCCGCGAGGCCCTGCTGGTCGGCGCGGCCGCCGGAGTCGCCGGAGCGCTCGCGGGGCTGCCGCTCGGCAGCTGGCTGCACGGCAGGTTCGTCGCCCTGGGCGCCGTGCCCGCCACGCTTCAGCACACCGTCAGTGTGTTCCCGCTGTTCGCCGCTGTCGCCGCCACGCTCATCGGTGCCTGGGCCGCCGCCCGTGTCTCCTCACGCCGCATCGCCCGTATTCGCCCGGCCGAGGCGCTCGCCGAAGCCGCCGCCGAGAGCGGCCGCCCCGCCTGGGGGCGCATCCTCGCCGGGCTCGTGCTGCTCGCCGGAGGTACGGTTCTCGTCGCCGTACTCAGCGTTCTGCGCACCGAGCCGGCGTCGACTCCCGTGACCTTCCTGGCCGTTGTCGTCCTCGCCTCGTCCGTCGCCCTGCTCGGCCCGCTCCTGGTGAGGGCGGCCGCGGCGGTCCTGGGCGCCCCGCTGCGACTCAGCGGCCCGGGCGGCAGGCTCGCCACCGCCAATCTGCGGGGCAACGCCGCCCGCATGGCCTCCGTCGTCACCCCGCTCACCCTCCTCATCGGTATGACCTGCACCGTCCTCTTCGTCCAGCCGACCCTTGGACACGCCGCCCGCGCCCAGGCCCGCGAGGGCATCCGCGCGGACTGGGTCCTCGCCGCCGAGGGCCCCGGCGTCCCGGCACAGGCCGCACGGCAGCTGCGTACGGACCGCGATGTCGCCACCGAAGTCGTCCGGACGACCGTCCGTGTCGGCCTCGACAAGTACGCGGCACAGGGCGTCACACCCGCCGGCCTGACCCGCACCTGGGATCCCGACGTCACCGCGGGCTCCCTCGCCGACCTCACGCACGACACCGTCGCCGTCAGCGAACTCGCCGCGGACCAGCTCCACTTGAAGCCCGGCAGCACGCTGAAACTCACCCTCGGCGACGGCACGCCCGCCACCCTCACCGTCGCCGCCGTCTACGCCAAGGGCCTTGGCTTCGGCGACCTCACCATGGCCCACGAGCTGGTCGCCCGCCACGTCGACAACCCGCTCGCGGCCACCGTCCTCGTCTCCACCGCCCGTTCACAGGAAGAACTCGCGGCCGCCGTCCGGAAGTTCCCGGGAGTCAGGGTCGTCTCACCGGCCACCGCGGACTCGTTGCAGGCCGAGCGCCTGCAGGCGAACGCCGAGGTCAACTACTTCGCCATGGGGCTCGTTCTGGCCTTCACCGCCATCGCGGTCGTCAACACGCTCGCCATGTCGGTCTCCGAGCGCGTACGGGAGTTCGCGTTGCTCCGCCTCGCCGGTGCCACGCGTCGCCAGGTACTGAGGATGCTGCGGACCGAGGCCCTGTCGGTACTGCTCCTGGCCACCACCCTCGGCAGCGGCATCGCGCTCGCCGTCCTCACGGCCTTCAGCATCGGGATGACAGGCAGCGCTGCCCCGGCCGTCACACCCCTGGTGTACGTCACGGTGGTCGCCGCCGCCGGACTGCTCGCCCTCGTCGGCACCGCGGTGCCGGGCCGGGTGGCCCTCAGGGCGCGGCCGGTCACGGTGGCAACGGCCAGGGAGTGACCTGAGTGGTCCGGGAGTAAGGGGTGATACGCAATGGTGGGGGCCCCTTACACGAAGGGGCCCCCACCGCTACATATGCCCAAGAAGGCGCCGGAGTACGCCGACAGGAGAGGCACGGTGTGCGACAGGAGCCGCCCCCGCGCACCCCGGGCAGGGCCGAGCGTCCCCGCCCCGGGCACACGGTTGGGACGTATCCCCGGGACGACGTACCCCCGAGACGACGTATGCCTGAGACGCGGCAGTCGTGAGACCGCAGTCGGATCAGGAAGTCTGACGGGAGGCCTGATCGGACGTTTGACCGGACGGACCGGACATCTGACCGGACGTCCGAGAAGACACCGGCAGGCCGGCCGCACGCCAAGCCTGGAAGCCGCCCACCAGGTCTGTCGCCCGGTGCAGTCCCAACTGGCGCAGGGACGCGGCCGCGAGGCTGGACGCGTAGCCCTCGTTGCAGACGATCACGACGCGCAGGGCGTGGCTCGTTGCTTCGGGAGCGCGATGGCTGCCCTGGGGGTCGAGGCGCCACTCCAGTTCGTTGCGCTCGACGACGAGGGCGCCGGGGATCAGCCCGTCGCGCTCGCGCAGCGCCGCGTACCGGATGTCGACCAGCAGGGCCTCGCCCGCCCGCGCGGCCTCGTGGGCGGCTTCCGCCTCGACCCGGTCGAGACCCTCACGGACCCGCTCCAGCAACTCGTCGATCCCGACCGGGCCTTCGGTTCCGACCGGGCCAACCGCTCGTACGGAACCTTCGGCGGTCACTGCCAGTCCGCCGGGCGCTCGACCTGCTCGAGGCGCAGGACCTGACCGCTGCGGCTGTAACGGCGGATCTGCGGCAGCGGCGGGTAGTACGCGTGGACGGAGACCGCGTGCTCCTCCGTGGACTCGTTGAGCACCTCGTGCACATGGTGACGACCGAAGGAACGGCCCTTGCCGGCCCCCAGCCGCCGTTCCCGGTCGATGCCCTCCGTCAGTTCGAGGGTCTTCCAGCCGTCGGTGGGCAGCCGGGCGGTGAGCGAGTGCTCCTTGAGCTCGCCCGACGCCGTGAGGAAGGCGCCGACCGACTCGGCGTGGTCGTGCCAGCCGGTGCCCGTACCGGGCGGCCAGCCGATGAGCCAGGCCTCGCTGCCGCCGGGCCCTTCGAGGCGCACCCACGTACGGCCCTCGGGGTCGAGCGGGAGAGAGGAGATCAGCTCGGCGTCACCGGCCGTGCGCCGGACGAAGTCGAGCAGCTCGGCCTGCGTGGGGCCGGGAGCCGGAGCGGCGGCAGAGGCAGCGGGCGTCAGGGAAGGGGAGACAGACACGGGTACCGTCCTGGTCAGCGTTCGCGTGGAGCGCGCGGGAACGACGTCGGCGACGCGCGCGGGTGGAGAGGATGCGAATTCAGCAGGACGGGCGACACACGCAGCCCGCATAGCGGACGAGGTCCATATGGACCCTCCGCCACAGGCGCACACAGGTGTCGGTCACGATCCGGAGTACACCATGACGGTCCGGACCGGTCAACTCAGTGTCACCGACTGGACAGACCGCACTCAGGACGTCCCCGCCGCGGCCTCCGCCGTGGCCCGGGGGCCGCCCAGGGCCGCCTCCGCCGCCTCGTACAGATCCGCCGGGCGCACCCCGCTCAACGCCGTGACCAGGTGCCCGTCCGGGCGGATCAGCAGCACCGTGTGCGCCGCAGCACCCGGGTAGCTCTCGGCGACCAGCAGCTCGGCGTGGTGCGGCAGCGCGGTCACGGCGGCCGCGAGACGCGGCATGATCCCGGCCGTCACCCAGTGCTTGCGCTCCCACACCCCGGTCCCCGGCGCGATCAGCAGGACCAGCAGCGCCCCGCGGCCCAGCCGGTCCCGCAGCCGTACGAAGGAACCGTCCTCCGCCGTCACCCGTACATCGGCGACCTGGTCGCCCACCGCCGTGCCGACCTCGGCCGACGACTCGGCGCGTGGAGGCGCGAGAGGCGAATCGGCGTACGCCCCCGGCGCGCCCAGCGGGCCGCGCCCCAGATGACCGTCGGTGAGCAACGAGTCATGGCCGCGGGCCGACCCGGGCACCGCGGAGCGCAGTCCTCCGGCACGCAGTATCGGCAGTGCCTGGTCGGCGGCGCGCAGGCGTGCGGCGACGACCGCGCGCCGCTCCACCTGGTAGCTGTCGAGCAGCGCCTCGCGCGGGCCGTGGTGCCAGGCGAGGGACAGCTTCCACGCGAGGTTGTCGGCGTCCCGCAGACCGTCGTCGAGGCCCTGCGTGCCGAGCGCACCGAGCAGATGCGCGGCGTCCCCGGCCAGGAAGACACGTCCGGCCCGCCACCGGCGCGCCAGCCGGTGATGCACCGTGTGGACCCCGGTGTCCAGCAGCTCGTACGGAGGTGTGGTGCCCCCGCTCCAGCCCGCGAGGGTCTCGCGGACGCGCGCCACCAGCAGGTCCGGTGTGACCAGGTCCTTGCCCGGCGGCAGCAGCCAGTCCAGGCGCCACACGTCGTCGGCGAGCGGGCGTGCGGTCACCTCTCCGGCCGAGGGGCCGGACGTCCGCCACGGCGGCATCCGGTGCAACAACGCCTCACCGGGCCACGGAAGTTCCGTACGCAGTGCGGCGACGGCGTGTCGCTCCACGGCGGTGCGACCGGGGAAGCGGATGTCCTGGAGCTTGCGCACCGTCGAGCGCGGTCCGTCGCAGCCGATCAGGTAGCTGCCGCGCCACCACGTGCCCTTGGGTTCGCGGGTGTGCGCCGTGATGCCGGAGGTCTCCTGCTCGATCGAGTCGAGGCGGCTGTCCACGGCGACCTTGACCAGGCGCTCGGTCGCGATGGCGGCCCTGAGCGCGGCGGTCAGTACGTGCTGGGGGACGTGCAGCGGTGCGGGCTCGTCGTCGCCGAACGTGATCTGCCGCATCACCTGCTTGCGCCGCATCGACCGCCATCCGGCCCAACGGAAACCGGCCTCGGCGAGCGGGAACCCCGTCAGCCGCTCGATCAGCGCGGTGGTGTCCTCACGCAGTACGACGGTCCGCGCGAGCCTCTGTTCGTCCTTGCCGGGACCCTCGTCCAGAACGATGGACGGGACCTCCTGGCGGGCCAGCGCCAGGGCGAGCGTGAGTCCGACGGGCCCCGCTCCGACGATGATCACCGGGTCCACGGCGCGGCGCCCCCTGCCCGGAGAGGTGTACCGAGGGACTTACCGGGAGTGGCAGGTGGAGCGGGGTGCACGATCACAGAACGTATGCAACCCATTGCCGGTGCTTGCGTCAAGTGACGGAGGCAGTGGCGATCATGCCACTGCCTCCGGTTGCTCACATCTCGTCAGTTCTTCGTTGTGCGCGGGTCGTTCACGGACCCTTGTCGACCTCGTGGGTGACGTCCACGTGGTCGCCGGGTGCGCTGAGCTCGTCGACCGCGTCCACTCCGAGGACCGCGCCGGTGGACTTCTTGCCGCGGCGCAGCCTGCCCTCCAGCCAGCTCGCGAAGCTCGTGAGGGCGAAGTTGATCACGATGTAGATCACCGCGACGATCGTGAAGCTGGCGATGACGTTCGCGTAGTAGGCGCTCATCGGGCTGACGGACGCCATCAGGTCGGGGAAGGTGAGGACGGCGCCGCCGAGCGCCGTGTCCTTCACGATCACCACGAGCTGGCTGACGATCGCCGGCAGCATCGCCGTGACCGCCTGCGGCAGCAGGATGAACCGCATCACCTGGTTCTTGCGCAGACCGACCGCCGAGGCGGCCTCGGACTGGCCCCTGGGCAGCGACAGGATGCCTGCCCGGACGATCTCCGCGAGGACCGAGGCGTTGTAGAGCACGAGGCCGGTGACGACCGCGTACAGCGGACGGTCGTCCGCGCTGACGTTCGTGTACTCGGAGAACAGCGCCAGGCCGAAGATCATGAGGACCAGCACCGGGATGGCGCGGAAGAACTCCACCACCGCGCCCGCCGGGATGCGTACCCAGGCGTGGTCGGACAGCCTCGCGATACCGAGGACCGCACCGAGCGGCAGCGCGATGACCATGGCGAGCGCCGCGGCCTTGAGCGTGTTCTGCAGCCCCGGCCAGAGGTAGGTGCTCCAGGCTTCGGTGCCGGTGAAGAAGGGCTTCCACAGCACCCACTCCAGCTGGCCCTTCTCGTCGAGCATGGTGTACGCCCACCACAGCACGGCGGCGAGGGCGGCGAGGAACACCACGGAGAACACGATGTTCCGCCGCTTGGCCCGCGGGCCCTGGGCGTCGTAGAGGACCGAGCTCATCGCTTCACCGCCACCTTCTTGCTCACCCAGCCGAGGATCAGACCGGTCGGCAGTGTCAGACACACGAATCCGAACGCGAAGACCGCGGAGATCGCGAGGAGCTGCGCCTCGTTCTCGATCATCTCCTTCATCAGCAGCGCCGCCTCGGCGACACCGATCGCTGCGGCCACCGTCGTGTTCTTCGTCAACGCGATCAGGACGTTGGCCAGCGGGCCCACGACCGAACGGAACGCCTGGGGCAGTACGACCAGCGTCAGCACCTGTGTGAAGTTCAGGCCGATGGCGCGCGCCGCCTCGGCCTGGCCGACGGGCACCGTGTTGATGCCGGACCGCAGTGCCTCACACACGAACGCGGAGGTGTACACGATCAGACCGAGTACCGCGAGCCGGAAATTGGTGGTGGCGGTCTGATCCGAGCCCAGGGTGACCCTGAACGTCTGGTTGAGGCCGAGCGACGTGAACAGGATGATCACGGTGAGTGGGATGTTCCGCACGATGTTGACGTAGGCGGTACCGAAACCGCGCATCAGAGGCACCGGACCGACCCGCATGGCGGCCAGCAGGGTCCCCCAGATCAAGGAGCCGACGGCTGAGAGGACGGTGAGTTGCACCGTCGTCCAGAAGGCTTCCCACAGGTCGTAACCTTCAAGAAAGTCGAACACGATCTCCCGCGCTTCCGCGTGTGTGGAGGGCTCTTTCCAGCAGGTGCGCCGCCCTCCGGGGCGGCGCACCTGTCAGATCAGGACCCGCTTCACTTGACGATGTTGCCGATCTGGGGGGCGGGCTCGTTCTTGTAGTCGGCCGGGCCGAGGTTTTCCTTCACGGCCGTGTCCCAGGCCTTGTCGGAGACCATCTTCTCCAGGGCCGTGTTGATTTTGGCCTTGAGGTCGCTGCCCTTCTTGACGCCGATGCCGTAGTTCTCGTTGGTCATCTTGAAGCCGCCGAGCTTGAACTTGCCCTTGTAGTTCGCCTGCGAGGCGTAACCGGCGAGGATCGAGTCGTCCGTGGTCAGCGCGTCGATGGCGCCGCTCTGCAGACCGGACAGGCATGCCGAGTACGCCGGGTACTCCTGCAGTTGGGCCTTGGGGGCGAGCTTGTCCTTGACGTTCTGCGCCGAGGTGGAGCCCGTCACCGAACACAGCTTCTTGCTGTTGAGGTCGGCCGGCGTCTTGATCGAGTCGTCGTCGGCACGGATCAGGACGTCCTGGTGGGCCAGGAGGTACGGACCGGCGAAGTCGACCTTCGCCGCGCGCTCGTCGTTGATCGAGTAGGAGGCGGCGATGAAGTCGACGTCACCACGCTGGAGCATGGTCTCGCGGTCGGCGCTCTTCGCTTCCTTCCACTGGATCTGGTCCTCGCTGTAGCCGAGTTCCTTGGCGATGTACGTCGCGACGTCGACGTCGAAGCCCGCGTAGCCGTCGGGCGTTTTCTGGCCGATGCCGGGCTGGTCGTACTTGATGCCGATGGTGATCTTCTTGTCGCCGCCGGAGGAACCGGTGTCAGCGCTGTCGCTGTCCTTGTCGTCCGAGCCGCAGGCGGTGGCCGTGAGGGCGAGTGCGAGGACGGCGGCCGAGGCGGCGGTGACCTTGCGGAGCTTCATGATGAACATCCTTTGAGTGGTGAAGATGTGCGATCCGTCGGTGGCGGGTGACGCAGGCCGTCAGTGGTGCAGGATCTTCGACAGGAAGTCCTTCGCCCGGTCGCTGCGGGGGTTGCTGAAGAACTGGTCCGGCACAGCCTCTTCGACGATGCGTCCGTCCGCCATGAAGACGACGCGGTTGGCGGCCGAACGGGCGAAACCCATCTCGTGTGTGACTACAACCATCGTCATCCCGTCACGCGCAAGCTGCTGCATGACTTCGAGGACCTCGTTGATCATCTCCGGGTCGAGAGCCGACGTCGGCTCGTCGAAGAGCATGACCTTGGGGTCCATCGCCAGCGCCCGCGCGATCGCGACACGCTGCTGCTGACCGCCGGAGAGCTGGGCGGGGTACTTGTCAGCCTGCGTGGCGACACCCACCCGGTCGAGCAGCCCGCGGGCCTTCTCCTCCGCGGTCTTCTTGTCCGCCTTACGGACCTTGAGCTGGCCCAGCATCACGTTCTCGAGCACCGTCTTGTGCGCGAAGAGGTTGAACGACTGGAAGACCATGCCGACGTCGGCCCGCAGCCGGGCCAGTTGCTTGCCCTCCTCGGGCAGCGGCTTGCCGTCGATCGAGATGTCTCCCGAGTCGATCATCTCCAGGCGGTTGATGGCGCGGCACAGGGTGGACTTTCCGGACCCGGAGGGCCCGATGACCACGACGACCTCACCACGCGCGATCGTCAGGTCGATGTCCTGAAGCACGTGCAACGCACCGAAGTGCTTGTTGACGTTCTTCAGTACGACCAGATCGTCGGCCGCGGGTACGGCGTCCTTGGTCACCGATACTTCGGTCATCGGCCTCTTGCTCCGTCCTCCTCGGTTGCGGAGGACAGTAGTGATGCCGCACGACCAGCGTCATTACATCTGAGGGGAAATTGAGCATAACGATCTGGTAGCAACCGGACACTCTTCGTGAAGGCCGCGGCGGGCACGTACCGGCTGCGTAACGGAAGTCGGCCGCGCCCCGAACACACTTGACGCCGTCAGCCTCATCGGACTGACTTCCAGGGGGCACGCGCGCGTGCCCACGTCTATCCACCGAAAACGTACGACCGATGAACCGAAGGGGGCCGGGATGAGACTGCTCCTCGTCGAGGACGACAACCACGTGGCCGCCGCTCTGTCCGCGGTCCTCGCACGTCACGGCTTCGACGTCACGCACGCCCGCAGCGGCGAGGAGGCTCTCCAGGCGCTCGTCCCCGAAGGCGCCGGCTTCGGAGTGGTGCTCCTCGACCTCGGCCTGCCCGACCAGGACGGCTACGAGGTCTGCGGCAAGATCCGCAAGCGCACCAGCATCCCCGTGATCATGGTCACCGCGCGTGCCGACGTGCGCTCCCGTATCCACGGCCTCAACCTCGGCGCCGACGACTACGTGGTGAAGCCGTACGACACCGGGGAACTCCTCGCCCGTATCCACGCCGTCAGCCGGCGCACCGTCGCCGACGAGGCCGCGGCCCCCGGCGAGACCGCACTGCACCTCGGGCCCGTACGGATCGAACTGCCCACCCGTCAGGTCAGCGTGGACGGTTCGGTTGTCCAACTGACCCGCAAGGAGTTCGACCTTCTCGCCCTCCTCGCCCAGCGTCCCGGCGTCGTGTTCCGTCGGGAACAGATCATCAGCGAGGTCTGGCGCACCAGTTGGGAGGGGACAGGCCGCACCCTGGAGGTGCACGTCGCGTCCCTGCGCTCCAAGCTGCGCATGCCGGCCCTGATCGAGACCGTGCGCGGCGTCGGGTACCGGCTCGTCGCGCCCGCCGCGTAGCGGGGCCAGGTGCGCGCACGTCTCCTCCCGCTGCTCATCGTCCTGATGGCGGCCGTACTGCTCGCCCTCGGCGTCCCACTCGCCGTCAGCCTGGCGGCCGCCCAGCAGCAGAAGGTGGTCGTCGACCGGATCGACGACACGGCCCGCTTCGCGTCCCTCGCACAGTTCGTCACCGACCCGCCCAAGGGCTCACGGGTCGACTCCTCGGACGAGCGCCTCAACACGCTCGGCAGGGAACTCATCAAGTACAACGGGCTGTACGGCATCAAGGTCGGCGTGTTCTACCGCGACAACATCATGGCCAAGGCGCCCGCGGACTGGTACATCCCCGCGAAGGGCGAGGCCCGCGACGCCTTCGAGGAGGCCTTCCAGAGCCGCCGCAGCCACGACCCCGAACAGGTCTGGCCATGGCAGCGGGACCGTCTCGTCGTGGCGTCCCCCGTCATCCGGGACGGCGACGTCATCGCCGTCGTGGTCACCGACTCGCCCACCGGGCAGATGCGCTCGAAGACCCTGCGCGGCTGGCTGGTCATCGGCGCCGGCGAGATCGCCGCGATGATCCTCGCGCTCAGCGCCGCGCTGCGGCTGACCGGCTGGGTGCTGCGGCCCGTACGAGTCCTCGACGCCACCACCCACGACATCGCGACCGGCCGTCTCAAGTCCCGTGTCGCCGTCGCGGGCGGGCCGCCGGAACTCAGGCGCCTGGCCCGGTCGTTCAACGAGATGGCCGACAACGTCGAGGACGTGCTGGAGCAGCAGCGCGCCTTCGTCGCCGACGCCTCGCACCAGCTGCGCAACCCCCTGTCCGCCCTGCTGCTGCGCATCGAACTGCTCGCCCTGGAACTCCCCGAGGGCAATGAGGAGATCGCCTCCGTCCGCACCGAGGGCAAGCGCCTCGCGCAGGTCCTGGACGACCTCCTGGACCTCGCGCTCGCCGAGCACGCCGAGGCGGATCTGCGGCTCACCGACATCGGCGAGCTGACCGCCGAGCGCGTGGCGTCCTGGTCGCCGCTCGCCGACGACAAGGGCGTACGACTCGTCGGGACCTGCCCCGCCACGACCGCGTGGGCCGACCCCGTCGCCCTCTCCAGCGCCCTGGACGCGGTGATCGACAACGCGCTGAAGTTCACCCCCGAAGGAGAGTCCGTCGAGGTCGAGGTGGCCTCCAACGGCGAGGTCTCGACCATCGTCGTCACCGACCTCGGTCCCGGCCTCAGCGACGAGGAACTCACCCGCGTCGGCGACCGCTTCTGGCGCAGCCCCGGCCACCAGAACGTCAAGGGCTCGGGCCTCGGCCTGTCCATCTCCCGGGCCCTGCTCTCGGCGGGCGGCGGCACCATCGCGTACGAGCACCACGAGCCGCACGGCCTCAAGGTGACCGTGAGCGTGCCGCGGACAGTGCCGGGAGCCTGAAGGGGCCGCCACGAGCCCTCATGAGGCCGTTTGTCGAGGGCCAGACGGGACCGACGGCATCCACGCGGCGGGGCCCACGGCGGCCGGAGTCGCCCGAGCCGCAGCCGTCGCCCCGCAGTCGTCGCCCCGCGAACCGCTACGGCTTGACCGAGCGGTAGTAGCGCCTCGCGCCCTCGTCCAGGTCCAGCGGATCGGTGTAGATGGCGGTCCGCAGGTCCACGCGCTGTGCCGCGTGCACCTTCTCGCCGATGCGGTCGCGACTGTGGATCACCGTGCGGGTCATCCCCTCGGTCAGCGTCGCGTCCGTTCCCGCCCGGGTCACGAGCAGGTTCGCCACCGCCACCGTCTGCACGGAGACTCCGGACTGGGCACGGGGATAGGCCTCCGCCGGCATGACGGCGGACCGGTAGTACTCGGCCTCCTGGCCCTGGTCGTGCAGCTTCTCCACGAGGTCGGGGGTGATCGGGACCAGCCTGATGTCGAACCTGTTCGACAGGTCGGTCACCGCACTCGTCGGGAGCCCGCCGGACCAGAAGAAGGCGTCGATCTTCCCCGATTCGAGCAGCCTCGGCATGTCTCCTATGCCGACGGACACCGGCTGGATGTCCTTGTCCAGGCCGAGGTCGGCCGCTCTCAGCACATGCTCGGCGACGAGCCGCACCCCGGAGCCCGGCTGCCCCACCGCGACCTTCTTGCCCTTCAGCTGCCCGATGGACTCCACGGAGGACGTCTGGGGGACGACCACGTGCACGTAGTCGTCGTACAGCCGGGCGCAGCCGCGCAGCAGGTCCGCGCCCCGGCCGCCCTCCCGCTGGTACTTCGCCACCGCGTCGGCGGCCGCGATGGTGAAGTCGGCCTGCCCGGTCGCCACCCGCCGCACGTTCTCCTGCGAACCGACGCTCTCCCGCAGCTCCACGTCCAGGCGTGGCATGTCCTTCGCGAGCGCCTCCTGCAGCAGCGTCCCGTACAGCTGGTACACGCCGGTCGCCGAGCCCGTACTGAAGGACACCGTCCCGCCAGGTGAGCTCTTGCCCAGGGGCAGCAGCCACCACAGGAGCAGCCCGAAGGCCACGAAGGCGGCGGCCGAACCCTGCAGGGCCCGGCGTCTGCCGATACGGGAAAATGCCTGGAACATGCGCGCGATCCTGCCAGCACACCGCCCACGATGACCAGGGCCGGGCTCCCGGAGGCGGACGCCGCGGTCCGCACGCCCCCGCACGACAGGCTCCAGGGCGGGACGTACTCCGCGCACCGCCTACCCTTGTCGCATGAGCAGCAGCGACCGGAGCCGTGCAGTGGACCTGACGAGAACGTATGAAGTACGCACTTACGGATGTCAGATGAACGTCCACGACTCGGAACGGCTCTCCGGACTGCTCGAGGACGCCGGATACGTACGCGCGCCCGACGGCTCCGACGGTGACGCCGACGTCGTCGTCTTCAACACCTGCGCGGTACGGGAGAACGCCGACAACCGTCTCTACGGGAACCTCGGCAGGCTCGCGCCGATGAAGACGAAGCGGCCCGGCATGCAGATCGCCGTCGGTGGCTGCCTCGCCCAGAAGGACCGCGACACCATCGTGAAGAAGGCGCCCTGGGTGGACGTCGTCTTCGGTACGCACAACATCGGCAAGCTGCCCGTCCTCCTGGAGCGCGCCCGCGTACAGGAAGAGGCACAGGTCGAGATCGCCGAGTCGCTCGAAGCGTTCCCCTCGACGCTGCCGACCCGCCGCGAGAGCGCGTACGCGGCCTGGGTCTCCATCTCCGTCGGCTGCAACAACACGTGCACCTTCTGCATCGTCCCGGCGCTGCGCGGCAAGGAGAAGGACCGGAGGACCGGCGACATCCTCGCCGAGATCGAGGCACTGGTCGGCGAGGGCGTCTCCGAGATCACGCTGCTCGGGCAGAACGTAAACGCTTACGGCTCCGACATCGGCGACCGTGAGGCCTTCAGCAAGCTCCTGCGGGCCTGCGGGAAGATCGAGGGCCTGGAGCGGGTGCGCTTCACCTCTCCGCACCCGCGCGACTTCACGGACGACGTCATCGCCGCGATGGCCGAGACACCGAACGTCATGCCGCAGCTGCACATGCCGATGCAGTCCGGTTCGGACACCGTCCTGAAGGCGATGCGCCGCTCGTACCGGCAGGAGCGGTACCTCGGGATCATCGACAAGGTCCGCGCCGCGATCCCGCACGCCGCGATCACCACCGACATCATCGTGGGCTTCCCCGGCGAGACCGAGGAGGACTTCGACCAGACCCTGCACGCGGTCCGCGAGGCCCGCTTCGCGCAAGCGTTTACGTTCCAGTACTCCAAGCGCCCCGGCACCCCGGCGGCCACCATGGAGGGACAGATCCCCAAGGAGGTCGTGCAGGCGCGCTACGAGCGTCTCGTCGCCCTCCAGGAGGAGATCTCCTGGGACGAGAACAAGAAGCAGGTCGGCCGCACGCTGGAGCTCATGGTCGCCGAGGGCGAGGGCCGCAAGGACGGCGCCACGCATCGCCTCTCTGGCCGCGCCGCCGACAACCGCCTGGTGCACTTCACCAAGCCCGACACCGAGGTCCGCCCCGGCGACGTCGTCACCGTCGAGATCACGTACGCCGCTCCGCACCACCTGCTTGCCGAGGGCGCCGTCCTCGATGTGCGCCGCACGCGCGCGGGGGACGCATGGGACAAGCGCAACGCCACCGAGGCCGCGAAGCCGGCGGGCGTCATGCTGGGGCTGCCGAAGATCGGTGCGCCCGCCCCGCTGCCGGTCGCCACGGGCAGTGGCTGCGGCTGCGACTGAGAGCCCGGCACAATCAGGACGGGAAATGAGGGCCCGGCATAATCCGCACGGGAAAGGAGCACCACATGCTGCCGTACCCCGTTGCGTTCACCGAGCAGGCCGCTCAAGTGCGCGACAGCCTGACCGCCGACCGGCGCGACCTGCTGGAGCGTGGCCTGGCCATACTGGTGACCGACCCGCGGCACAAACTCTCCCGTTCCGTGCTGGGTGACGAGTCCACTCGTGAGATCGCCCTGTCACGCAACCTCTTCATCGAGTACGTGATCAGTGAGGGCAAGCTGGTGGTGCTCGTGCTCACGGTCATCGACCTGACCGACGTGCTCCTGGAGGAGTGACGCCCGGGCGCCGGGGAGTGCCGTCCGGCCGTCGCACGGGGCTACGCTGCCGATCATGCTTGTCGCCGCCGCCGTCTGTCCCTGCCCGCCTCTTCTCGTGCCCGACGTCGCTGCGGGCGCCGCACCCGAACTGGACGCCGCACGTGCCGCCTGCACGGACGCGCTGGGGGTACTGGCCGCCGCGCGGCCCGACCGGCTGGTGGTCGTGGGTCCCGCCGAGCAGAGCGGGCGTGGGCCGCATGCGGAGGGCGCTCGGGGCACGTTCCGCGGCTTCGGCGTGGAACTCGACGTCCGGCTGGGCCGGAACGGGGCCCGGCCGCCGGAGGGCCCGGCCGGATCCGGACCCGTCGAGGGCACTGATCGGCCCCTGCCGCCCTCGCTCGCGGTCGCGGCCTGGCTCCTCGGCCGTACGGACTGGTCGGACGCCCCCGTCGAAGGTCTCGGCGTGGGGGAACCTCTCGCGGCCGAGCGGTGTATCCAAAGCGGAAGGGAAATCGCCGCGCGTGCCGAGCGGGTGGCGTTGCTGGTGATGGGCGACGCCAGCGCGTGCCGCACGCTCAAGGCACCCGGGTATCTGGACGACCGGGCGGCGGGCTTCGACGCGGAGGTGGCGCGTGTGCTCGGAGCGGCCGACGTGGCCGCACTCAAGACACTGGACGCGGAGCTGGCGTCCGAGCTGAAGGTCTCCGGCCGCGCCCCCTGGCAGGTGCTCGCCGGCGCGGCCGAGGGCGCGGGGCTCGCGGGCGCGCTCCTGTACGAGGACGCGCCCTACGGCGTGGGGTACGTGGTGGCGGCCTGGTCGTAGTGGCTGGACCGGGCTTCTGGCGTAAGACCTGGGATTGGACCTGGGCCTGGCGTGGGGCCTGGACCTGAGGTCGGGCTTGGACTAGGGCCTGGGCCTGGGCGGAGGCTTGGGCCTGGAGTAGGCCCTGGCCTGGCGTAGAACTCGGGTCGGCCGGTCCGATTGCCCGAGATGGTCGGTCATAGCGCCAGAGGCGGTTGTGACCGCGCTCGTCCTGGCCCCGAGCTGGTCGTAGTGCCCGCGCGTCGGGTACGCGGTACCGGCCTGGACGCCCTCTGCGCCTCTGCCGGGGATTCGGGCAGCGGCGAAGCCGTCAGACGCGAGGCGGCGGGTAGGGGGCAACACGCGGGCGGCCGGCCGCGAGGGCGTGGGGCGTCAGGGTGTTGCCAACACGGCGGACGGCCCGGAGCTCAACATGCTCCGAGGCCGTCCGCCGATGTGGTGTCGCTCAGGATGCCGAGGGCGGTGATGCCGGGGGAGACGGGGGCATCGCGCCACCGTCCGTACCGTCACCCTCCTTGTGCGCGAGTCGGTCCAGGGCGCCTTTGGCCTTGCCCGTGCCCGTCTGGATCTTGTCGCTGTACTTGCCCTTGGTCTTCTCATCGGCCAGTTTCGCGGCCTTGTCGAGACCCTGCTCGATCTTGTCGATCTTTCCCCCGTGCTGCTGCGCGAGGTCGGAGGCCTTCTCCTTGGCAGGCGCGAGCCTGGCCTTCACGTTGTCCAGGAGACCCATGGTTCACCTTCCCTCGCGGGACAGTTACTTGCGGGCGCCCTCGCCGGCCTCGCTGTCGGCCGCCTCCTCGGCGGACTGCTGCTTGGGGATCTCGACGCCCTCCGCCGCGGACTCGTCGGACTCCGCCGACTCCGACTCCGTCGCCGCTCCGGACGAGGCCTCGGTCTCGGCCTTCGCCGACCCCTTCGGTGCGTCCTCCGCGGTGTCCTCCGCCGTGTCCTCCGGATCCGCCCCGGACTCGGCCGTCACAGTGCCGGTCTCGGGTTCGGCGGTCGACGCCTCCTCCGAACCCTTGGACTTAGGCCCATCCTTACGAAGAAGTCGTGCAAAAACGCCCATATCATCTCCATACTCTACTCATGTGGGCGAAATTCCGCGTTGCCCGGTGCGTCCCATTGCGTCGCCCGGGTCACCGGCCCTCACGACCGGCGGCTGGAACCTCGCAACAGGCAACGACCCCGGTCCCGCGCCGTCACGTCGCTCGTTCGAGAAGAGGCCCCGAGGTTTGCGAGACTGTTGCGGTGAGTAGTCCTGCCCCCGCCCCGCGGGTCATCGCCGTCGTCGGTCCCACCGCGGCGGGAAAGTCCGATCTCGGCGTCCATCTGGCCCAGCGCCTGGGCGGCGAGGTCGTCAACGCCGACTCGATGCAGCTCTACCGGGGGATGGACGTCGGTACCGCCAAGCTGACGCCCGGGGAACGGGGCGGCATTCCGCACCACCTCCTGGACATCTGGGACGTGACGGTCACCGCGAGCGTCGCCGAGTACCAGCGCCTCGCGCGCGACCGCATCGACGCACTCCTCACCGAGGGCCGCTGGCCGATCCTCGTCGGCGGCTCCGGGCTGTACGTTCGGGGAGCCGTCGACAACCTGGAGTTCCCCGGCACCGACCCCGAGGTACGGGCCCGCCTGGAGGAAGAGCTCACTCTGCGTGGCTCCGGTGCCCTGCACGCCCGGCTGGCCGTCGCAGACCCCGAGGCCGCCCACGCGATCCTGCCCAGCAACGGCCGCCGGATCGTCCGGGCCCTGGAGGTCATCGAGATCACCGGCAAGCCCTTCACCGCCAACCTCCCCGGCCACGACTCCGTTTACGACACCGTGCAGATCGGCGTCGACGTGGCACGCCCCGAGCTCGACGACCGCATCGCCCTGCGGGTGGACCGCATGTGGCAGGCCGGCCTCGTCGAGGAAGTGCGCGCACTGGAGGCGCAGGGGTTGCGCGAAGGGCGTACGGCGTCGCGTGCCCTCGGCTACCAGCAGGTGCTCGCGGCGCTCTCGGGGGAGTGCACGGAGGAAGAGGCGCGTGCCGAGACCGTACGGGCCACCAAGCGCTTCGCGCGCCGTCAGGATTCCTGGTTCAGACGCGATCCGCGGGTGCATTGGCTGAGTGGGGCTGCGGCGGATCTCACAGAACTTCCGCAGCTCGCGCTGGCGTTGGTCGAACGACCGGTCACAGCCTGATCACGTCCTGGCATCGGGACGCTCCGGCCGTCATCCCGGTCTCCGAGGCCGTGCCATCATCGAGCTTCGATCGACCAAGTGGAGTCCGAGTTGGGAGGGCGCGTGGCGATGGAGGCCGGCCCTCGTGACACCGCACAAGGCGCGGAACAAGGCACCGCCGCCGGCGGGGCGCACGACACCGCACAGGAGCAGCAAGACCCCGATGAGGACCGACTGAGCCCGGACGGGCCCGACGAGATCACCGGCGGGGTCACCGCCGACGGTCCCGAGCCCGACGAGATGTTCCCCGGGCCCGAGGTCGAGGTCGAGCTCCGCCCGCAGCGCCGCATGCGCATCTGGCAGCTCGCGCCCATCGTGAGCCTCGCCGCACTCGGCTCCCTGATGTTCGCCTTCCCGCTCGCCTTCGACTTCGGCGACAGCGGGGCCATGATCGCCATGCTCGGCCTGCTGATCTGCTCCTGTGCCGCCGGCTGGGGCATGATGGCGGCCCGCCGCGTGGGTTACACGTGGCCGGGCCTCCCGCAGCGCGGCTCCGGCCGTCGCCCGGACTGGCGGGTCGCCATCGCGTACGCCGTGGTCGTCGCCGCGGTCGTGGTGCTCGCCGTGTGGCGCGTCGCCCGGCTGCGCTGAGCCTCCCGGGCAGCCTGCACCCGCGTGTGCGGTCCTGCCCTGGGTCCGGTGTGGTCCGGCTGCCGGACTGATCGGCCGGGTTGTCGTACCGACCCCTTACGATCGAGGAATGAGCACGCGGATCGCCTTCCTCAAGGGGCACGGGACCGAGAACGACTTCGTGATCATCCCCGACCCCGAGAACGTCATCGACCTGCCCCCGGCCGCCGTCGCCGCCCTGTGCGACCGCCGCGCGGGCATCGGCGGAGACGGTCTGCTGCATGTCGTACGGTCCGCGGCGCACCCCGAGGCCCGGTCGATGGCGGCCGAAGCGGAATGGTTCATGGACTACCGCAACGGCGACGGCTCGGTCGCGGAAATGTGCGGCAACGGAGTGCGTGTGTTCGCCCACTACCTCCAGCGCGCCGGACATGTGGCCGAAGGCGACATCGCGGTCGCCACCCGCGGAGGCGTCAAGACGGTGCACATCGCCAAGGAGGGCGACATCACCGTCGGCATGGGCAAGGCGCTCCTCCCCGAAGGGGACGTCACCGTGAGCGTCGGCGAGCGCAGCTGGCCCGCCCGCAACGTCAACATGGGCAACCCCCACGCGGTCGCCTTCGTGGAGGACCTCGACCACGCCGGAGATCTGTACACCGCGCCGCCGTTCAGCCCCGCCTCCGCGTACCCGGACGGCGTGAACGTCGAGTTCGTCGTCGACCGTGGTCTTCGTCACGTCGCTCTGCGTGTCCACGAGCGCGGCTCCGGCGAGACCCGCTCGTGCGGCACGGGCGCGTGCGCCGTGGCCGTGGCGGCGGCACGCAGGGACGGCGCCGACCCCGCGGTGACCGGCGCACCGGCGACGTACACGGTCGATGTGCCCGGCGGGCGTCTGGTGATCACCGAGCGGCCCGACGGCGAGATCGAGATGACCGGGCCCGCGGTGATCGTCGCAGAGGGTGAGATCGACGCCGGATGGCTCGAAACCGTGACCCCTTGAACCTTCGCTCGAATGGGTGATCCGTTTCACGCTCGGCGAGAGGCGGTCAGCCGGGCGTGGTGGGCTCGGTAGCATCAAGCACCGGCCCGGACGGGGGAACGACGCCATCCCCAGAGCCGCGCAGTACGCCATGGGGCACCCCGTCCGCCGGTCCACGCAGCCGGAGGTGCCCATGAGTGCGGAGGCCACGAACCCCGCGACGCCCGGCCCCATGACGCCCGGGGCACAGCGCAGGAGAAGCCGCCCCCGGATCGACCTGCGACGCCTCGGCCGGGCCGCTCTCCTGGGGCCCACGGTCCGCGGCCGGCTGCCCGACGCGATCGGTCACGTGGTCGAGGCCCATCGCGCCCACCACCCCGACGCCGACCTGGACCCGCTGCGCCGCGCCTACGTCCTCGCCGAGTCCTCGCACCGCGGCCAGATGCGCAAGAGCGGTGAGCCGTACATCACGCATCCGCTCGCCGTGACGCTGATCCTCGCCGAACTCGGCGCGGAGACCACGACTTTGACGGCGTCTCTGCTCCACGACACCGTCGAGGACACGGAAGTGACGCTCGATCAGGTGCGTGAGGAGTTCGGCGAGGAGGTCCGCTATCTCGTCGACGGCGTGACGAAGCTGGAGAAGGTCGACTACGGGGCGGCCGCCGAGCCCGAGACGTTCCGCAAGATGCTCGTCGCCACCGGTAGCGACGTACGCGTGATGTCGATCAAGCTCGCCGACCGGCTGCACAACATGCGCACCCTCGGCGTGATGCGCCCCGAGAAACAGGCGCGCATCGCCAAGGTGACGAGGGACGTGCTGATCCCGCTCGCCGAACGCCTGGGCGTGCAGGCACTGAAGACCGAGCTGGAGGACCTCGTCTTCGCGATCCTGCACCCCGAGGAGTACGCCTACACACGCCAACTCATCGTCGACAACGCCTCACGCGCCGACGATCCCCTCGACGAGATCGCCGAAGAGGTGCGGGTGGTCCTGCGCGAGGCCGGACTGCAGGCCGAAGTCCTCATCCGGCCACGGCACTTCGTCTCCGTGCACCGCGTCTCGCGCAAGCGCGGCGAACTGCGCGGCTCCGACTTCGGACGCCTCCTGGTGCTCGTGAACGAGGACGCCGACTGCTACGGGGTCCTCGGCGAACTGCACACCTGTCTCACACCCGTGGTCTCGGAGTTCAAGGACTTCATCGCCGTCCCCAAGTTCAACCTGTACCAGTCGCTGCACACCGCGGTCGCCCGCACCGACGGCCAGGTCGCCGAAGTCCTCATCCGTACGCACCAGATGCACAAGGTCGCCGAGGCCGGCGTCATCGCGCTCGGCAATCCCTACGCTCCTCCTTCGGAGGAGCAGGCGGACGGCGACGGCACGCGCGCCGGCGACGCGGTGGACGGCGAGCGCGCCGACCCGACCCGTCCCGGCTGGCTCTCCCGCCTCCTCGACTGGCAGGAGGCGGCCCCGGATCCCGACACGTTCTGGTCGACACTCCGCGAGGACCTCGCCCAGGACCGGGAGATCACCGTCTACCGGCCCGACGGCGGCACGCTCGGGCTGCCCGCGGGCGCCAGTTGCGTCGACGCCGCGTACGCCCAGTACGGCGAGGACGCGCACGCCTGCATCGGCGCCCGTGTCAACGGCCGTCTGGTGAGGCTCAGTACGGTTCTGAGCGACGGCGACACCGTGCAACTGCTCATGGGCCAGGACGCGGCCTCCGAGCCCTCCAGGGAGTGGCTGGAGCACGCGCACACGCCCGTCGCGCGGATCGCCATCACCCGCTGGCTGGCCGCGCACCCGTCGCCCGCGACGCCGCCCGAGGCTCCCGCCACGACCCGCCGCCCGTCCGCGGACGCGCCCGCCGCGCGCCCGGCCGCCGCGGACGTCGTCGTCGATCAGCCCGGCGCGACCGTACGTCTCGCGGGCTGTTGTACGCCCGTGCCGCCCGACGACATCACCGGCTTCGCCGTACGCGGTGGAGTGGTGACCGTGCACCGCGTCGAGTGCGCGGGCGTGACCCGCATGAAAGGCCTCGGGCGCACTGAGGTCGCAGTGCGGTGGGGCGACACCTCGGAGTGCCGCGTCACACTCTTCGTGGAGTCCTTCGGCCGGCCCCATCTGCTCGCCGACCTCACCGAGGCCATCGCCCTGGAGGGTGTCGACATCGTCTCGGCGACCGTCGAACCGCCCAGCCAGCAGCGCGTACGCCACACCTACACGCTCCAACTCCCGGACGCCGCCCACCTTCCCGTGCTGATGCGGGCGATGCGCAACGTTCCGGGTGTCTTCGACGTGGGCCGCGCACAGCACCAGACGACGACTCCGTAGAACAGCACCAGACGACGACTCTGTAGAACAGCGACTCGGCGGAAAGCGCCCGTTCGGGTGGGCTCGGCGCGAGTCGTCGCCGTGGGGCGGGCGGTCGCTGATAGCCGTGGTCCATGCTGCGCACCCCCAGGACCACCCCCCGCACCGGGACTCCACGCCAGAAGGCCCCCAGACGGCTCCGCACGGCGTGGCTCGCCTCCGCCGCCTCCGTCTGCCTCATCGCCGCCAGCGCCCCCGCTCCGGCTCCGCTCGGCATCGGCGACCGGCTCTTCCCGCACCTGGGCAACCCCGGGTACGACGTCACGGCGTACGACCTCGCCTTCACCTATACCGGCAGCAACAGCAAGCCGCTGCCGGCCGTCACCACGATCGTGGCAAGGCCGACAGACTGGCTGGAGCAGGTCAATCTTGACTACTCGCTCGGAACAGTGCGATCCGTCGAGGTCAACGGCGAGCCTGCGGAGTTCCGGAGTGCCGGGGAGGACTTGGTGGTCACACCCGCGGAGCCACTGCCGCCCGGCATCCGGATGCGGATCACCGTGTACCACCACAGCAACCCCGTGTCGAGCAAGGACCAGGACAGCGGCTGGGTGCGGACCGAGGACGGCCTCGCGATGGCCAACCAGGCCGACGCCGGACACCGGGTCTTCCCGAGCAACGACCACCCCTCGGACAAGGCCCTGTTCACCTTCCGGGTCACCGCGCCCAACGGCTACACGGCCGTCGCCAACGGGCTGCCCCTGGACGTGAACCGGCGCGCCGCGGCGACCACCTGGACGTACCGGACCGGGCACCCCATGGCCACCGAGCTGGCCCAGATCTCCATCGGCCGCTCCTCCGTCCTGCACCGGAGCGGGCCGGACGGCCTTCCCGTACGCGACGTCGTGCCCACCAAGGACCGCGAGCTGCTGGAACCGTGGCTCAAGAAGACACCCGACCAGATCTCCTGGATGCAGGAGAAGGTCGGCGACTACCCCTTCGAGACGTACGGGCTGCTGATCGCCGATGCCCGCACCGGGTTCGAACTGGAGACGCAGACGCTCTCCCTCTTCGAGAAGGAGCTCTTCACCCGGCCCGAGTACCCGAAGTGGTACGTCGAGGCGATCATGGTGCACGAGCTGGCACACCAGTGGTTCGGCGACAGCGTCTCCCCGCGCACCTGGTCCGACCTGTGGCTCAACGAAGGCCACGCCACCTGGTACGAGGCCCTCTACGCCGAGGAGAAGGCCGACAGGCCCATGGAGACGCGGATGCGGGCCGCCTACCGGGCCTCCGACACCTGGCGCGCCACGGGAGGCCCGCCCGCCGCGCCCAAGGGGGCCGCGCCGGGCGAGAAGCTCAGCATCTTCCGCCCGAACGTCTACGACGGCAGCGCCCTGGTCCTGTACGCGCTGCGCGAGGAGATCGGCCGCCGCTCCTTCGAGCAACTGCAGCGGACCTGGGTGAGCACCCACCACGACGGGGTCGCGGACACCGCGGACTTCATGCACCTCGCCTCGGGCATCGCGGACCGTGACCTGAGCGGATTCTTCGAGGCATGGCTCTACGGGGAGAAGACCCCGCCCATGCCGGGCCACCCCGACTGGCGCAGCGAGAAGCCCGTGGAGAAGCCCGCAGCGAAGCCTGCGGAGAAGCCGGCAGGGAAGCCCGCCGAGAAGCCGGCAGCGAAGCCCGCCGAAAAGGCGGCAGAGAAGCCCGCCAAGCCCACGCGATAGCCCCGAAAACCCCGTGACGAGACGGGCCGTGCCGTGCGAACATCTTCACGTCGGCGCCACTTCGGGTCGGCGGCACGGCCCACCGGAATCCGCACGGGAATCTCCCGGCGGCCCCGGACGTTGTCGTGAATGTCGGACGGAAGTCCGTCGCCCCACAGGTATCCCCATCGACGTAAGGACCCAATGACCTCCTCTTCTTCCCCTTCCCAGGACACGCAGAGCTTCGCGCAGAACTACCCCGACGGTCTTCGGGCCGATGCCCTGATGGAAGAGGACGTCGCCTGGAGCCACGAGGTCGACGGAGACCGGGACGGCGACCAGTTCGACCGCTCCGAGCGTGCGGCCCTGCGCCGCGTCGCGGGCCTCTCCACCGAGCTCGAGGACGTCACCGAGGTCGAGTACCGACAGCTCCGTCTGGAGCGCGTGGTGCTCGTCGGTGTGTGGACCTCCGGGACCGCGACCGATTCGGAGAACTCCCTCGCGGAGCTCGCCGCCCTCGCCGAGACCGCCGGCGCGCTCGTGCTCGACGGCGTCATCCAGCGCCGCGACAAGCCCGACGCGGCCACCTACATCGGCTCCGGCAAGGCCAACGAGCTGCGGGACATCGTGCTGGAGACCGGCGCGGACACCGTCATCTGTGACGGTGAGCTCTCGCCGGGCCAGCTGATCCACCTCGAAGACGTCGTCAAGGTCAAGGTCATCGACCGTACGGCCCTGATCCTCGACATCTTCGCCCAGCACGCCAAGTCCCGAGAGGGCAAGGCGCAGGTCGCGCTCGCGCAGATGCAGTACATGCTGCCGAGGCTGCGAGGCTGGGGTCAGTCGCTGTCCCGTCAGATGGGCGGCGGCAAGGGCGGCGGCCTCGCCACCCGTGGTCCCGGTGAGACCAAGATCGAGACCGACCGGCGTCGTATCCGCGAGAAGATGGCGAAGATGCGCCGGGAGATCGCGGACATGAAGGTCGGCCGCGAGATCAAGCGCCAGGAGCGCCGTCGCAACAAGGTGCCCTCGGTGGCGATCGCCGGCTACACCAACGCCGGCAAGTCGTCGCTGCTCAACCGCCTCACGGGCGCGGGCGTACTGGTGCAGAACGAGCTGTTCGCCACCCTCGACCCGACCGTGCGCCGTGCGGAGACGCCCAGCGGGCGGATCTACACACTCGCGGACACCGTCGGTTTCGTCCGGCACCTGCCGCACCACCTCGTCGAGGCGTTCCGCTCCACGATGGAAGAGGTCGGGGACTCCGACCTGATCCTGCACGTGGTGGACGGTTCGCATCCGGCGCCGGAGGAGCAGCTGGCCGCCGTGCGCGAGGTCGTCCGTGACGTGGGCGCGACCAAGGTGCCCGAGATCGTGGTGATCAACAAGGCGGACGCGGCCGACCCGCTGGTGCTCCAGCGGCTCATGCGGAACGAGAAGCGGTCCATCGCCGTCTCGGCCCGCACGGGCCAGGGCATCGCCGAGCTGCTCGCGCTCATCGACATCGAACTGCCGCACCCCTCGGTCGAGATCGAGGTGCTCGTGCCGTACACGCTCGGCCGGCTGGTCGCGCGCGCCCACTCCGAGGGCGAGGTGATCTCCGAGGAGCACACCCCGGAGGGCACCCTGCTCAAGGTGCGGGTGCACGAGGAGCTGGCGGCGGAGCTGCAGGCGTACGTTCCGGTGCCGGCCGTCTGATCGGTCTGCCCTGATCGGTCTGCCCTGATCGGTCTGCTCTGATCGGTCTGCTCTGATCGAAAACGGCGAAGGCCCGCCCCCTCTGGCAGGGGGCGGGCCTTCGCCGTAGTCGTGGCGCGGAGCCGTGGGCGCGGTGCCGGGGCAGCAGGCCGACCTCGCCCACCGCTCCGGCACCGGCGTGTGTACGGGCGCCTACTTGGCGCCGTACTCCTTGCTCATGTCGTCGAACAGCGTCTTGGCGCCCTGACCCAGCTGCGGTCCCGCGAGCCAGGTGTTGTCGGCCGGGCCGATCGAGGTGTTCGAGACGAGCACGGTCTTGCCGTCCACGACCCGGAACCAGCCGCCGCCCGACGAACCGCCGGTCATCGTGCAGCCGATGCGGTACATCGTCGGCAGGCTCGGGCTGAGCGAGAGCCGGCCCGGCCGGTCGACGCACTTGTGCATGATCAGACCGTTGTACGGCGGCGCGGCCGGGTAACCCCAGGCGCCCATCGTGCCCGCGTCCGCCGCGGCGGGGGTGGAGAAGTCGACGTCCAGCGCCGTACCGACGGTCTCCTCAAGGGACTTGGAGCCCGACTCCGGCTTCACGTGCAGCACCGCGTAGTCGTACGCGGCACCCGCTCCGCCCGTCTCCGAGCCGCCCTGGATCCACTCGTTCGAGGTGGACGCCCAGTCCGCCCAGTACTGGCCGTACGGGGAGATCTCCTGCTGTGTCGCGTTGGCCAGCTCGGCCTCGGACTTGCCCAGGTCGTTGTAGGCGGGCACGAAAGCGATGTTGCGGTACCAGCCGCCGCCACCGCCCGCGTGGACACAGTGGCCGGCGGTCCACACGAGGTTGGACTTCCCCGGGTTGCGCGGGTCCTTGACGACCGTGCCGGAGCAGACCATCGAGCCCTCGGGGGAGTCGAAGAAGACCTTCCCGACCGGGGCGGCGTTGTCGTGGTACGGGGTCTCTTCCTGAGTCGCGGTGACCGGCGCGGGCGCCGGGTCGCTCACGCCCTGGTCGGCCGAGGCGTCCTTCGCGGAGATCGTCTTGTCCGGGTCCTTGGCCGACTTCATCCGCTCGGGCTTCCAGAGGCCCTCGATCACCGGGTTGACGAAGTCCTCGGCCTCAGTGAGCCACTTGTCCTTGTCCCAGTTCTTCCATTCGCCGTCCTTCCAGTCGTCGACATCGATGCCGTGCTCCTTGAGCCTGTCGGCGATGTCGGCCGGAATTTCGATCTTGTCTCCGCCGGAGGCCCCGGAGCCGGTGGCGGCAGGCTTGTCGGCGGCATTGTCGTCGCCCGAATCGCAGGCGGTGGCGGTGAGCACCAGAGCCGCTGCCAGCCCGGCGGCGACGAGGACGCGGCGTCGCCCGCGCATCCCCGAGAAGGACGGACGTGTGGAACGCATGATGTTGTTACCCCCGATTGAACGTGCAGCTTTCGTCTGCGGGTCAGGCGCGAAGAGCGCGAAGAAGGCTCTCCGCGGAGCCCGTGTCACCGCGACACCCCACTATGCCCGGGGAGTCGAGGACGAACGGCGGCCAGGCGGTGAAGGTTTCCGTGAGGCCCACCCTGCCGCCGTCCGTCCCTGTGCCGCTACTTGCGGTACTGCATCGGCTGCGCCACCGCTGTACCGCTGAGGCTGGGCCGCTATTGCCGCGTCGCTACTGCTGCGCCGCGAACTTCTTGCTCACCGCGTCGTAGATCCCCTTGGCCTCCGTGCCCAGGTGCGGGCCCGCGAGCCAGCCCGCGGTCACCGGGCCGATCGAGGTGTTGGACACCAGCGAGGGCTTGCCGTCCGAACCCTCCGCGACCCAGCCGCCGCCCGACGAACCACCCGTCATGGTGCATCCGATGCGGTACATCGTCGGCTGGGACTCGGCGATCGAGAGCCGGCCCGGCTTGTCCGCGCACTGGAACATGGTCTCCCCGTCGAACGGCTTCGCCGCCGGGTAGCCGGTCGCGGTGATGTCCCCGACCTCCGACACGGCCGGAGCGTTGAAGTCCACCGGGAGCGCCGAACCGACGGTCTCCTCAAGGGACTTGCCCCCGCTGCCCTTCTCCGGTGTCACATGAATGACCGCGAAGTCGTACGAGGCACCGTCGCCGCCCGTCGCGCCACCCTGCTCGATCCACTGGTCCGAGGTCTGCGCCCAGTCACCCCACCAGAGACCGTACGGAGCGACCTCCTCCTTGGTGGCGGTCGCGAGCTCCGCCGCCGGCATGGCGTCGTTGTTGTACGAGGGCACGAAGGCGATGTTGCGGTACCAGCCGCCCTTCTTGCCGGCGTGCACGCAGTGGCCCGCGGTCCACACGAGGTTGGACTTGCCCGGGTGCGCCGGGTCCTGGACCACGGTCGCCGAGCAGACCATCGTGCCCTCGGGCGAGTCGAAGAACACCTTGCCGGCCTCGGGCGCGTTCTCGTGGTACGCCGCCGGGACGCCCTTCGCCTCCACGGGCGCGGGCTCCGGGTCGGTCACGCCCTGGTCACCCGAGAGGTCGTTCTCGTCGACGCCCTTGCCCTGGTCCGGGTCCTCGGCCTCGCGCATACGGTCCGGGTCCCACAGGTCCTTGATGATCGGGTTGATGTAGTCCCCGGCCTCGCGCAGCCAGTCGTCCTTGTCCCAGTTCTTCCAGGCGCCGCCCTTCCACTGGTCGATGTCGATCCCGTGCTCTTTGAGCCTGTCCTTGATGTCGTCCGGGATCTTGATCTTGCCGTCGCCCGCAGCGGACGCCGACGCCTGGGCGTCCGCACTGGTGTCCTTGTCCGCACCGCAGGCGGTGGCGGTCAACGCCAGTGCGGTGGCCAGTCCGACCGCGGCCAGCATGGGGGAGGTTCTGCGGCGCGAGCTCCTCCCTCGACGGGCGGCGAAGAGCGGGCGTATGGGTCGCATGGTGTGACTCCCCCTGGAGGTGAACGAACAACTCTGTGCTGCCACATGGGACTTCGTAAGCATCCGGTGACCCGGATGTGTCCGACGTGGACCGTGGGTGCTGATCAGCGGGGATTCGCTGAACGGCACCACAGACTATGCCGTTGCTGTGGGGGACTTCCGACGGAACCGCAACGGTTCCGTCACGGCAAGGATCTTCGCCCCACCGTTGCCCCTCGCGGTCCTCGTCGTTGGTACGTACGGGGGACGTTCCGGCTGCGTTCATTCCCCTGTCGCCTCCCACCGGGCGGCCGAGCAACTCGCCTCTTCTGGACAGCGGGAGGACCGACAGACGTGGCTGTGACCGAGTCTGCGCCCGAGACGGCGCCCGTGATATACGAGGGCACGGGGGCGCGCGCGACACAGGAGAACGTGGGGGCGCGCGCGGCGCACGAGGGGATTCTGCGGCGTCAGGCGGCGCGTGAATCCGCGGCGCGCACCTACGCACGCGCCCTTCCGATCGTCCCCGTCCGCGCGCGAGGTCTGACGATCGAGGGCGCCGACGGGAACCGCTACCTCGACTGTCTTTCCGGCGCCGGGACGCTGGCCCTCGGCCACAACCACCCGGTCGTACTGGAAGCCATCAGGAAGGTCCTCGACTCCGGGGCGCCACTGCAGGTCCTCGACCTGGCCACGCCCGTCAAGGACGCCTTCACCACCGAACTGTTCCGCACGCTGCCGCCCGGTCTCGCCGACCACGCGCGTGTGCAGTTCTGCGGGCCCGCCGGAACGGACGCTGTGGAGGCAGCCCTGAAGCTGGTACGTGCGGCGACCGGGCGCAGCGGGATTCTCGCCTTCGCCGGCGCGTACCACGGGATGACCGCGGGGGCGCTCGCGGCATCCGGGGGCGCGTCCGACGTACGTGTCGCGCGCCTGCCCTATCCGCAGGACTACCGCTGTCCGTTCGGCGTCGGCGGCGAGCCGGGCGCCGAACTCGCCGCGCGCTGGACCGAGTCCATCCTCGACGACACCAAGTCCGGGGTGCCGAGCCCCGCCGGGATGATCCTGGAACCGGTACAGGGCGAGGGCGGGGTGATTCCGGCCCGCGACGACTGGATGCGGCGGATGCGGGAGATCACCACGGCGCGCTCCATCCCGCTGATCGCCGACGAGGTCCAGACGGGAGTCGGGCGGACCGGTGCCTTCTGGGCGGTGGAACACAGCGGCATCACACCCGACGTGATGGTCCTCTCCAAGGCCATCGGCGGCAGCCTGCCGCTGGCGGTCGTCGTCTACCACGAGGAACTCGACGTGTGGGAACCGGGCGCCCACGCGGGCACGTTCCGCGGCAACCAACTCGCCATGGCCGCCGGCGCCGCGACGCTCGCGTACGTCCGTGAGAACGGCCTCGCCGATCGGGCCGCGGCTCTCGGCACCCGCATGATCGCCCAACTCCAGAGCCTCGCCGACGACTTCGGCTGCGTCGGAGACGTGCGCGGCCGGGGGCTGATGATCGGCGTCGAACTCGTGGACCCCGAGAAGCCGCCCCCGTCCCCCGGCGGACCGGCTCCCGCGGCCCCCGAACTGGCGGCCGCCGTCCAGCGGGAGTGCCTGCGCCGCGGGCTGATCGTGGAACTCGGCGGACGGAACTCCAGTGTGGTGCGCCTGCTTCCACCGCTCACGATCAGCGACGAACAGGCGAGTGCGGTCCTCAACCGGCTGGCGGACGCGGTGGCGGAGGTCGCCAAGGCGCACACCGGCCCGGCGGCCGAGAGCACCCGTCGGACAGCGACCGGGCACGCCCAAAGGGTCGGGCCCACCCAAGGCACCGAGCACACCCAACAGGCCGAGCGATCCGGATAGCCGGCCTGCCCGGTGGCTGGCCCGGCGGTGGGTGACCCGGCGGTGGGGCCCTGGGGACATCGCCCTCCGGTGACACCCGCAAGGCACCACCAGAACTGTGTCCCTCATCCCCGCATGCTCCATCCCCGCACCCCCGAACATCTCCGCACCTCCGAAACCGGACGACACCCGCACCCGCACCGCACCGCCTCAACCAGGAACCGCACGGGCCCAACGCACGCCGGAACAGCCCCGGTTCGTCGCCGCACGAACCTGAACCACCCCCCGAGGAAGCCTCTTGAACGCCATCCCCGCACCCGACGGCCATCCCTACACCCACGAGCGAGGAGGGCGCGGCACACAGGCCCCGCTCGGGGCGGGGGCCGAATCGGTCCCCAGGCAGAAGACAGGCTCCCAGGAGTCCGAACGGCTGCGCGGCGCCACCACCGACCTGCTGGAACACCCCGATCCCCATACCGCGGCCCAGGCCGCCGCCATCGAGAACCTGCTACGCTGCTGGGTACGCGAGCACGACCTCGCCGCCCCCGACGACGGCACCCTCCGCATCCCCCTCCCCGCGAGCGGCACAGCCCTCGTCGTCCCCGTCCACTACTGGTCCCCCACGGGTTGGCACCGCCTCGGCCCTCCCTACCTCTCCGACGCCCCCGACCAGGCACCTCCCACAGACGCGGTCACCCTCGCGGCCCTCCTGGGACGCGAGACCCCGACGACCGGGGCTCCCACCCAGCCGACCGCCCTAGCCCAGCCGACTGCCCTCATGGCCCCGGACGCTCCCGCCGAGCGATTCGCCTCCGACGCACCGGACGCTCCTGTTGAGCCAATCGCCTCCGATGCGACGGACGCTCCTGCTGAACCCCACACCTCCGCCCCGACGGGCGCCCCCGACACCCCCGCCCACTCCCACGCCTCGGCCGACGGCGGTGACCTGGTAGGCCGGGTCGCCGACTCCGTACGGCGGACCGTCGTCTTCATCACGGACCGCCGGGAAAATCCCGCCGACGGCCCCGACCTCTTCCTCTCGGCGGAGCAGGCGCTGCTGCTCGGCCACCCGTTGCACCCCACGCCGAAGAGCCGCGAGGGACTCTCCGGGGCCGAAACCCGCCTCTACTCACCCGAGTTGCGCGGCTCCTTCCCCCTGCACTGGATGGCCGTCGCCCCCTCCGCGCTCGCCACCGACTCGGCCTGGACCGAGCGAGGCCGCCTCGTGCCCGCAGAGCAGCTCACCCCCCGGCTCGCCGGTGCCGGACTGCGGTTGCCCGACGGATACGCCGCGCTGCCGATGCACCCCTGGCAGATCCGCGAGATCCGCCACCGCCCGGACACGGCGAAACTTCTGGACGCCGGCCTGCTCCTGGACCTCGGTCCCCATGGCTCCCCGTGGCACCCCACCTCCTCCGTACGCACCCTCTACCGCTCCGACGCCCCCGCGATGCTGAAGCTCTCGCTGGGCCTGCGCATCACCAACTCCCGCCGGGAGAACCTCCGCAAGGAACTCCACCGCGGTGTCGAGGTCCACCGACTGCTGCGCGGCGGCCTCGCCGAACAGTGGCAGGCCGCCCACCCGGGCTTCGACATCGTCCGCGACCCGGCCTGGCTCGCGGTGAACGACCCCGACGGCAACGCCGTGCCCGGCCTCGACGTGATGATCCGCCACAATCCGTTCACGCCGACGGACGACGTCTCCTGTGTCGCCGGACTTGTCTCACCCAGGCCACAGGCCCAGCCCACCGGACAGCAGCACGCCGAGCAGAGCAGGACCACGACACGGGCCAGGCTCACCGAGATCGTCACCCGGCTCGCCGGACGCACGGGCCGGCCACGCGGCGCCGTCGCCGCCGAGTGGTTCCTGCGCTACCTGGAGCAGGTCGTCCGTCCCGTCCTCTGGCTGGACAGCGAGGCGGGCATCGCGCTGGAGGCCCACCAGCAGAACACCCTGCTCCTGCTGGACCAGGAAGGGTGGCCCGCGGGCGGCCGCTACCGCGACAACCAGGGCTACTACTTCCGCGAATCCCGGCGCGCGGAGCTGAACGGACGGCTCCCCGGCATCGGCGAGAACAGCGACACGTTCGTCTCCGACGAGGTCACCGACGAGCGCTTCGCCTACTACCTCGGCATCAACAACGTGCTCGGCCTCATCGGGGCCTTCGGCTCCCAGCGCCTCGCCGACGAACGGCTGCTGCTCGCCGCCTTCCGCCGATTCCTCACCGACGTCGCCTCGGGGCCCGCCCGACTGCGAACCTCCCTGCCCGCGCAGCTGCTCGACTCACCTGTTCTGCGCTGCAAGGCCAACCTGCTGACCCGGCTGCACGGCCTCGATGAACTCGTCGGCCCGGTCGACACCCAGTCCGTCTACGTCACCATCGCCAACCCCCTTCATTCCTGAGGAACATGACCCACCCCGTCTCCTGAGAGGAGCGTCGCCGTGCCTCCCACCGATGCGAGCACCGACGCCGGTACCGCCCCCTACACCACCGCCGGCAGCGACAGGGGCCCCGGTGCGGACACCGAGGACACCCTCGATCTGCGCCTGCCCGACGAACTCCTCGCGTTCTTCGCCGGGAAGGCCGAGGAAGCGAAGGGCGAGCAGGCCGAGGCGGCCGGGGGAGCGAAGGCCGAAGCGGCCCGGGGAGCCGCGGAACGGGCAGAGCGGAACGGCGGGGGCAGGAGCACGGTGGGCACGGCGCAGGCCTCGGCGCCGGGCACAGCGTGGCCCGCCCAAGTCGCCCAGGCAGCCCCGGCCGGTGACGACCTGCTCGACCGCGTCGGTGACTGGGGGCCGATCGCCACCGCCGCGGGCGTCTTCCACCTGGCCCCCGTACAGCTCGACCGAGACCTCCCGCTCATCAGCCGCTGGATGAACGACCCTGCCGTGGCCGCTTTCTGGGAGCTCTCCGGACCCGGGACGGCGACCGAGGACCATCTGCGCGCCCAGCTCGGCGGCGACGGACGCAGCGTCCCCTGTCTCGGCGTGCTGGACGGCACACCGATGAGCTACTGGGAGATCTACCGGGCGGACCTCGACCCCCTGGCCCGCCACTACCCCGCCCGCCTTCACGACACCGGTATCCACCTCCTTATCGGTGGTGTCGCCAATCGCGGGCGTGGACTCGGCACGACTCTGCTCAGAGCCGTCTCCGATCTCGTCCTCGACCGTCGTCCCTCATGTGCACGCGTCATCGCTGAACCCGACCTCCGCAACATCCCCTCCGTGTCCGCCTTTCTCAGTGCCGGCTTCCGGTTCTCCGCCGAGGTCGATCTGCCCGACAAGAAGGCAGCCCTCATGGTCCGGGACCGGGCCCTGCGCGATCTGTTGTAGCGCCGTCACTTTTAGTACACCGCTCGCCCCGATCAGGTTCCCAGTCGAGGAGTCCCCGTGCCGAACCCGTCCGCCGCCCCGACTCCTGGAGAGCCGTCGTGGCTCTACGACCCGCCAGAACTGAGCCCGGAGCGATGGGAAAGAGCGGGGCGCCGCCTGCTCGCCAAGATGATCGGGGAGTTCGCGCACGAGGAGATCCTGGTACCGGAGGCGGACGGGAACCGCCCCGGTGCTGCGGCGGCAGCCACCGACCCTCCCGAGGTCATGGCACCGGTCAGCGCCCCGGATCCCAGAGGAGACGATTCGCCGCCCGCCCCAGGCGCCGATGACGAGCGTTCGTACACCCTCCGCCTAGACGCCGGCGGCATCATCGGCTTCCGCGCCCGCCGAGGCGCGTACGACAGCTGGCAGGTCGATCCGTCCTCCCTCACCTTGACGGAGGCAGCCGCAGCGACCAGCGAGCCCGCGGGTCCGCAGCCCCCACACCCCTACACCGACCCCCTCGACTTCCTCACCCGCGCCCGCGCCACCCTCGGACTCGACGGCGCCACACTCGGGCACGTCATCAGGGAACTGACCACCACACTCGCGGCGGACGCACGCCTCGACCACACCGCACTGCCCGCCGCCCGGCTCGCCGACCTCGGATACGCCGAGCTGGAAGGCCATCAGACGGGCCACCCCTGGATCGTCCTCAACAAAGGCCGCCTCGGTTTCTCCGCCACGGATGCCGCCCACTGGGCACCCGAGGGCCGCAGAGGGACGGCCCTGCCGTGGATCGCGGTGCACACCTCACTGGCCACATACCGGGGCGTCGCGGGCCTGGAGACAGCGGACGAGCTGTACGCGCGCGAGCTCGATCCCGCCACCAGGGCGTCCTACGACGTCGCACTACGCGCGCGTGGGCTGACACCGGAGTCGTATCTCTACCTGCCCGTGCACCCCTGGCAGTGGAACGACGTCGTGCTGCCGCTGTTCGCGCCCTCCGTTGCCGCCGGCGCCATCGTTCCGCTGCTCCCGGACACCGATTTACGCCTGCCCCAGCAGTCGGTCCGTACCTTCCTCAACACATCGCGCCCGGACCGGCACACCGTCAAACTGCCGCTGTCCGTCCTCAACACCCTGGTGTGGCGCGGCCTTCCGACGGAACGCACTCTCGCGGCGCCCGCCGTCACCGCCTGGATGCACGGCCTGCGCGACGCGGACCCCTTTCTGCGCGACACCTGCGGGGTCATCCTCCTGGGCGAGGTCGCGTCCGTCACGGTCGGGCACCCCGTGTACGACACGCTGCCGGAGGTCCCGTACCAGTACAAGGAGTTGCTGGGCGCGATCTGGCGCGAGCCGCTCTCCCGCCATCTGGCGCCCGGCGAACGCGCCCGCACCCTGGCCGCGCTCCTCCACACCGACCCCGACGGCCGAGCCTTCACGGCAGAGCTCGTCGAGCGCTCGGGCCTGGACCCCCGGATCTGGCTGCGCCGTCTCTTCGCCGCACTGCTGCCGCCCCTGCTGCACTTTCTCTACCGCTACGGCACTGTGTTCAGCCCACACGGCGAGAACGCGATCGTTGTCTTCGACGGCCACGACGTACCCGTCCGACTCGCGGTGAAGGACTTCGTGGACGACGTGAACGTCAGCGCCGAGCGGCTGCCCGAGCACGCCTCCATGCCGGACGACGTACGGGCCGTTCTGCTCACGGAACCGGCCGCATTCCTCACGCAGTTCATCCACTCCGGGCTCTTCGTCGGTGTCTTCCGCTATCTGGCCCCGCTCTGCGAGGCGCAACTGGGCGTTCCGGAGGCCGAGTTCTGGTCGCTCGTCCGGGCGGAGATCGTGCGTCACCACAGGCTCTTCCCGGAGCTCAAGGAGCGTTACGAAACGTTCGACCTGCTCACTCCGCGTATCGAGCGCCTGTGCCTCAACCGCAATCGACTGCATCTGGACGGCTACCGTGACCGCCCCCAGCGCCCGCACGCCGCCGTGCACGGCACCGTTCCGAACCCGCTGCACCAGCCGTGATCATCGACGACGTGACGGACCTCGTCACCGACCGTGCACGCGTCTTGATCGCGTCCCTCGCCCCGGCCTTGATCGCTCGGTTGTCAGTGCGGCCCCGTAGGGTGGTCGGGCTATGACAGAGCCCTCACTCCCCGAACTCCTGCATGCCGCCGTCACAGCTGTCGGCGGTACGGAGCGCCCTGGCCAGGTGACCATGGCCGAAGCCGTCGAGCAGGCCATCGACGACGGCTCCCATCTGCTGGTCCAGGCCGGCACGGGTACCGGAAAGTCGCTCGGCTACCTCGTGCCCGCGCTCGCGCACGGGGAGCGGGTCGTCGTGGCGACGGCCACCCTGGCGCTGCAGCGCCAGCTCGTGGAGCGGGACCTGCCGCGCACGGTGGACGCGCTGCATCCGCTGCTGCGCCGCCGCCCCGAGTTCGCGATGCTCAAGGGCCGGTCGAACTACATGTGCCTGCACCGCCTCCATGAAGGCGTCCCGCAGGACGAGGAGGAGGGCCTCTTCGACCAGTTCGAGGCGGCAGCGCCCACCAGCAAGCTGGGCCAGGACCTGCTGCGGATGCGGGACTGGGCGGACGAGACCGAGACGGGCGACCGCGACGATCTCACCCCGGGCGTCTCGGACCGTGCCTGGTCACAGATCTCGGTGTCCTCCAGGGAGTGCCTCGGCGCCTCGAAGTGTGCCTACGGAGCGGAGTGCTTCGCCGAAATGGCCCGCGAGCGCGCCAAGCTCGCCGAGGTCGTCGTCACCAACCACGCCCTCCTCGCGATCGACGCCATCGAGGGCGCCCCGGTCCTCCCGCAGCACGAAGTGCTGATCGTGGACGAGGCCCACGAGCTGGTCTCCCGCGTCACCGGAGTCGCGACCGGCGAGCTCACCCCGGGCCAGGTCAACCGTGCCGTGCGCCGCGTCTCGAGGCTCGTGAATGAGAAGGCGGCCGACCAGCTCCAGACAGCCGCCGAGGGCTTCGAGCGCCTGATGGAGCTCGCTCTGCCCGGCCGCCTGGAGGAGGTCCCCGAGGATCTCGGGTACGCGCTGATGGCCCTGCGGGACGCCGCGCGGACGGTCATCTCGGCGATCGGCGCGACCCGCGACAAGTCCATCAGTGACGAGGACGCGGTCCGCAAACAGGCCCTCGCCTCCGTGGAGTCGGTCCACGACGTGGCGGAGCGGATCACGAACGGCTCGGAGTGGGACGTCGTCTGGTACGAGCGGCACGACCGCTTCGGAGCCTCCCTGCGGGTCGCCCCGATGTCCGTGTCGGGCCTGCTGCGCGAGAAGCTCTTCACGGACCGCTCCGTCGTCCTGGCCTCGGCCACGCTCAAGCTCGGCGGCGACTTCAACGGCGTGGGTGCCTCACTGGGCCTGGCCCCGGAAGGCGTCGAGGGCGAGGACATCCCGCCCTGGAAGGGCATCGACGTCGGTTCGCCCTTCGACTACGGCAAGCAGGGCATCCTGTACGTCGCGAAGCACCTCGCGCGGCCCGCGCGCGACAGCGACCGCGGGGACATGCTCGACGAGCTCACCGAGCTGATCCAGGCCGCCGGCGGCCGCACGCTCGGTCTGTTCTCCTCGATGCGGGCAGCCCAGCTCGCCGCGGAGGAACTGCGCTCCCGCATCCCGGAGTTCCCCATCCTGCTCCAGGGCGAGGAGACACTCGGCGAGCTGATCAAGAACTTCGCGGCGGACCCGAAGACCTGCCTCTTCGGCACCCTCTCGCTCTGGCAGGGCGTGGACGTCCCGGGCGCCAGCTGCCAGCTGGTCGTCATGGACAAGATCCCCTTCCCCCGCCCCGACGACCCGCTGATGAGCGCCCGCCAGAAGGCGGTCGAGGACGCCGGGGGCAACGGCTTCATGGCCGTCGCGGCCACCCACGCGGCCCTGCTGATGGCCCAGGGCGCCGGCCGCCTCGTACGGGCGACGGGGGACCGTGGTGTCGTCGCCGTGCTGGACCAGCGGCTGGCCACGGCGCGCTACGGCAGCTATCTGAAGGCGTCACTGCCCGACTTCTGGTTCACGACGGACCGTAACCAGGTGCGAAGGTCCCTGGCCGCCATCGACGAGGTGGCGAAGAAGGCGGAACAGGAGCCAGAAGCGGAACGGACGACCCAAGAGGCGAAGACAGAAGAGGCGTAGACGTCAGTGGCCTGCTCCCAGCCTCGGCCGAGGCTGGGAGCAGGCCACTGACATGCGCGATCGGGGACAGCACAGGGCCCCGGAACCGGCGCAGGGGTCCCGGGGCCCGGTCAGGGGCGGAGTCAGATCCGCCGCAGCACCGCCACGACCTTGCCGAGGATGGTGGCCTCGTCGCCGGGGATCGGCTGGTACGCGGAGTTGTGCGGGAGCAGCCAGACGTGACCGTCCTCGCGCTTGAAGCGCTTGACCGTGGCCTCGCCGTCCAGCATGGCCGCCACGATGTCGCCGTTCTCCGCGACCGGCTGGCGGCGGACCGTCACCCAGTCTCCGTCACAGATCGCGGCCTCGATCATCGAGTCTCCGACGACCTTCAGGACGAACAGCTCGCCGTCACCCACCAGCTGCCGGGGCAGCGGGAACACGTCCTCGACCGACTCCTCGGCGAGGATCGGGCCACCGGCGGCGATCCGGCCGACCAGCGGGACGTACGACGCGGCCGGCTTGCCCGCCGTGTCGGTGGGCTGCGCGGTGGACTGGTCGGATCCCCGGACCTCGTAGGCCCGCGGTCGGTGCGGGTCGCGGCGCAGGAAGCCCTTGCGCTCCAGTGCCATCAGCTGATGTGCGACCGAGGAGGTGCTGGAGAGGCCGACGGCCTGTCCGATCTCCCGCATCGACGGCGGGTATCCGCGCCGCTGCACGGAGTCCCTGATGACCTCGATCACCCGGCGCTGCCGGTCGGTGAGTCCGGAGCTGTCCGCCCGGATACCTGGAGGTCGGCCCGGCAGGGAGCGTGTGGGCTTGGGCCCCTCCTGGTTCACTTCATTCATGGCATGCACCGGCTCAAATCGGCCCTGGGAGCGGTCCTGGGCAGTGATGGTGGCACTGTCTGCGGTGGTGGTCACGTCGGCCCCTCTCGTTCGTCTCCCTGCTGGACAACGGTAGTTGCTTTCGAAAGGTTGCGCCAAACACACGTTCGAGTGAAAAAGTGTGGATGGCCTGACGCGATCACGTGTCTGGGTGTATGGCTAACGCTGCACCGGGCGGACAAAAGCGCTCATTGCTGTACTCTTCACCGCCGGGGCGATGGCCTTGTGGGCCGGAGCGGGGCGGGGGTCAGTCTGCCACCAGGAGTCCCGTCGGCCCGGAACCGGCCCCCAGTCCCTGTGGCGCCCACCGTATCCCCGTACGCCTCTCACGGGTATGGCCGTGCGGCACATGCCAATACGGGTGCGACACGCGCGCAAGGTGCGAATTTACGGGCCAAGCCCCACATCTAGTGGTTGGATTGCAGCAGCAGCCCAGAAGTTGTGGTCCCCCGGTCTTCCGGACCCATGGTCATCGCCTATGCTGGAGCCTGCTTCGAGGGGCTCAAGGGCCCTGACGAGGCTATTGAGTCGTGCTTGTGTAAGGAGGGTTGGAGTTCGATGCACTGCCCCTTCTGCAGGCACCCCGACAGCCGCGTCGTCGACAGCCGTACGACGGACGACGGTACGTCGATCCGCAGGCGCCGCCAGTGTCCCGACTGCTCCCGTCGTTTCACGACCGTGGAGACGTGCTCGCTCATGGTGGTCAAGCGGTCCGGAGTCACCGAGCCCTTCAGTCGTACCAAGGTCATCAACGGCGTGCGCAAGGCGTGCCAGGGAAGGCCTGTCACGGAGGACGCACTCGCTCAGCTCGGCCAGCGGGTCGAGGAGGCGGTGCGGGCCACCGGAAGCGCCGAACTGACCACCCACGACGTGGGACTGGCCATACTCGGCCCCTTGCAGGAGCTCGACCTCGTCGCCTATCTGCGCTTCGCGTCCGTGTACCGGGCGTTCGACTCGCTGGAGGACTTCGAGGCCGCCATCACTGAACTCAGGGAAGAGACGCAGCACCCCGCCGCGGCCGACGAAGACGCGGGCCAGGGGTGCCAGGGAATCGACCGCGGGTCCGGAGAGACTGTCGAAGTCCCCGTGCCCGCCAGCGCCGCCGACTGACGAGAGGGGCCGGCCCGGCCCGGACGGCGGCGACCACAGACCTGTTGCGAGCGGACGCGTACGCGGAGCTCGTGGCATTCAGACACACACCGTGCCACGGGAAGAACGAGGCACTTCTGGGCGTTTTAGCCCGATACAGGGAGGCGGCATGACAGAGACGGCGAGCGGTCCGGCACGGAGTTCCCGAGCCAAGGGGACGAAGGCGAACAAGGGCCTGCGCATCGAGCGGATCCACACGACCCCGGGTGTGCACCCGTACGACGAGGTCGAGTGGGCGAGCCGTGACGTCGTCATGACCAACTGGCGCGACGGCTCGGTCAATTTCGAGCAGCGTGGCGTCGAGTTCCCCGCCGAGTGGGCGGTGAACGCGGTCAACATCGTCACCAGTAAGTACTTCCGCGGCGCTGTGGGCACCCCGCAGCGCGAGGTGAGCCTCAAGCAGCTCATCGACCGCATCGTGAAGACGTACCGGAAGGCCGGCGAGGACAACAAGTACTTCGCCTCGCCCGCCGACGCCGAGATCTTCGAGCACGAGCTGGCCTACGCCCTCCTGCACCAGATCTTCAGCTTCAACAGCCCGGTGTGGTTCAACGTCGGGACGCCCCAGCCGCAGCAGGTCTCCGCCTGCTTCATCCTGGCCGTCGACGACTCCATGGAGTCGATCCTCGACTGGTACAAGGAAGAGGGCATGATCTTCAAGGGCGGCTCGGGCGCAGGCCTGAACCTCTCCCGGATCCGCTCCTCCAAGGAACTGCTCTCCTCGGGCGGCAACGCCTCGGGTCCCGTCTCCTTCATGCGCGGTGCCGACGCCTCCGCAGGAACGATCAAGTCGGGCGGCGCCACCCGCCGCGCGGCCAAGATGGTCATCCTCGACGTCGACCACCCCGACATCGAGGGCTTCATCGAGACCAAGGTGAAGGAAGAGGAGAAGATCCGCGCACTGCGTGACGCGGGCTTCGACATGGACCTGGGCGGCGACGACATCACGTCCGTCCAGTACCAGAACGCCAACAACTCGGTCCGCGTGAACGACGAGTTCATGAAGGCCGTGGAGAACGGCGACAAGTTCGGCCTGCGCGCCCGTATGACCGGCGAGGTCATCGAGGAGGTCGACGCCAAGGAGCTCTTCCGCAAGATGGCCGAGGCGGCCTGGGCCTGTGCCGACCCCGGCATCCAGTACGACGACACCATCAACGCCTGGCACACGTGCCCGGAGTCCGGCCGGATCAACGGCTCGAACCCGTGCAGTGAGTACATGCACCTGGACAACACGTCCTGCAACCTCGCCTCGCTGAACCTGATGAAGTTCCTCAAGGACGACGGCCTGGGCCACCAGTCCTTCGAGGTCGAGCGCTTCTCGCAGGTCGTCGAGCTGGTCATCACCGCGATGGACATCTCCATCTGCTTCGCTGACTTCCCGACGCAGAAGATCGGCGAGAACACCCGCGCCTTCCGCCAGTTGGGCATCGGCTACGCCAACCTCGGCGCCCTCCTGATGGCGACCGGCCACGCGTACGACTCCGACGGCGGCCGCTCCCTCGCCGGCGCCATCACCTCGCTGATGACCGGCACCTCGTACAAGCGCTCCGCAGAACTCGCCGCGGTCGTCGGCCCGTACGACGGCTACGCCCGCAACGCGCAGCCGCACCAGCGGGTCATGAAGCAGCACTCCGACGCCAACGCCGTGGCGGTCCGTGTGGACGACCTGGACTCGCCGGTCTGGGCCGCCGCCACGGAGGCCTGGCAGGACGTGCTGCGCCTCGGTGAGAAGAACGGATTCCGCAACGCGCAGGCCTCGGTCATTGCCCCGACCGGCACCATCGGTCTCGCGATGTCCTGCGACACCACCGGCCTTGAGCCCGACCTCGCACTGGTCAAGTTCAAGAAGCTGGTCGGCGGCGGCTCGATGCAGATCGTCAACGGCACCGTCCCGCAGGCCCTGCGCCGCCTGGGCTACCAGGAGGAGCAGATCGAGGCGATCGTCGCCCACATCGCCGATCACGGCAATGTCGTCGACGCCCCGGGCCTCAAGCACGAGCACTACGAGGTCTTCGACTGCGCCATGGGCGAGCGCTCCATCTCCGCGATGGGTCACGTCCGCATGATGGCCGCGATCCAGCCGTGGATCTCCGGCGCGCTCTCCAAGACGGTCAACCTGCCGGAGACGGCGACCGTCGAGGACGTCGAAGAGGTCTACTTCGAGGCGTGGAAGATGGGCGTCAAGGCGCTCGCGATCTACCGCGACAACTGCAAGGTCGGCCAGCCCCTCTCCGCGAAGACCAAGGAGAAGGAGAAGGTCGAGGTCACGGCCAAGGCCGAGGAGACCATCCGTACCGCGGTCGAGAAGGTCGTCGAGTACCGCCCGGTCCGCAAGCGCCTCCCCAAGGGACGTCCCGGCATCACCACCTCCTTCACGGTGGGCGGCGCCGAGGGCTACATGACCGCCAACTCCTACCCGGACGACGGTCTCGGCGAGGTCTTCCTGAAGATGTCCAAGCAGGGCTCCACCCTCGCGGGCATGATGGACGCCTTCTCGATCGCCGTCTCCGTAGGCCTGCAGTACGGCGTGCCCCTGGAGACGTACGTCTCCAAGTTCACCAACATGCGCTTCGAGCCGGCCGGTATGACGGACGACCCGGACGTGCGGATGGCGCAGTCGATCGTCGACTACATCTTCCGCCGCCTGGCGCTCGACTTCCTGCCCTTCGAGACGCGCTCCGCGCTCGGCATCCACTCCGCCGACGAGCGTCAGCGCCACCTGGAGACGGGCTCGTACGAGCCGACCGACGACGAGCTGGACGTCGAGGGTCTCGCCCAGTCCGCGCCCCGCGCGCAGGAACTGAAGGCCGTCGCCGCGCCGAAGGCCGTGGTCGAGGCGGCCAAGCCCGCCCCGCAGCAGGCCCACACCAGCGCCGAACTGGTGGAGATGCAGCTGGGCATCCAGGCGGACGCCCCCCTGTGCTTCTCCTGCGGTACGAAGATGCAGCGGGCCGGCTCCTGCTACATCTGCGAGGGCTGCGGCTCGACCAGCGGCTGCAGCTGATCCACAAACCGTGAGGGGCGGTACGGCCATCGGCCGTACCGCCCCTTCGGCGTGCATGAGTGTGTCGTGGGTCAGGACTCCTGAGGGTTGCCCATGATCCTGGCGAAGGTCGCCGGGTCGGCGTCGAAGCCGCGGATGTCCGACTGGAAGGTCCACTCTCCGGAGTCGTCGCGTACGAAGTCCGCGACCGTCGTGGCCGTCGATCCCAGAACGCTGCCGAAATCGCCCTCGGCCAGGACGTTGTAGCCCTCGCGGATCCGCAGGCCCGGGTTGTGCACGCTGACGAAGGTGGCCCGTCCGGAGCGCTGCTGGATGGCGACGCCGACGACCACGCGCGCGTACCGCTTGTCGAGGCGGGTGAGCTCCAGGGTCATCACCTCGTCCCAGCCGAAGCCCTTGCCGTCCTTGCTGTCCCGGTTGAGGTAGATCGTGCCGTCCGGCGAGCGGCTGTCGAAGTGCACTACGTAGTCAGGGTTTTTGTGTGTGTCGGTCGCGAGGTAGGTGGCGGCGACGATGTCGAGATCGGTGGCCGGTTCGCCGACGGGACCGGGATCCCATTTCACCGAGATCTCGACCTTGTTGATGCCCTTGTTGAGGCCGTTCACCGGTTCTCCCCTCGTGGTCCCCCTGCATCGGTCGCCTCAACTGCCTGGCAGGTGAGGCGTGTTGCCCATCGTGCCACGCGCATGGGGGCGCACGGGCGGCCGCAGTCCGCCCGAGCGTGACCGACGCCACGTTCCTGGGCCGTACGATGGCGCGGTGCTGGTCAAGTGGATTCGCTGCACCGTGGTGGACCGCCGCGGTTTTGAACGGGGGCAGCGGAAATGGGCGGGACTTCTGGGGGAGCCGGGTTTCCGGGGGCAGGGCGGGGGCTGGAGCCGGGGAAGGCCCGGAGTGGCCCACATCTTCGCCTTTTGGGAGAGCCGTGCCTTCTACGACTCCTTCATGGCGCGCTCCCATGCCCGGCTGGCCGCAGCCCAGTCGGGCACCTTCAAGGACGCGCAGAGCAAACTCTTCGACCACCGCTTCGACGTGAAGACCGGCTTCGAGCCGCGCTTCACGGAGACGGATCTGGTCCGGGTGGCGCACTGTCGCGTCCACGAGGAGCGCGCCGAGCACTTCGCGCTGATGCAGGAAAAGGTGTGGAACCCGGCGATGGCCGGCTCGCCCGGCATGGTGAGGGGCCTCTTCGGCGAGGCGCCCGGCCACGAGTTCCTGGTCCTGTCCATGTGGCAGTCGGCCGCCGAGCACGGCAAATACCGGGCGGAGCGGGTGGAGCGGCTCGCCCTGCGCGCCCAGCTGGAGGCGGACGTCGCGGCGCTCACGGGCGACATAGTCCAGTTGGAACCGTCCTGGACGGTCTGAGACGCGCGCGATTGATGTGACCTGTGCCGTATAGAGCCCGTACGGGTGCTCGATCGGGCATAACTCGATCTAGGGTTTCGGTATGGCACGTCCACGGCGCATCGTCCTTGTCCGGCACGGCGAGTCGGTGGGCAATGCCGATGACTCGGTGTACGAACGTGAACCCGACCACGCCCTGGCGCTCACCGAGAAGGGGTGGCGGCAGGCGGAGGAGACGGGCACACGGATCCGAGAGGTCCTCGGCGACGAGCGCGTAAGCGTTTACGTCTCCCCGTACCGCCGCACCCACGAGACCTTCCGGGCCTTCCACCTCGACCCCGGGAACGTACGCGTACGCGAGGAGCCGCGGCTGCGCGAACAGGACTGGGGGAACTGGCAGGACCGGGACGACGTACGGCTGCAGAAGGCGTACCGCGACGCGTACGGGCACTTCTTCTACCGCTTCGCGCAGGGCGAGTCCGGTGCCGATGTGTACGACCGGGTCGGCGGCTTCCTGGAGAGCCTCTTCCGGAGCTTCGAGGCCCCCGATCACCCGCCGAACGTGCTCCTCGTGACCCACGGCCTCGCCATGCGGCTGTTCTGCATGCGCTGGTTCCACTGGACGGTCGCGGAATTCGAGTCGCTGTCGAACCCGGGGAACGCGGAGGTGCGCATGCTCGTTCTCGGGGAGGACGGCAAGTACACGCTCGACCGTCCCTTCGAACGCTGGCGTGATCCGGAACCGTACGGAGTCACCGGATAGAGTGGCAGGGCGATGACCGCTGACTCCTCTCCCGACGTGCGCCTGGACCGCGCCCTGGCCAGCCTGCGCGGACTCGCGGTCGGGGACGCGCTGGGCTCGCAGTTCTTCGTGCCCGCGAACTATCCACTGCTCAAGCGCCGCGGACTGCCGCCCGGCCCCTGGCAGTGGACCGACGACACGGAAATGGCCTCCTCCGTAGTGGCCACTCTGGCCGTCCACCGCCGCATCGACCAGGACGCGCTGGCCCGCTCGTTCGCCGAGCACCACGACTTCGACCGCGGCTACGGCCCCGCGGTGAACCGGCTGCTGCGGCAGGTCCGGGAGGGCGGCGACTGGCGCGAGCTGGCCTCGGCCCTCTTCAAGGGACAGGGTTCGTGGGGGAACGGCGCGGCGATGCGGATCGCTCCCTTGGGTGCCTGGTACGGGGACGATCCGGAGCAGGCCACGCACCAGGCCGAGATCTCGGCCTACCCCACGCACCAGCACCGCGAAGCCGTGGTCGGCGCCATGGCAGTCGCTGCGGCGGCCGCGCTGGCCGCCGCACCGGGGGGTCCGCCGAGCCCGGGGGCGCTGCTCGACGGCGTCATCTCCCTGGTACCGCGCAGCGCGGTGGAGGCCGGTCTGCGGCGCGCCCGGGACATGCTCGACTACGGCGACACGACGACCGTCGCCGCGGTCCTCGGCTGCGGGCGGCGTACGACCGCGCACGACACCGTGCCGTTCGCCCTCTGGTCGGCGGCGCGGGCCCTCGGTGACTACGAAGAGGGCTTCTGGGCGACCGCCCAGGTCGGCGGCGACATGGACACGACCTGCGCCATCGTCGGAGGCGTCGTGGCCGCGGGGAAGGCCGGGACGCCGCCCGCGGAGTGGGTGGAGCGGACCGAGGCGCTTCCGGAGTGGCTGTCGGCGAGGGTCGCTTAAGGGCGAGGGGCGCGGGTTAGGGCTGTGGGTCTGGGCTGAGGGGAAGGGCTTGCGTTCGGTTGTCGGCGCGAGCGCCGGGCCTGCCCGTTTCCTCCCGTCCCAAGCGTCTGTCACTGTCACAGCCCTGCCACAGAGGGCCTGCGCCCGGCTGTGCCGCGTGTCCCACGGTTAACCTTTCCGCCACGCCGCTCGTTGATGATCACGGGCGTGCGCCGACGAGACACCGGTCCCTGGGCTTCCGCGGCAGCCACGAGCTGCGCTGCCCGGACCGGTCGGGAGGGGGTCCCGTGTCCGACACGCCGTCCGAGGCCGAGCCGAGAGGGTCGGCCTCGAAGAATTCAGGGGTGAAGCCCGGCCTCGATGCCGGGGAGCCCGAGGTACGCGAGGTGCGGGAGGGGCCCGCGGACGAGGTGCCCGCGGCCCGTGCCGGGGACGCCCTCTCGAAGGGCGACTCTGTGCGCAGCGACTCTGTGCGGGGCGACTCCGACGGGACCGGTTCAGTCGGAGCTGGTTCGAGCGGGATCGGTTCGAGCGGGACCGGTTCAGGCGGGGCCGAGTCCAGGAAACGTACCGTCGCCACGCGAGACGTCGACCGGCAGGGCGCCGACGAGGAAGACGACGAAGACGACGAAGAGTGGGACGGCCCCGTCGTCGAGTCCTGGTTCGCCGACGTGCAGGCGCAGCCCCCGGCCCCGGTCCGCGACGCCACGCTCTGGGCCGCCCTCGCCACCGGCGTGCTCAGCATGCTCCTGCTCGGCGACGGCCTGGCCCTCAACCTCCTGCTGGTGGCGATACCGGCCGCGCTCGGCGCGTACTACGCGGCTCAGGCAGCGGGCCGGCGCCCGCACCGCTGGACGCTGTTGTGGGGCGTGGGAGGGCTTGCCCTGCTGAGCGTGCCGGCGCTTCGCGACGCCGACTGGCCGTCGTTCCTCGCCGTCGTGGCCGCGGTGGCGGCGGGCTCGCTCGCCCTGCACGGCGGTCGCACCTGGACAGGAGTGCTGTTCGGCCCGATCGGTCTCTACACCTCGCTGGTCACCGGCCCCCTCTGGGGCTGGCGCGGCCTGCGGGAGCGGTCCGGCGGTGCCCGGGGCAACGTGGGCCCGGTGGTCCGCGCGGTCGCCGTCGCCGCGGTCCTGCTGGTGGTCTTCGGCGCGCTCTTCGCCGGGGCGGACGCCGCCTTCGCGGACCTTCTCGGCGGTCTCGTGCCGGACGCGTCGGTCTCGGGAGGGCCCTGGCACGCCGTCCTGTTCGTGATGGGCGTGGTCGGGGCCTTGATCGTGGCGCACACGGCTGCCGCACCCGTTCAGTGGGACCGCGTCGAGGTGCCGGCGGGCCGCCCTCGTGGACGTGTCGAGTGGGCGCTGCCCCTGATCGTGCTCGCCGCGCTCTTCGCGGTCTTCAACGCGGTCCAGCTCGCCGTCCTGTTCGGCGGATACGACGCCGTGCTGGAGAAGACCGGCCAGACGTACGCCGAGTACGCGCGCCAGGGCTTCTGGCAGCTGCTGCTGGTCACGCTCCTCACCCTGCTCGTCATCGTTTTCGCCCTGCGCTGGGCCCCGCGTGACAGCTCCGGGGACTGGACGCTGGTGCGTGCCGTCCTCGGAACTCTGTGCGTCCTCGCCCTCGTCGTCGTGGCATCGGCTGTACGGCGTATGGACATGTACGTGGAGGCGTACGGGCTGACGCGACTGAGGATCTCCGTGGTGACCGTGGAGCTCTGGCTCGGTCTGGTCATCGTGCTCATCATGGCGGCCGGCGTCTGGGGCGCCCGCTGGCTGCCGCGTGCGGTGCTGGCGAGCGCCGCCGCGGGAGTGCTCGCCTTCGGGCTGGTGTCACCGGACGCTCTGATCGCCGAACGCAATGTCCAGCGGTACGAGTCGAAGGGCTCGTTCGACCTCGACTACGCGCGCGGGCTGTCCGCCGACGCCGCACCGGCTCTGGACAAACTTGACGAGCCGCTGCGTTCCTGTGCCCTGCGGTCCATCGCCCTGGGCCTGGAGGGGTTGGACGAGTCCTGGTATGCCACGAGTCTGGGCGAGGCACGCGCCCGGGACATCCTCGACGGACGGCCGCTGTCTCCCGACGCCGACTGGAACGTGTGCAACCGGCTGAGCGCCGAGCTGGCGTACCGCCGCTGAGACGGGGCGCGCACGGACCGCGTACACGTATACGAAGACGTACACGTCTGCGAGGAATCCTCGCTGACGGACTCGTACGAACGACAGGGCCGGGCCGCCGTCCCCGGTACGGCGGCCCGGCCCTGTCGTGTCGTTCAGCCCGCGGCGGGTCCGGCCCCGGCCGTGCCCGCCAGGGCGTCGAGGTCGCTCTTGCGGACCCGGATCACCAACGCGGCGACGGCCAGGGCGAGCACCGCCATTGCGACGGCCGGGATGAAGGCCGTGGAGATCCCCTGGGACAGCACCTCGTGGCTCCAGGGGGCGGGCAGCTGCTGGGTCTTGGCGAACTCCGCCTTCTGTTCGGCCGAGGCGGTGGCCATGAAGTCCGCGACCTGCTTCTCCGCCTCGTCACGGCTGGCCGTGCCGAAGACCGTGGTCAGGATGGAGAGGCCGAGCGAACCGCCCACCTGCTGCGTGGCGTTGAGCAGGCCGGACGCCGCGCCCGCCTCGTGCACGGCGACCCCGGAGACCGCTGTCAGGGTCAGCGTCACGAAGTTCAGACCCATACCGAAGGCGAACAGCAGCATCGGACCGAGCACCCCGCCGACGTACGTACTCCCGGGGTCCATGAAGGTCAGCCAGCCGAGCCCGAGTGCGACGAGGGCCGAGCCGACGATCATGAACGGCTTCGGGCCGAGCACCGGCAGGAACCGCTGCGACAGACCCGCACCGACGGCGATCGCGACCGTCACGGGGAGGAAGGCCAGGCCCGCCTCGATCGGCGTGTAGCTCAACACGTTCTGCACGAAGAGAACGATGAAGAAGAACATGCCGAACATCGCCGCGGCCAGGCTCAGCATGATCACGTACGTACCGGAGCGGTTGCGGTCGGCGAACATCCGCAGTGGTGTGATCGGTTCCTTCGCCCGGGACTCGACCAGTGCGAAGGCGGCCAGCAGGACCACCGCCGCGCCGAAGGACCCGATGGTGAGGCTGTCCCGCCAGCCCTCTTCGGAGGCTCGGATGAAGCCGTAGACGAGCGACGCCATACCGGCCGTCGAGGTCAGCGCACCCGCGATGTCGAAGCGCCCCGGATGCCGTTCGGACTCGCTGATGTAGAGCGGCGCGAGCACGGCGATCAGTACACCGATGGGTACGTTGACGAAGAGCACCCAGCGCCAGTCGAGCCACTCGGTGAGCATGCCGCCGGCCAGCAGGCCGATCGCGCCACCGCCGGCCGAGACCGCGGCGAAGACTCCGAACGCCCTGTTGCGCTCGGGCCCTTCGGGAAACGTTGTGGTGATCAGTGCGAGCGAGGTCGGTGACGCGATCGCGCCACCGACGCCCTGGAGGGCGCGTGCGGCCAGCAACTGCCAGGGTTCCTGGGCGAATCCGCCGAGCAGCGAGGCGAGCGTGAAGAGCAGGATGCCGGCCATGAAGACCCGGCGACGGCCGAGAATGTCACCGGCCCGGCCGCCGAGCAGCAGCAGACCGCCGAAGGTGAGCGTGTACGCGCTGACGACCCAGGTGAGGTCGGTGGTGGAGAACTCGAGCGCGTTTTGAATGTGCGGGAGGGCTATGTTCACAATCGTCGCGTCGAGTACCACCATGAGTTGGCAGGCCGCGATGACGGTGAGCGCGATGCCGGGATGCCCCTCCCGGCGGGCCGCTCCTGGCTTTGGTTCCTTGGTCAACGGAGAGGTTGTCACTATCAAGTCCCCCACGAGTGCGTTAGTGAACGCTCGCGTTCACTGCCGCGTCAAACGGTAGTGAGTCCCCGACAGTGAACGCAAGCGTTCACTGAAGTCGCTATCGCTTTGCGTCACTTGACCGCTTGCGGACCCCGGTCCGCACGGCACGTCTGCACGCGCGTGCGTGCGTGCCGTTGGCCCGCTCAGACGGAGACACGCTCATGGTTACTTCGAGTTGGACGGCCGCCTCCGCTCAGGCGGCCTCCCCGCGCCGCCGTGGTGCCGTACTCGAACGTGCGATCCTCGAAGCCGCGCTGGATCAGCTCAGTACGGTCGGCTGGAACGGACTCACGATGGAGGGCGTCGCCGCCGGCGCCCAGACCGGCAAGGCCGCGGTCTACCGCCGTTGGCCGTCGAAGGAGGATCTGGTCGCGGACGCACTCCGGGCGGGGCTGCCGCCGTTCGAGAACGTGCCCGACATGGGGAGCGTGCGGGACGACCTGCTGGAACTGTGCCGCCGCGCGCGCGAGGCGATGTTCTCGCGCCCCGGATTCGCCCTGCGCTCGGTGATTCACGAATGTGACGCGTCGCAGGCCCAGCGCTTCCAGGAGATCTTCTTCGGAGCCGCTGTGGAGCCGACCATCCGGCTGCTCGGTGAGGTCGTCGACCGTGGAATCCAGCGGGGAGAGGTGCGGCCCGACGCGGCGAACTCGTATGTCTTCGACGTCATTCCGGCCATGATGATGTACCGGTCCAAGGTGTGCGCGAGCGAATGGAGCGAGCGGGACATCGAGGAGATGATCGACCGGCTCATGGTTCCGCTGCTGCGGCCGCCGAGTGCGTGAGCGGTCTCAGCGGCGGTGGGGCCGCAGCGCCGAGGTTGCCTGGGGAAACCTGGGTGTCGCGTGGGGTTCCGAGCGGCGTAGGCTGAGGGCGCCATGCCGTACGAACCACCAACCCACACTGTCGAGCGCTCCCTGCGCGCCACGACCGGAGCGAAGGTCATCGCCGGTGTCGACGAGGTGGGCCGTGGCGCCTGGGCCGGCCCGGTCACCGTCTGCGCGGCGGTCACGGGCCTGCGCCGCCCGCCCGAAGGCCTCACCGACTCCAAGCTCCTGACCGTCAAGAGGCGTACCGCGCTCGCCGAGATACTGGCGACGTGGGTGACGTCGTACGCCCTCGGGCACGCCTCTTCGGAGGAGATCGACGACATGGGGATGACGGCCGCGCTGCGACTGGCCGCCTGCCGTGCCCTCGAAGCCCTGCCGGTGCGTCCCGACGCGGTCATCCTCGACGGGAAGCACGATTACCTCGGGGATCCCTGGCGGGTCCGTACGGTGATCAAGGGCGACCAGTCCTGCGTCGCCGTCGCGGCGGCCTCGGTGATCGCCAAGGTGCAGCGCGACAAAATGATGGCCGAACTGGGTATCGACCATGCAGACTTCGGTTTTGCGGCCAACGCCGGGTATCCGTCACCGGTGCACAAGGCCGCGCTGGAGATGCGGGGCCCCACCCCGTACCACCGGATGACGTGGGCGTATCTTGATGCGCTGCCCCAGTGGCGGCACCTCAAGAAGGTCCGCAGTTGGGCGGATGGAAGCGTTCCGGAGATCGAAGGGCAGCTCGGCTTCGATTTCTGACGGTTCCGTTCGCACTCATGTGCCACCCGCCGACGCGACTCGCACCGGCGTTTGATAAAAATCAGCTCATGCCTCTCATTCCCGAGGAGCCTCAGATTCACGAGAGTGCCCAGGGTCCCCGCGCCACCCCGGCCGCCGGCCGTACCGCGCCGACCCCCCGTCCTGTACCCGGACCCCGTCCCGCGGCTCCGCCGCGTCCTGGCCGTCCGGGTCCTGTCCGGCCTGCGCCGCCGGTGCAACGCGCGCCGCGCGACACGGCCGTGGCCAAGCCGGGGCCATCCGCCCCGGCGGCCCCCACCGCCCCCTCGACTCCGCAGATCCAGCTGATCCCGGCCTCGGCCGAGGGCGCGCTGGACGCGGCCGAGGAAGCGGTCGACCTGCTCCTTGACTCGGGCCGCGTCCCCGGTGAGGTTCTGGTGATCACCACCGGCGAACCGCACCCGTGGGCCGCGCACGAGCTCTCGTTCGGCGAGGCCGCCTACTGGGCCCAGCACGACGCGGGAGACGACGTCTTCTACGCCGACGCGTCCGCCCTCGGTCGTGCCGCGTCCCGGCCCGTGGTCGTCGTCGCCGTCAATGGCGGACCCGACGCCACTGCCGCCACCGCCCTGCCGCTGGCCCTCGGCCGAGCCGGCACCCTGCTGATCGTCTGCGGGGATCCGCAGCAGATCAACTCGGTGCTGGGCGCGGGGGTCTGAGGACCCCCGTTCTTCTGGGGGTACTTGGGGGGTGGAGTGCCACTGCGGCCCAGGCTGCGGTGGCATGAGCACGGTGGACGGTCCGACGTGTGCCGGAACGGCCCGTACGACCGGTACGGGGGGACGTGCTGGCCGCTGGCACGGCTGTCGTGGTCTGCGCGGCCGTTCAGCGTTGTTGTCGCATGTCCGAGAGGGCCGCACGTGTCCCGGAGGGCCGCACGTGTACGAGGGGGCCGTGCGGGTTCGGGGCACCAACTTCACCGTTCCCTTGCGGTCTTCGGTCAGCCGGTGTTGTGCCCGTCTGCCCGTCCTGCCTAGGTGAGGCAGGTGGTCCTGTGCGGCTGCGCGGCGGCCCGTGGGCCGGTGCTGAGGGTCGGTCGGACGAACGGCTGACCGATGCCGCGTGTGGCGGTCACGGCTCCGCCTCAGCGGGCCGCGGCGCGGCGCAGCACCTCCGAGGCCGAGCCACCGGTGCGTGGCTGAATGGTCTCGACCGCGGCGAGGGCGTCCAGGGACTCCGGCTTCGAGTCCGCGCTCGGTCTGCGCCCGCCTCGTCCTTCGCCGAGCACCTGCCAGCCCTCACGCGTCAGCGTGATGTACGCCCCGCAACGCAGCCCGTGCAGCGTGCAGGCGTCTCGCAACCCCCACATCCACGCCCCGTCCTCCTCCGTCCATCGCCCGTCGCCCTCACGGCAGTAGAGCAGGACGGCCGTACGCACCGGTGTGCGGCGCCGCAGATCGTGCGGGATGACCCGGCGCAGCTGCGCGAGCAGCGTGTTGCGGAACATCCAGCCGTCCGCCGGGGCCGGCCGCCGGACGAAGGAGGCGCTGGCCCTGAGCCGTTCGTCCGGATCGAGGACGGCGACGATCGCGGTGTCCGGCCGGGGCCGATGCCGGGAGTGCAGCCCGCTGACGACTTCCCGGGGATTGCGCAGCAGCGGAATCCCCGCGGCGGCCCATTCGGCGGGTTCGAGCATCCGGGCGAGTGAGTTGGCGGAAGCGGCGGACGTCGACATCGATGCCGCCGAGGACGGAGCGAATCCGAAGGTCACGGTCCTCCCTTCGGCTACGCGCCCATACAACGGGCGGGGGGTCGGACTTGGGGGAGCGCACCGCGACACAGCCCGAACGGGCGGCCCTGAATGGACCGCGCGGGGCGCGAGGCCAATTCTTCCTGTCGAACTTGGTTGCGGCAACGAGCAATTGGGGCCACCGACCGTTATCCGGTGATCCGCCTCATATATCCCTGCCCGTAACCCTCCCTGTCACGCCTGGATCACCCTTGCACGGCAAGGACCAGCGGCAACACCCCCTGTGCACCGGCCCGCCGGAGCAGACGTGCGGCCACCGCCAGCGTCCAGCCGGTCTCGGTCGAGTCGTCCACGAGCAGGACGGGTCCCTGGGCCTGGGCCAGCGTGGCGGCCAGGCCGGGCGGCACCGCGAGCGCCCCGTCGAGGGCCTTCAACCGCTGCGCGCTGTTGCTCCTGGAGACCTGCGCCGCCTCGTGGCCGGGGGCGTACTCGATGGAACCCAGCAGGGGCAGGCGTCCCACCTCCGCGATCCGCGCCCCCAGCGACTGGATCAGGCGCGGTCGGCCGTGCGAGGCCATGGTGACGACGCCGACGGGACGCGGCTGCCCGTCGGGGCTCCCCGAGGCCCAGCCGCCGGGGCCCTTCGCCCAGTCGGCCAGCACACCGACCACGGCCTTCGCCACATCGTCCGGAACGGGCCCGTCAGGGGCCTGGGGCGAGAGCATCGGCCGCAGCCGGTTGCCCCAGCCGATGTCCGAGAGCCGTCCCAACGCTCGCCCGGAAGCGGCCTGTTCACCGGCCGGAATGCGCCCCTTCAGGTCGACACCGACCGCGGGCAGGCCCGTCGGCCACATCTTCCGGGGCTCGACCTCGACACCCGCCCGGCCCAGCTCGCCGCGCGCGGAGTCCAGGGACGACGAGGACACGGCGTCGGTGAACCGGGGACCCGCGCACATGTCGCAGCGACCGCACGGGGTGGCTCCCTCGTCGTCCAGCTGGCGCCGCAGGAACTCCATTCGGCAGCCGGTCGTCGTTACGTAGTCACGCATCGCCTGTTGCTCGGCCGCACGCTGCTTGGCGACCCAGGCATAGCGCTCGGTGTCGTACGTCCACGGATCGCCCGTGGAGATCCAGCCGCCCTTGACGCGGTGCACCGCGCCGTCCACGTCCAGGACCTTGAGCATCGTCTCCAGACGTGACCTGCGCAGCTCCACCAAGGGTTCGAGCGCGGGCAGCGACAGCGGCCGACCGGCCTGTGCGAGGACGTCCAGGGTGCGCCGGACCTGCTCCTCCGGAGGAAAGGCGATCGACGCGAAGTACTGCCAGATCGCCTGGTCCTCCCTCCCGGGCAGGAGCAGCACCTCGGCATGCTCCACCCCGCGCCCCGCACGGCCGACCTGCTGGTAGTACGCGATGGGGGAGGACGGCGACCCCAGGTGCACCACGAACCCGAGGTCGGGCTTGTCGAAGCCCATGCCCAGCGCCGACGTGGCCACAAGGGCCTTGACGCGGTTGGCGAGCAGATCCTCCTCGGCCTGCTGACGGTCCGCGTTCTCCGTCTTCCCGGTGTACGAGGCAACTGTGTGCCCGCACTGCCGCAGGAACGCGGTGACCTCCTCGGCCGCGGCCACCGTGAGCGTGTAGATGATTCCGGAGCCGGGCAGCTCGCCCAGATGCTCGGCGAGCCAGGCCATCCGGTGTGCGGCATCGGGCAGCTGCAGCACACCGAGGCTCAGGCTCTCCCGGTCCAGTGGGCCGCGCAGGACGAGAGCGTCCGTGCTGCCTCCTGTGCCCAGCTGCTCGGCGACATCGGCCGTCACGCGCGCGTTGGCCGTGGCGGTGGTGGCGAGGACCGGGACGCCCGGCGGGAGATCCGCGAGCATGGTGCGCAGCCGACGGTAGTCCGGCCGGAAGTCGTGGCCCCAGTCGGAGATGCAGTGTGCTTCGTCGACCACGAGGAGGCCGGTCGCGGCGGCGAGCTTGGGCAGCACCTGGTCGCGGAAGTCCGGATTGTTGAGCCGCTCGGGGCTCACCAGGAGGACGTCCACCTCGCCGGCGGCCACCTCGTCCTGGATCGTGTCCCATTCCTCCGTGTTGGACGAATTGATGGTCCGCGCCCGGATGCCGGCGCGCGCGGCCGCCTCGACCTGGTTGCGCATGAGGGCCAGGAGCGGGGAAACGATGACGGTGGGACCTGCGCCCTGCTCCCTCAGCAGCGCCGTCGCCACGAAGTACACGGCGGACTTGCCCCAGCCGGTGCGCTGCACGACCAGGGCTCTGCGCTTGTCGGCGACCAGTGCCTCGATGGCGCGCCACTGGTCCTCGCGCAGCCGGGCGTCACCCGCCGGGGCGCCGACGAGGCGGGCGAGGACGGTGTCGGCCGCGGTGCGCAGCTCTGCGTTGCTCATGACCCCATGCAACCCGATGGGTCGGACATCACGCGAATGAGGCGGTCAGCCTGTGGACAAGTTCTGACGTGATCATGGTCGTGGTTATCCACAGACCAAAGCGGAATGCCGAGATCCGCGGGATGGTCACGGCATGACGAATCACAGCGAAGCGACCGGGAATCTCGGCGACGGTGACATCAGCGGGTGTGGCGAGCGTGGCGAGCGCGACGGGTTTGAGGGGCTCGGTGGGTTTGGAGGGTCCGACGGGATTGGAGGTCCCGATGGGCTCGGAGGGCTCGGAGGGCTTGGAAGGAGCGGGGGCGCGGGTGGTGAGCATGGCCAAGTCTGTGGAGGTGATCGCGAAGCGGGTGGCGGGCAGGGCGAAGCCTGGGGCGGACGTGGGTCAGGGCGTGGCGGACACGGTTCGGGGCGTGGCGGGCTGGGCTCAGAGCACGGTGGAGACGGTCCAGGTAGCGGTGGGCGTGGTTCGGGGAGCGGCGGAGAGCGCGGCTCGGGGCCGGGTGGGCGGGGTGAGAGCCGTGTCGGCCCCGCCCACGGTGCGTCCGGCGTTCCCTTCGCCGAGCATCAGGTCACACTCCGTACTCCCGCCGAACTGGCGGACGCGCTGCCGTACCTGCTCGGATACCGGCCCGAGGACAGCATCGTGCTCGCCGCTCTGCACGACAGGGACGGGCGTGGCAGGTTCGGCGGACGGGCCAGGCTCGGCATCCCGGGCAACTCGGACGACTGGGCGTCCGTCGCCCGACAGCTGACCGAAGGCCTTGTGAAGGGCAGCGAACGCAGGGGCGCGCTGCCCGAGAGCATGGTCGCCTTCCTCTGCCAGGACCCCAAGGACGGAGAGTCGGCCCGGGAAGTCATGGAACGACTGCGCCCACTCGCGCAGTTGCTGCGTACGGCCTGCGGTGCCTTGGACGTGCCCGTCATCGAGGCTCTGTGTATCTCCGACGGCCGCTTCTGGTCGTACTGCTGCCCCAGTGCACAGTGCTGCCCGTCCGACGGGACCCCCATGGGGCTGCCGGGCACGTCCGTGCTGGCCGCCGCAGCCACGTATGCCGGCCTTCAGATTCGTGGATCCCTGCGAGAGTTCAGGGCGAGGCTCATTCCGTGGGAAACCGCGGCCGCGCTGGAGCAGGAGTCCGCGCTCAACGCGGTGAGCATGGCGCTGATCCCTCGAATCCTGGACGACGAGAGCCGCACGACCGTGGCGACCGAGACCTTGGACCTGGCCCATCGGGTCATGCGCCGCTTCGCCGACTCCACGTCTGCGGCCGGTGCACCGGGTGGGTCCGGCGTACCTGCTGTACCTGCTGTATCGGCTGTGTCCGGTGCGGCAGGTGTGTCCGGTGCACTGTCGGCGGATCTCCTGGACGACGAACTCCTGCGCCACGACGAGGCAGCCACCTTGATCCTCGGCCTCCAGGACCGCACGACGCGCGACCGGGCGGCGGAGTGGATGGAGGGCGACGAGGCCGGCCCCGCCCTCCGTCTCTGGCGGGCTCTGGCCCGCCGCTGTGTCGGCCCGTACGGCGAGCATGCCGCGGCGCCTCTCACACTCGTGGGATGGGTCGCTTGGTCCTCCGGTGACGAGCTGGAGGCCCGCGAAGCCCTGGCGATGGCTCTCGGAGCGGATCCGGGATACCTGTTCGCCCGCCTTCTCCACCAGGCCTGCAACGAGGGCCTGGACCCGGAGTCGATTCGCCGCTGCCTTCGCAAGGAGCGGGTGGACCGTGCTGACGCGGAGATGATCGCGGCACCGGCGGCACCGGCGGCACCGGCGGCACTGGTGTCACCGGCGGCACTGGTGTTCCCGGTCGACGCTGGTGGACCGTCCGGGGTCGCCTCGACACCGTCGACCCGAGTGGTTTCCCGCCGCCGACGCAAGCCGCGGTCCACTGGGAGCGCGGCGAGCCGACCGGGTTCTCGGCCCTCGGGAACCGCGGGCACGCGCCGCCCCCTGCCCACCGACGACTCCCCGACGCCGGAAGCACCCACCAGGGCTGTTGACGGTACGAGCAGCGGTACTCGGTCCCGCCGAGGGGTCGGTCGGCATGGGACGAAGCAAGGCGAGACATGAGGGCGGGGGAGTGGTGCCGAGCGAGTTGGCCGACTCGGTTCGGATGGTCGGCCTGGCTGCTTCGGGCGATGGCGTGGGGGCTGGCGGGGCTTGGGTTGGTGTGGAGGTCTGCCGGACTTGGGGCGGTGTGGTGTGGGGTGCGCGCTCGGGGCCCGGGAGAGGGTGTGCCCGGGAAGGGCGGGACTTCTGACGAGACTCCGGGTGGGGCTGGCTGGACGGAATGTGCCTCCGCCTCGGGTCGGCTGTCGGAAGAAGCATCAGGTCCGAGCCGGCCGTTGGGAGGCGTATGCAGCCCGGGCGCATTGCAGGGAGGTACCTCCGATCCGAGTCGACCATCGGAAGGCGTGTCCGATTCGAGTCGACGGTCGGGAGGTGCGTCCGACCCGATGCGCTGGCCGGAAGACACATGCGGTCCGAGCGGCCTGCCGGAGGCGAGTGGCGTAGCGCTCCGCGAGACCGAAAGCCTTGCCTGGTCCCGGTCCCGGGTCGCCGGATGCGGCGAGGGCGACAAGGCGGTAGTTGTGCCACTTGCCCCCGCCGTTCTCTACCTGTGGCCCTTCCCCGCCGGAGCCCCCGACTGGGACCGCCCACATGCGACAGCCGGTCTGGATGTGTGCCACCCCCAGACCGGCGCCCTGCGCGTATGCCATCCCCATCCCCGTCTCCAGACCGAGACCGGCGTCCTCCGCGTATGCCACTCCCAGACCGGCCCCGCCCCGGCTCTCAGCCGCACATGCCCAGGCGGGACGCCAGCGCAGCCCGCGCGCATCCACACCCACGCCCACCCCGCTCCGGGGAGCAACCACCACCGCACCCCGGAGCGCCCGGCTCACCGCCAATCGGTCGGCTTCCGTGAACCGGGGCGTGACCCGGGACAGGCCCGTTCCGTTCACCTGAGTGGCGCAGCCCGCGGCCGGGCCGCGCCATCGCATCGAACCCGCCCTTCCGGAGCCCCCCACACGCCGCTGAGTGCGCACTCAGCGCACGGAGCACAGAAGAAGCTGCCCCATGCCCCTGCCCACCCGGTCCTCCACTCAGCACGACAATCACCCTCTGCTCCGCAGGCCCGCACAGCTCCCCATAACCCCCGGCGGTGCCACAACTCCGAAGGCACCCCCGTCCCTGCCGCGTGCGACGGCGAATCTGCCTCCCGCGCACAACGCGCTGATCTGCGTCGCGCTGCCCGGGCTTGCGATCTCCACGGAGCACGGCCAGCTGACCGGGCAGGGGCTGGAGGGCTTCTACCGCGAGGGCCGACGCATGCTCTCCCGATGCCGACTGCGCGTCGCGGGCCGGGAACCCCTGGCGATCCAGGCTCGGATGATCGCGGCCGACCAGGCCCGCTTCGTGGCGACGCTGAGTCTGTCCGCCGACGGCGGCCCCGACCCGGATGTCATCGTCGAACGGACGCGATACGCGGACGGCACGGAGCGGATCACCCTGCGCAGCGCGGCCCACCGCCACCTGCGTCTGCCCGTCGAGGTGTCGCTCGGCACGGACTTGGCGGAACTGGGCGCGGTCGCCTCCGGGCGGGCCGGTCCCGATCTGCCCGCCAGCGTTCACGACTCGGGCATGCGGTGGTCCTGCGCCACCGGACACTCGGTCGTTACGGCCAACCCGCCGCCCTCGGACGCGTTGGCCTCCGCGGGGCTGCTCCGATGGGAGCTGGAACTGCCACCCGGTGACACTCGAAGCGTGGAGCTGAGGGTACGGCCGACCGGAGCGGGTCCCATCCGGGCCGTCGCGCGCGCTGCCACGAGCCCGCTTGCCCCGGCGCGGGCCGTGAGCGACGACCCGAGGGTCGAGGCGCTCCTGCGCACGAGCATCGAGGACCTCCAGGCCCTCCTGCTGCGTGACCCCGTGCGTCCGTCCGACAACCACCTCGCGGCCGGCGCGCCTTGGCGCTGCGGCATGGCACCGGCCGAGGCCCTGGCAGCGGCGCGCATGATCCTGCCGCTGGGCACGCGACTGGCCGCGGGCACCCTGCGTACCCTCGCGCGCACCCAACTGGTGGGCGCGGGGCCGCGATCCGGGCTGCTCCCCGGGCCGCGACGGCACTCCGGTACGCATCTGCCACCGAGCTGCACGGGCGAGGAGGCGACCCTCCTGTTCCCCGTCGTTCTCGCGGAAGCCAGGCGCTGGGGGCTCCCTGAACAGGAGACCGAGGAACTGCTGCCTGTGGCCGAGCGCTGCCTTCAGTGGCTGCGGACGGCGGTCGGTGACGGCACGTATCTGTCCGACCCGCGCCCCGGCGGACCGTGGCGCTGCGAGACACAGGCGCACGCCCACCGGGCCGCGCTACTGGGCGCCGATCTCCTGGACGCGTACGGCAGGGGAGGCGGCCCCGAGCTGCGGGGGTGGGCTCGCGGAATGAGGGCCGCGTTCCAGGAGGACTTCTGGATCGAGGACAGGGGAGGCGGCAGACCGGCCGCGGCCCGCCTGCCGGACGGGCGCATCGTGCCGCACCTTGGCGCGGCCAGCGTGCACCTACTCGACACCGGGCTGCTCGGCGTGGGCGCCCCGGCCCAGGGGCTGCTCGACAAGGTGCAGACGGAACAGTTGGCGCGGCTGCTCGGCGGGCCCGCCATGGATTCGGGCTGGGGACTGCGCAGCCTCGGCGCGAAGGAAGCGGCGTACAACCCGTTCGGGCATCGAGGCGGGGCCGTGCGGGTCCACGAGACGGCTGTCGCTGTTGCCGGACTGGCCGCCGCGGGCTACGAAAAAGAGGCGAGCTCACTGCTGCGGGGCGTGCTGTCGGCTGCCGAGGCCTTCGGGCACCGACTGCCTGAGATGTACGCGGGGGAGCAGCGCACGGAAGGCGGTGCCCCGCTGCCGCATCCGGCGGCCTGTCGGCCTGCGGCCACGGCCGCGGCCGCGGGGGTCCTTGTGCTCACCACCCTCGCCGGAATCCGTCCGGACGCCCCTGCCGGAACGGTGACGCTGCGACCGGTCCGTGGCGCGCCCCTGGGCGAGATCGGGCTGACCGGCCTGCGCGTCGCGGGCGCCCCCTTCTCCGTACGCGTCAGCAGGCTCGGCCTCGCCATGGTCGAGGAGGCTGCCGACGGGCTCCAGCTGGGAGTGTGAGCGGGCGGAAGCCGACGAGGGGCGGGCGGAGGTATCCCCAGAGGCCCGTACCGGAGAGGAGTGGATCAGCCACTGAAGCGACCGACGAAGGGAGTGTTTATCGTCAGGCAGACGACTATGATCTCGACATGCCCTACGACCCGTCAGCCTTCCCGCCGTTCGCCGTCACCGTTGACCTGGTCGTGCTGACCGTGCGTCGCCATGCCCTGTGCGCGCTGGCGGTACGGAGGGGTGAACCGCCCTTTCAGGGACGGTGGGCGCTGCCCGGCGGCTTCGTACGGCCGGACGAGGACCTGGCGCAGGCGGCGGCGCGGGAACTGGGCGAGGAGACCGGGCTGTGCGCCCATGACCCGGCAGCCCCCGCGCAGGCCAACGGGGCGCACCTGGAGCAGCTCGCGACCTATGGCGACCCGAAGCGCGACCCACGGATGAGGGTCGTCAGCGTCGCCCACCTCGCGCTCGCCCCCGATCTGCCCGCGCCCAGGGCCGGCGGAGACGCGAACAGCGCGCGCTGGGCCCCGGTCGAGGAACTGCTGCAGCGGGGCGGCTACGGCCGCGACGGCGAACAGGCCGCGCCGCTGGCCTTCGACCACGCGCAGATCCTGGCGGACGGTGTGGAGCGCGCCCGCTCGAAGATCGAGTACTCGTCGCTGGCGACGGCCTTCTGCCCGCCGGAGTTCACGGTTGGTGAACTGCGCCGGGTGTACGAGGCGGTGTGGGGCGTGGCGCTCGACCCTCGCAACTTCCACCGCAAGGTGACCGGCACGCCGGGATTCCTCGTCCCCACGGGCGGTACGACGACCCGGCAGGGCGGCCGCCCTGCCCAGCTGTTCCGCGCGGGTGGCGCCACGCTGCTCAACCCGCCGATGCTCCGCCCCGAGGTCTGACACCGCTCTTGGAGCGTCGCCGAGACGGAATCGTGCCGAGACGGGCGCGGCCCGGGTTCGTGGCGAGACCGGGCATGGCCCCGAGATGGGTGCCGAGACCCGAGGCCACCCTGAGATCCGCCGTCAGGCCAAGTGGTCGGACTGGCACGGGGCATGCCGTCCAGCGTGCCCAGGATGCCCGGAAAACCGTACATATCGCGCTATCTTGCTTCGGGTGATCCAGGCCATCGGACTGACCAGCAACGCCCGCAAGGAGCTTCCCCTCGCTGTCGACGACGTCTCCTTCGAGGTGCCCGCGGGTCGCGTCACAGCGCTCCTCGGAGCCCCGGGCGCGGGCAAGACGACGGCGCTCAGGCTCATGCTCGAACTCCAACAGGGCCGCGGAATCACCTACTTCAGAGGCCGCCCGCTGCATCGCATCGCCCATCCCTCGCGCGAGGTCGGCGTGCTCCTCGGAGAGGTCCCCGGCCACCCGGCACGCACGGTCCGCGGCCAACTCCGCATGTTGTGCGCCGCGACAGGCGTGCCGGCCCGGCGCGCCGACGACGTCCTCGAAGTGGTGGGTCTGGTCAGCCTGCGCGACCAGCGTCTGGGCATGCTCTCCCGCGGCATGGACCGTCGCCTCGGGCTGGCCTGCGCACTGCTGTCCGACCCGCACACGCTCGTGCTAGACGACGCCGCCGACGGGCTCTCCTCCCGCGAGGGCCGCTGGCTGCACGGGATTCTGCGAGCCCACGCCGCCGGGGGCGGCACTGTGCTGTTCGCCACGGGTGACCCGAAGGAGGCCGCGGGGACCGCCGACCGTGTCGTCACGCTGGAGGAGGGCAGGCTCGTCGCCGACCAGGACGTCACCGACTTCGCCCGCACCCGTCTCCGGCCCCGCGTCGCCGTCCGCAGCCCGCACGCCGCCCGGCTCGGCGCCGTGCTCACCAAGGAGGCCCGCACCACGCGACGCTCCGTGGAGGTCGTACGGGAAGAGGGCAACCGCCTGTCCGTGTACGGCAGCACGTGCGCCGACATCGGCGAAACCGCTTACCGCCACAGCATCCTCGTACACCAACTCGCGGACGAGATCGGCGACATGGGGCCCGTTCCCGCGCGGCACCCGGCGAGTGACTCCCCGGAGGCCGAGAAGCCCGCGCGCCCCTCGACGGCAGACGGCGCGAGCGAGTTGTCTCCCCTCCCGCCGCCCATCACTGCCAGGCCGGGCTCCAGCCCGTTGCGGCCGCTGCGCTACGAACTGCGCCGTGCGGCCGGGGTCGCCACCGGCTACCTCACCGCGGTCGCCGTGCTCGTCGCCTCCGCCCTGATCTCCGTGCTCCTGGCCAGGGCAGGGCACACCCCACAGCCGCGTCTGCTCGCCGCGTGGCCACGGGACTTCCCTCTGCCGCCCGCGGCGCTCGGTGCGGGGCTCCTCGGTGCCATCGCCTTCGGTGACGAGTTCCGTCACCCCGCCCTGGCCGCCGATCGCGGGAACGTCCCCCGCCGCCTGGGTCTGCTCGCCGCCAAACTCCTCGTCGCCACCGGCACCGCGCTGCTGCTGGCCCTCCTCGCGGTGGGTGTGGACGCCGAACTGCTCTATCTCGTCTACGGACGGGAGCTCACCGGAGTTCCCGAGGACTGGCTTTCGCTGAGCGTGAGTTGGATCGGCCTAGTGGTGGGCTGCGCCTGGGCGGGCGTCCTGGCGGCCGGCATCTTCCGGTCGACGACCGCCGGACTCGCGGCCGTACTGGCCGTTCCGGTCCTCGTCGTACCGCTCGTACAGAAGGTCTTGGAGGGACCGTCCGTGCGGACCGCAGCCGGGTTCTCGACGCGGCTGCGCGAGCTCGTGCTGGTGCAGTGGCCCTTCGGGGGCGAGCGCTATGTGGGTGCTGTGGCGCGAGTGATCGCCCAACCCGTCGGCGGCGCACTGATGTTGTCGATCAGCGCCCTGCTCTGCGCATACCTGCTCACCACCCTACGGAGCAGGGTCCGATGACGACGGCCCGTGCACATGCGTTCCCTTCGTGTGCGCAACTCCGCGCAGAACGCCCATTTCTTTCCGATAAGGCGTCAATTGCGACGGGGTGAGCGATCACCCTTTCGTGTGCTTTTCACCAAAGACCTCAAGGGAGTTGGAGACGGAGCCGACAAAGGATCCGTGAGTACCCTTGCGCACACCATGATGACCGCCGCCCGTTCCGCAGACTCCGGCCTCGCCGGCCCGGGCGAACTCGACCGCTACCCCTATGGGGAGGTCCCCGGCGTAGATCGCGTCAGCGCCTCCGTGTGGGACAGCACGGACCCGGAGCTGGGCCGCATGGGCCGACGTGCCGCCGGCAGCCGCGGCCGCGGCCTGCATGGCCAACTGGTCCAGCAACTGGGGCAGATGATCGTCTCCGGTGACCTGGGCGCGGACCGCCCGCTGGTGCCCGAGGAGATCGGCCAGCGATTCGAGGTCTCCCGTACCGTCGTCCGTGAGTCGCTCCGCGTTCTTGAGGCGAAGGGCCTGGTCAGCGCCCGCCCCAATGTCGGCACGCGCGTACGTCCGGTCAGTGACTGGAACCTCCTCGACCCGGACATCATCGAGTGGCGGGCCTTCGGGCCGCAGCGCGACGACCAGCGCCGCGAGCTGAGCGAGCTGCGCTGGACGATCGAACCGCTCGCCGCCCGCCTCGCCGCCGGACACGGCCGGGAGGAGGTGCAGCAGCGGCTCGCCGACATGGTCGAGATCATGGGCCACTCCATGGCGCAGGGTGACGCCCTCACCTTCTCGCGCGCCGACGCGGAGTTCCACTCCCTGCTCATCCAGGTCGCCGGCAACCGCATGCTGGAGCATCTCTCCGGGATCGTGTCCGCTGCGCTCCAGGTGTCCGGCAACCCGGTCACGGGCTGCGACCGGCCGACCGAGGCGTCCCTCGGGCACCACGCCCGCATCGTCGACGCCCTCGCCGCCGGCGACGGATCGGGCGCCGAGACGGCCATGCGCCAACTGCTCACCGTCCACCCCGAGGTGGAGCGCGTCGTGCCCGCGCCGCGCGAGCACTGACCGCGCACCGAGGGCGGCGCGGTCGGTGGCGGGTGCCCCGCGTGGCATCGCTTGGCCGGCGAACCATCTGCCGCCGGACCCCCTGGATGCTTCTGGAATCCGGCGGGGTCCGGCGGTGTGATGGGGTACTGAGGTCATCGGCTGACCACCTCTGACCGCATCTGGGAGCTTTTGAGCACTTACGGGGTGTGACTCGGGCCACGCAGATTGGGCGTAACGCTCCACGGGGCAGCGCGATGACCTAAGAGGTGACAGCCGAGTAGGGAATACAGACGCCGTTCAAGGCGCTGTGACTCTTCCCGGCCCTCGCCCGCGCCGTCGGCCCATCCCCAAGTCGGCGGTCGTCGGCTCCTGTCCGTACCGGACGGGGCCGGAAGCCGTTTTCCAACGTTCCGAGAGGTTGTTCGTGTCGGCCAGCACATCCCGTACGCTCCCGCCGGAGATCGCCGAGTCCGTCTCTGTCATGGCGCTCATTGAGCGGGGAAAGGCTGAGGGGCAGATCGCCGGCGATGACGTGCGTCGGGCCTTCGAAGCTGACCAGATTCCGGCCACTCAGTGGAAGAACGTACTGCGCAGCCTCAACCAGATCCTCGAGGAAGAGGGTGTGACGCTGATGGTCAGTGCCGCGGAGCCCAAGCGCACCCGAAAGAGCGTCGCAGCGAAGAGTCCGGCCAAGCGCACCGCCACCAAGACCGTCGCGGCGAAGACGGCGACGGCCAAGAAGGCCACCGCCACCGCCGCTCCGGCGATGCCTGTCGCAGACGCTCCCGCCGAGGACGCAGCCGAGAAGAAGGCCGCTGCCAAGAAGGCGACGGCCAAGAAGGCCGTAGCGAAGAAGACCGTCGCGAAGAAGGCGACGGCGAAGAAGACCACCGCCAAGAAGGACGACGCAGAGGTCGTCGACGACGAGGCGACCGAGGAGACCCCCGGCGCGGCCAAGGCCGGTGGCGAGGAGCCCGCCGAGGACGGCGCCCAGGGCTTCGTCCTGTCCGACGAGGACGAGGACGACGCGCCCGCGCAGCAGGTCGCCGCGGCCGGTGCCACGGCCGACCCCGTCAAGGACTACCTCAAGCAGATCGGCAAGGTCCCGCTGCTCAACGCCGAGCAGGAGGTCGAGCTCGCCAAGCGCATCGAGGCCGGTCTGTTCGCCGAGGACAAGCTGGCCAACGCCGACAAGCTGGCGCCGAAGCTCAAGCGCGAGCTGGAGATCATCGCCGAGGACGGCCGCCGCGCCAAGAACCACCTCCTGGAGGCCAACCTCCGTCTGGTGGTCTCCCTGGCCAAGCGCTACACCGGCCGCGGCATGCTCTTCCTGGACCTCATCCAGGAGGGCAACCTCGGTCTGATCCGCGCGGTGGAAAAGTTTGACTACACCAAGGGCTACAAGTTCTCGACGTATGCCACGTGGTGGATCCGTCAGGCGATCACCCGCGCGATGGCCGACCAGGCACGCACCATCCGTATCCCGGTGCACATGGTCGAGGTCATCAACAAGCTCGCGCGCGTGCAGCGTCAGATGCTCCAGGACCTGGGCCGCGAGCCCACCCCGGAGGAGCTGGCCAAGGAACTCGACATGACCCCCGAGAAGGTCATCGAGGTCCAGAAGTACGGCCGTGAGCCGATCTCCCTCCACACCCCCCTGGGTGAGGACGGCGACAGCGAGTTCGGCGACCTCATCGAGGACTCCGAGGCGGTCGTCCCGGCCGACGCGGTCAGCTTCACGCTCCTCCAGGAGCAACTGCACTCCGTCCTGGACACCCTGTCCGAGCGTGAGGCGGGCGTCGTCTCGATGCGCTTCGGCCTCACCGACGGTCAGCCGAAGACCCTCGACGAGATCGGCAAGGTGTACGGCGTGACGCGCGAGCGCATCCGCCAGATCGAGTCCAAGACGATGTCGAAGCTGCGTCACCCGTCGCGTTCGCAGGTGCTGCGCGACTACCTCGACTAGGTCTCGGCCGTACGTCACCGAGGGCCCGGTTTCCCGCTCAGGGAGCCGGGCCCTCTGTCTGCGCGGAGTGCGGAGTGCCGCCATCTGGATCACGCTGGGTGTCTCATGACAACCCCAGAGTGAGGAGCGCGCATGCCTCGTCCCTTTGCCCGAGCGCTGGCCGTAGCGGCCACGGTGGCCGTCATACCGTTGGCCTGTCCGGCCCCCGCGGCGGCCGATGTCATCATCGGCGGCTACCCGGTCGAGATCTCCGAGAGCCCCTGGACGGTCGCCGTGTCCAGCCGTGACCGGTTCGGGGGTACGCGTGCCGGACAGTTCTGCGGGGGTGTGGTGATAGGCCGCTCGACGGTGCTGACCGCGGCCCACTGTCTGAGCAAGGAGGTGCTGGGCGCACCTCCGCGGCAGGTCCGCGATCTGAAGGTGATCGCGGGCCGCGGGGATCTGCTGTCCGTCGAGGGCAGGGAGATCGCTGTGAGCGACACCTGGATCAACCCGCGCTACGACAGCTACACGAACGCAGGAGACTTCGCCGTACTCACTCTCGCGGAGCCTCTCGCCGAGAGCGCGGTCATCCCCATGGCGGGCTCCGGTGACGCCGCGTACAAGCCCGGCCCGGGGGCCGTGGTCTACGGCTGGGGCGACACCACGGGGAGCGGTGACTACGCGACCGCTCTGCGGGCCGCGCGCGTCCGGGTGCTGCCCGACGCGCTCTGCGAGGAGGCCTATCCGGGGAGCGCGGACGGAACGTACGTGGCCGCTTCCATGCTGTGCGCGGGGGAGGAGGAGGGGGGCCGGGATGCCTGTCAGGGGGACAGCGGCGGGCCGTTGGTCGCTCAGGGGCGGCTCATCGGCCTTGTGTCGTGGGGTAGCGGCTGTGGGCGGGCCGGCAGCCCCGGTGTCTACACGCGGGTCTCGGAGGTCGTCAGGACGCTCGGAGCGGGCCGCTGAAGGCCCTTCTGCGGCCCTGAGAGGCGTCGTGGGCAGTGTCACGGCCTCAGGGAGCACGAGCACGGGCGGCCGCCCCTGGACAGGAGCGGCCGCCCGGTCACCGGCCTGTGCCGGAGATGGCTCGTCGTCTGCGCGAAGTGTCAGTGCTCTTCGTCGTTGGCGCTTGCCGGGGCGGCAGTCAACCGCTCCGTCTCGTCCTGTATCTCAGCGGCGATCTTCTTGAGTTCCGGCTCGAACTTGCGCCCATGGTGGGCACAGAAGAGCAGCTCACCACCGCTGAGGAGGACGACGCGCAGATATGCCTGGGCGCCGCAACGGTCGCAGCGGTCAGCGGCCGTCAGCGGGCTCGCGGGGGTCAGAACAGTAGTCACGTCGCCTCTTCTCTAGCTCGACGAGCTGTCGTACCAGGGTCAACATCCAACCAGGCCGAAAACGTTCCCGCTCGTGGCTCTTCCTCGAAAAAAATCTTTCCGAGTCGGCTGTCTGCTGCCGGTTGGCGGCGAATGAGCCGTATTGCGTGTCTTCGTGTCTTACGGGTTCGCGCTCTTTCAGGTTCAGTCCTCCCGGCTGGCTTGCCGGTTGTTCTTGAGGACGTGCCCGGAGCCTAAATGGTTCATGCCTGGAAGGGAACGTGATATGTACTTCACTCCAACGAGGGATCGAACAAGCATGCGACGCTGGTCTAGTCTGAGTTTCGGACGAGGGTGGCGTTACAACGGCTCTACCAGGCCTCGGTACCCTCGGAGCGGCGACCGAAGCCGGGCCCTTACCCAAAAGGGCCACATCTGAAATTCAGCGAGGAGCGAACCGCGTGACCGCCGAGACGTCCGTGCCGTCCACAGCGCTGCTGACCGGAGCAGACCGGGACGGTTCCAACTACACCGCGCGGCACCTGCTCGTCCTCGAGGGACTCGAGGCCGTGCGGAAGCGCCCGGGCATGTACATCGGGTCGACCGACAGCCGCGGTCTGATGCACTGCCTGTGGGAGATCATCGACAACTCCGTGGACGAGGCCCTCGGAGGCTACTGCGACCACATCGACGTGACCCTGCACGACGACGGCTCGGTCGAGGTGCGCGACAACGGCCGGGGCATCCCGGTCGACGTCGAGCCCAAGACCGGCATGTCCGGCGTCGAGGTCGTGATGACCAAGCTGCACGCAGGAGGCAAGTTCGGCGGCGGCTCGTACGCGGCCTCCGGCGGCCTGCACGGCGTCGGCGCCTCCGTGGTGAACGCGCTCTCGGCCCGTCTGGACGTCCAGGTGGACCGCGGAGGCCACACCCACGAGGTGAGCTTCCGCCGCGGCACCCCTGGAGCGTTCAAGGGTGACGGGGCCGACGCCGCGTTCGACCCGTCGAGCGGGCTGCGCAAGCTCAAGAGGATCCCCAAGACCCGCACCGGCACGCGCGTGCGCTACTGGGCCGACCGGCAGATCTTCCTCAAGGACGCGAAGCTCTCCCTGGAGCACCTGCACCAGCGCGCCCGGCAGACCGCCTTCCTGGTGCCCGGCCTGACCATCGTCGTCCGCGACGAGTTCGGGCTCGGGGAGGGCGGCAGCAAGGGCGAGGAGTCCTTCCGCTTCGACGGCGGCATCAGCGAGTTCTGCGAGTACCTGGCAAGCGACAAGCCCGTCTGCGACGTCCTCCGCTTCTCCGGGCAGGGCACCTTCAAGGAGACGGTCCCGGTCCTGGACGACCACGGGCAGATGACGCCCACCGAGGTCACCCGGGAACTGGGCGTCGACGTGGCGATGCGGTGGGGCACGGGCTACGACACGACCCTGAAGTCGTTCGTGAACATCATCGCCACGCCGAAGGGCGGCACCCATGTCGCGGGCTTCGAGCAGGCCGTCGCGAAGACGATGAACGAGGTGCTGCGCAGCAAGAAGCTGCTGCGCGTCGCCGAGGACGACGTCGTCAAGGACGACGCCCTGGAAGGCCTCACGGCTGTCGTCACGGTCCGCCTCGCCGAACCGCAGTTCGAGGGCCAGACCAAGGAGGTCCTCGGCACCTCGGCGGCCCGCCGGATCGTGACGAACGTGGTCTCCAAGGAGCTCAAGGACTTCCTGACCTCCACGAAGCGGGATGCCGCCGCGCAGGCCCGGGTCGTCATGGAGAAGGCCGTCTCCGCCGCCCGTACGCGCATCGCGGCCCGTCAGCACAAGGACGCGCAGCGCAGGAAGACGGCCCTGGAGTCCTCCTCGCTGCCGGCCAAGCTCGCCGACTGCCGCAGCGACGACGTGGACCGCAGCGAGCTGTTCATCGTCGAGGGAGACTCCGCGCTCGGCACCGCAAAGCTCGCCCGGAACTCCGAGTTCCAGGCGCTGCTGCCGATCCGCGGAAAGATCCTCAACGTCCAGAAGGCGTCCGTCACGGACATGCTGAAGAACGCCGAGTGCGGCGCGATCATCCAGGTCATAGGAGCAGGGTCGGGCCGGACCTTCGACATCGACGCGGCGCGCTACGGGAAGATCATTCTCCTCGTCGACGCCGATGTCGACGGCGCGCACATCCGCATCCTGCTGCTGACGCTCTTCCAGCGCTACATGCGGCCGATGGTCGAGGCGGGGCGCGTGTTCGCGGCGGTGCCGCCGCTGCACCGCCTCGAGCTCAGCCAGCCCAAGAAGGGTCAGGACAAGTACATCTACACGTACTCGGACCGCGAGCTGCGTGAGACCGTGCTGGAGCTGCAGCGCAAGAACGTGCGGTACAAGGACTCGATCCAGCGCTACAAGGGCCTCGGCGAGATGGACGCCGACCAGCTGGCCGAGACGACCATGGACCCGCGCTTCCGTACGCTGCGCCGGATCAACATCTCCGACCTGGAGGCCTCCGAGCAGGTGTTCGACCTGCTGATGGGCAACGACGTGGCCCCCCGCAAGGAGTTCATCTCCAGCTCCGCGGCGACGCTGGACCGTTCGCGCATCGACGCGTAGACGGTCCCGCAGCCGGTTCGGTCGAGTGAGCCCGTCGGGACCGCAAAGGGTCCCGGCGGGCATCGGGCCGGCAGACGTCCGCGAGGGCGCCTCCACCCACGGGTGGAGTCGGGCCACATCCGGGATCCACCCATGATCCACCCTGGCTCCGATCTGCCGACCTGCCCGTTTCCGTAGCGTCGAAGGCGTCGACAGCGCCCGCTGCCGGCACCCGCCCTTCCCCGCACACGGAGGCCGCGATGTCCGGGCTTGTCGATGCCTTGGCGATCCTCGCCGTTGCCGTCCTGGTGATCGCCCGCCAGTTCCGCACCCGTCGGACAACGACGGACAGGAGCTGGTGGGTCGTGCCCGCGGTCCTGTCCTTCCTGGCTCTGCGCGAACCGGGTCTGCTCGATCCCGGCCATCGGACGCTGTCGGTCCTCCTGCTCGGCACCGAACTCCTCGTCGGCCTGGCCATCGGCGTCGGCTGGGCGTGGACCACCCGGATGTGGAGGACACCGGACGGCTCGGTGTGGAGCAAGGGCAGCAAGGCCGGCGCCCTCGTCTGGACCGTCGGGATAGCCCTGCGGGCGGGCTTGTTCGGCCTCGGTGCCGCCCTGGGAGTGCACCAGGACAGCTCCGCCCTGCTCCTCGCACTCGCGGTGACGCTGCTGGTGCGCTCCGGGATCATGGTCCGCCGGGCGCAGACACTGCCCCCGGTGAGCGGGCAGAGCACGGCGTACGGTGACGGCATGCCCCGGCCCTCGCGGAAGGAGCGCGTATGACGGACAACGTCTGGTTGCTCTGGCCCTCCCGCGAGGCGCTCTCCCGAATGGGAGTGCACAGGGCCCGGCGTGCTCTCGCCGGGGGCGGGCGCATCCTGGCCGTCGGCATCCTCCTGGCCACGACCTTCATTGACAGCGACCTGCACGGCTGGGGTGTCGCAGGGGCTGTTCTGGGAGTCCTTGTCGGTGGACTCGGGGTCTGGGGCTTCCGGAGGGTCACGCTCGAGCATCGCCTGCTTCCCTCCTTGGGGTTGCTAGTGCTGCTCTTCGCCATCGCGACGGTGGCAGAGGGCGCGGGGTTGCGGGTTCCTGCCCTCGTCGTGTGGTGCGCCTGCGCCGTCAGCGCCATGGAACGACTGCCGCTCGCGGCGGCACTGCCCGCGAGCGCCGTGGCTCTGGGCACGTACGCGGCAGTGAACAACGACGCCTGGCTGACCACCCTGGCCACGACCGCGGGGCTTGCTCTGGCCGGGTACGTGCTGCGGCTGGACGCCGAGGCCCGGGGCAGCGCCCAGCGGCTGCTCGCCCAGGAGCGGGCCGCGCGGGCGGCCGAGGCGGAGTCGGCGGCGCTCGCGGAGCGGGCCCGGATCGCACGGGAGATCCACGATGTGCTGGCGCACAGCCTTTCGGCGCAACTCGTGCACCTGGAGGCGGCACGGCTGTTGATCGAGAGGGGAGCGGAGCGGGACCAGATCCTCGATCGGGTCGTGGCGGCACGGGGAATGGCCCGCGAGGGCCTCGCCGAGACCCGGCAGGCGCTCTCCGCGCTGCGCGGAGAGCTGTCACCGCTGGAGGAGTTCCTGAGCGAGCTGGTCGCCGAAACCGCCGGAGCCGATGTCACCGTCACGGGTGAACGGCGGCCGTTGCCGGCCGAGGCGTCGCAGGCAGTGCGCAGAGTCGCCCAGGAAGCACTGACGAACGTCCGGAAGCACGCGCCCGGGGCCAAGATCCGCATACGCCTGGACTACGGCGAGCACGAAGTGATGCTGAACGTAAGGGACTCGGGAGCGCCGCCGGGCGAATTCACACACTCCGGCGCCGGATACGGTCTGCTCGGAATGCGGGAGCGGGCCGAGCTGCTGGGCGGCTCGCTGGAGGCCGGGCCGTACGAGGAGGGGTTCGTGGTGACGCTGAAGGTGCCTGTATGACGGAGGAGGAAGACAGGGCGCCGGCCCGTGTCGTCGTGGCGGACGATCAGACCGTGGTGCGCGAGGGCATCGTGATGCTGCTCGGGCTGCTGTCGGGGATCGAGGTCGTCGGGGCCGCCGCCGATGGGCACGAGGCCGTGCGGCTGGTGGCCGAGCTCGACCCGGACGTCGTGCTGATGGACCTGCGCATGCCCCGCTGCGACGGGGTGGAGGCGACCAGACGCATCCGGGCCGAACACCCCAGGACACAGGTCGTCGTGCTCACCACGTACGCGGACGACGCCTCGCTGTTTCCCGCGCTCAGGGCCGGGGCCCGCGGCTATCTCACCAAGGACGCGGGCGGCGACGAGATCGTACGGGCCGTGCGGAGCGTGCTGTCCGGGGACGCCGGGCTCTCCCCGAGCATTCAACGGCGCCTGCTGGAGCGGCTGTCCGAGCCGGCACCCGCCGCCTCCGCGGAGGGCGCCGAGGCGCCGGACGGGCTCACCGCGCGGGAGACGGAGGTGCTCGTGCTGATCGCCGACGGTCTGACCAACCAGGAGATCGCCCGCAAGCTCCATGTGTCGACGGCCACCGTGAAGACCCACATCAACAACCTGTTCGCCAAGACGGGGCTCAAGGACCGCGCGCAGGCGGTCCGTTACGCCTTCGGGAAGGGACTTGTGCGGCCACCAGGGGGGTGAGTCACCTGATGGGGTGAAGAGCGCGGAGAGAAGAGTCTGGGATCTTCCCGATCTGTCCATCCTTGGGCACGCGGCCGAAACGGGCAGCGGACAAGGAGAGTTCGGTGGAGAAGTACGACGGTCCCGACTCCGGAAAGGTCCGGTTCGACGACCCCTGGTACGACGCGCTCGCCTCAGGCTGGGGCGAGTTGGACAGTACGGGTGCGCCCGCTCCCGCCGTGCCGCCCGCGCGAGGGGAGCAGGAGGACCGGAGCGCCCGTGCGGCCGACGTCTATCTGGAGGTGCAGCGCAGCGCGGCCTTCCAGGAGGTGCGCAGCCGGTACCGGAGGTTCGTGGTCCCCGCCGTCGCCGTCTTCTTCACCTGGTACGTGGCCTATGTGGTGACGGCGACGACGGCTCCGGATCTCATGGCGAAGCCCGTCGCCGGCGCGGTGAACGTGGCGATGCTCGCGGGGCTGGGGCAGTTCCTCACGACGTTCCTGTTCACCTGGGCATACGCACGGCACGCCCGGCTGCGCAGAGACCGGGCGGCGCTCGATCTGCGCTGGGACACACAGGAACTGACGCGAAGCGTCACGGGTGGTGAGCGGTGACCGGGAACCATCAGACGCTGGCGCTGCTGCTGTTCAGCGTGTTCGTCGCGATCACCCTCGGGATCACGACCTGGGTGAGCCGACACCGGCATGGTTCGGCGGAGGAGTTCTACGCGGGCGGACGGCTCTTCTCGCCGATGGAGAATGGTTTTGCCATCGCGGGCGACTACATGTCCGCAGCGTCCTTCCTGGGTATCTCGGGGCTGATCGCGCTCTTCGGCTATGACGGGCTGCTGTACTCGGTGGGCTTTCTCGTCGCCTGGCTCGTCGTGCTGTTCCTCGTCGCCGAACTGGTGCGCAACTGCGGGCGGTTCACGCTCGCGGACGTCGTCGCGGCCCGCATGAGCGAGCGACCGGTGCGGATCGCGGCGGGCACCTCCTCGGTGACCGTGTCCGTTCTGTACCTGGTGGCGCAGATGGTGGGTGCGGGCAGCCTGGTCGCGCTGCTCCTGGGCGGTACGAGCGAGGCGGCGCAGGCCTGGACGGTGATCGGCGTCGGGGCGCTGATGGTCATCTATGTGTCGATGGGTGGGATGCGGGCCACCACGTGGATCCAGATCGTCAAGGCGGTCCTGCTGATGGGCGGGGCGATCGCGCTGACCGTGCTCGTCCTGGTGCGGTTCCACGGGGACTTCGACCAGTTGCTGCGTACGGCGGCGGACCGGAGTGGGCACGGGAAGTCGTTCCTCGCGCCGGGGCTGAGGTACGGCGGGGACTGGACCGCGCGCCTGGACTTCATCAGCCTGGGACTCGCCCTCGTGCTGGGCACGGCGGGGCTGCCGCACATCCTGTCGCGCTTCTACACCGTGCCGACCGCGCGAGCCGCGCGGCGCTCGGTCGTCTGGGCGATCGGTCTGATCGGCGGGTTCTACCTGATGACGATCGTGCTGGGGTTCGGGGCGGCGGCGATCGTCGGCCCCGATGCCGTACGCGGGTCGAACGCGGCCGGGAACACCGCGGTACCGCTGCTGGCGCTCGATCTGGGCGGCGGCGCCGGCTCCACCGGAGGAACGGTTCTGTTCGCGATCGTCGCGGCGATCGCCTTCGCCACGATCCTCGCGGTGGTCGCCGGAATCACGCTCGCCTCCTCGGCGTCCGTGGCCCACGACCTGTACGCGTCGCTGCGACGTCGGCATGCGAAGCCGCGCAGCGAGGTGGCCGTGGCGCGGACCGCCGCGGTCGGTATCGGCGTCGTCGCCATCGCGCTGGGTCTGCTCGCGCGCGACCTCAACGTGGCCTTCCTGGTGGGGCTCGCCTTCGCCGTCGCCGCGTCGGCGAACCTCCCGGTGCTGCTGTACTCGCTGTTCTGGCGGAACTTCACGACGCGCGGCGCGGTGTGGTCCGTCTACGGGGGCCTGGTGCCGGCCTTGGTGCTCGTTGTGCTGTCTCCGGTGGTCACGGGCAGCCCCGCGTCGCTGTTCCCGGGAGTCGACCTCCAGTACTTCCCGCTGGAGAACCCCGGCCTGGTGTCGATCCCGCTCGGCTTCCTGGCGGGCTGGCTCGGCACGGTCACCTCGGCCGAGCCGCCGGACGAGGCCAAGCACGCCGAGACCGAGGTACGGGCGCTCACGGGGGCGGGAGCGGTCTGACCGGCGGGCGGGCGGGGCGAGGGCAGATCCGGCGGGACTCCCTCACGCGAGGCCTGTGAGGCTAGTGAGGCCTGTGTGGCGGTCCGGCAGGGCTACGGGCAGGGTTATGGGTTCGCCGGCTCAAGGCGCGACCCACGCATAGCGGTGTTCCGGACGCCCGGTGTCCCCGTACTTGAGTGAGAGCCGGAGACGGCCCGCCTGTTCCAAGTGGCGGAGGTAGCGCTGGGCAGTGGAGCGGCTGAGGCCCGTTTCGGCGGCGACCTCGTGGGCCGAGAGGGGGTGGTCGGCCTGATGGAGGACGGTGCAGATCAGGTCCGTGGTCGGCTCCGAGTGACCGGTGGGCAGACCCGGCGAGGACGGGGCGGGCGCCGTGCGCAGAGCGCCGAACATGCGGTCGACCTGTTCCTGGCCCGCCATGCCCTGGTCGCTGACTCTGTCGACGGTGCGGCGCAGCGCGGCGTACGACTCGAGCCGCGTTCGCAGCGCTGCGAACGTGAACGGCTTGACCAGATAGTGCAGAGCGCCCAGACGCATCGCGGCCCGTACGGTCTCCACATCGCCGGCCGCGGTGATCATGATGACGTCCGCGCCCATGCCCAGTTCCCGCATCTGCTGGACGAGTTCGAGGCCTGTCCGGTCGGGCAGATAGTGGTCGAGCAGGATCAGGTCGACGGGCTCCCGGCCCGCCGCGTCCAGGGCCTGGGCGGCGCTGTGCGCACGGGCGGCCACCCGGAAGCCGGGAACCTTCCCCACGAACTTGGCGTTGATTTCGGCGACACGGAAGTCGTCGTCCACGACCAGGACGTCAATCATCGGGCCTCTCCCCCCGAGCCGGGCGAGCGGTGAGCCCGTGCTGTCGGCCCCAGTGTTGTGGAGTGAGCAGAAAGAGCACAACACCCTTCTGTAATCAGAAGAACGCCTTGCGCACACAAGACTGCTGCCGTGGTGCGGGCCACGGCTACGGTCGCGGGGCATGAGCGCAGACACCGGCCCCGCCATCGCACTGCGAGGCGTGCGCAAGGTCTTCACAACCCCGTCGGGGGAACTGCACACGGCCGCCATCGGACTCGATCCGACCGTGGCAGGCTGCGGGTTCACGGCCGTCGTGGCCCCCACAGGCCGAGGCAGGTCGACCACATCGACCCTCGTCAGCGGTCTCGAAGAACTTATGGAGTGCGAAGCCGTGGTGCCGGACGAACCGCTCGACCTGCGGGAGGGCACGCGCGATTCGGTCGTCCTCGGCGCCCGCACCCTTGAGGTGTCCATCGCCCCGGCCGCCAATTCGGCCCGTACGGTCTTCCGCGCGCTGGCCGTCCGCGGAAGCAGGGCCGTTGTCGCCGTCCCTCGCCTGCTGTCCCTGGCAGCCGACGCACGACGTTCCCTCAGGGCGAGCGCCTGCCGGGTGACGCTCCAGGAGGGGCTGCCCACGTTCGCAGAGCGCCGTTTCTCCCGGTGGACGCCGTTGTAGACCGAGAGCCGAACTCCCTTCTCAGGGCACGCGCAGGCCCAAAATGCCCCTCCTAGGTCCCCGTTTTTGTCGAGCGTCTCCCCAGGAGGCGCATTTCGCAGACAGCCCTCTCCAGGACACCGGTTTTCCTTCGGGGCCGGTCTCTTGGCGGAGCGGCCGGTTCCCCGTCACCGGTCTCTCCAGGGCACTCGTGTTCCCCGCACCGCCTTCTTCACAAGGACGTGAACGAACATGCCCAAGACCCTCAGACACGGGTCGCTGGCAGCCGCCGGCCTGCTTGTCCTTTCCTCGCTCACCGCCTGCGCCAATGACGTGACCGGATCGGCCGCCGCCGACGCGGCGGGCGGCAAGGGGGAGAACGTCAAGATCATGGTCGGCGGCCTGGACAAGGTCATCTACCTGCCTGCGATGCTCACCCAGCGGCTCGGCTACTTCGAGGACGAGGGCCTCGACGTGGAGCTGCTGAGCGAGCACGCCGGTGTGGAGGCCGAGACCGCACTCGTGTCCGGGGAGGTGCAAGGAGCCGTCGGCTTCTACGACCACACCCTCGATCTGCAGGTCAAGGGCGAGGACGTCCAGTCGGTGGTGCAGTTCTCGCGCGCGCCCGGTGAGGTGCAGATCGTCTCCGACAAGGCGGCGACCGAGATCAGTTCACCGGCGGACTTCAAGGGCAAGAGGCTCGGCGTGACCGGCATCGGCTCCTCGACCGACTTCCTCACCAAGTACCTCGCCGTCAAGAACGGTGTGTCCGTCAACGAGTTCAAGACCGTCCCGGTCGGCGCGGGACAGAGCTTCATCTCCGCGCTCAAGAAGGGGTCCATCGACGGCGGTATGACGACCGACCCGACCGTCGCCACGATCCTGGCGGAGAACAGCGGCAAGGTGCTCCTCGACATGCGCACCCCGGCGGGTTCCGACGAGGCGCTCGGCGGCGCGTACCCGTCGTCCAGCCTCTACATGCAGACGGACTGGGTGAACGACAACAAGGAGACGGTCCAGAAGCTGGCCAACGCCTTCGTGAAGACCCTCAGGTGGATGGCCGGGCACAGCGCCAGTGACATCGCCGACGAGATGCCGGACGACTACTCGCAGGGCAACGGGACGCTCTACGCCAGCGCGATCCAGAGCACCATGCCGATGTTCACGCAGGACGGTGTGATGCCCGAGGACGGTCCCAAGACCATCGAGAAGGTCCTCAAGGCGTTCAACCCCGACATCAAGAAGGCCGACGTGGACCTCAGCAGGACGTACACCACGGAGTTCGTGGACAAGGTCGAGGACTGACCCCCGACCAGCGTGAACTGCCCCCCGACCAGCGGTCTCCCCCGACCGCGGGCTGAGCCCCTGTGCACGGCTGAACTCCCCTGACAGCCGTACGCAGGCGGGTGCGGTCGCTTCCCCCGTACCGCGGCCGTGTCCTCAGGCGCGGGTCGCCCAGACGTAACGGTGCTCCGGGCGGCCCGCGTCACCGTATTTGAGGGTCAGCGTGGCCCGTCCCGTGCGCTCCAGGAGCTTCAGATAGCGCTGGGCGGTCTGGCGGCTGAGTCCGGTCCGGTCGGCGATCTCCTGGGCCGACAGAGGGCCTTCCGCGGTCATCAGCGCCCGGCGTACGGCCTCCGCGGTGGTGGGGGAATGCCCTTTGGGCAGACCCGGTTCCGAGCCCGCGGACAGGGCGCCGAAGATCCGGTCGACTTCGGCCTGTTCGGCCTCGCCGCCGCCGTCGAGGGTGCGGCGCAGGTCCGCGTAGGCCTCCAGCTTCGCGCGCAGTCCGGCGAAGGCGAACGGTTTCACCAGGTACTGGAGCGCGCCCTGTCGCATCGCCGCCTGGACCGTGGAGACGTCACGGGCCGCGGTCACCATGATCACGTCGGCCTGATGGCCGCGTCTGCGCATCTCCTGGACGACCGCGAGGCCCGTCTCGTCCGGCAGGTAGTGGTCGAGAAGCACCAGGTCCAGCCGGGGCAGTGCCTCCAGCTGCCGCAGCGCCTCCGCCGCGGAGTGTGCCTCGCCCGCGACATGGAAGCCCGCGACCTTCTCCACGTAGGCGACGTTGACCCGGGCGACCCGGATGTCGTCGTCCACGACCAGTACCTCGATCATCGCGACTCCTCGTTGACGGTCGTGGCGGCGCTCTCCAGCATGAGGCCGGGCGTGGGCTCCGGTGCGAGTCCCGGCTCCGCCAGTGCCTCCGGCAGCACGATGGTGAATTCGGCGCCCCCGCCGTCCGCCTCCGAGACCCGGGCGCTGCCACCCTGCCGCTCGGCGAGCCTGCGTACCAGGGAGAGGCCGATCCCGCGCTTTCGGTGGGCCGGGGGCTTCTTCGTGGACCACCCGTCCGTGAAGATCAACTCACGTTGCTCGGCGGGAATTCCAGGACCTGTGTCCCGCACTCTCAGGACGGCCGTACGCCCTTCCGCGCGCAATTCGACCTCCACGCGCGCGTGGAGCGTGCCCGCGGCGGCGTCGAGCGCGTTGTCGACGAGGTTCCCGACGATCGTGACCAGCCCTCTCGGGTCGATCAACCTGTCCGGGAACAGCGTGGTGTCCGAGATCCACAGGGCGACTCCGCGCTCCGCCGCGACGGTGGCCTTGCCCACCAGGAGGGCGGCGAGCAACGGGTCGTGGATCTTCTCCGTGACCTGTTCCGCGGTCGCCCTGTGGTCACCGACGACCTCGCCGACGAACTCCACGGCGTCGTCGTACATCTCCAGTTCCAGCAGCCCGAGCAGCGTGTGCATGCGGTTGGCGTGTTCGTGGTCCTGTGCGCGCAGGGCGTCGATCAGGCCGCGGGTGGAGTCGAGTTCGCGGCCCAGCTGCTCCAGTTCGGTGCGGTCGCGCAGGGTGGCGACGGCACCGCCGTCGTCGGTGGGCATGCGGTTGGCGACCAGCACACGCTGGCCGCGGACGGTGAGCAGATCGGTTCCGGTGACGGTCCCGGCCAGCACGTCGGTCGTACGGCCTTCTCCGAGCGCGCTGTCGAGGGGCTGTCCGACGGCCTCGTCGCCGATCCCCAGCAGGCGCCGGGCCTCGTCGTTGAGGAGCCGGATCCTGCCCACGCGGTCCAGCGCGACGACACCCTCCCTGATCCCGTGCAGCATCGCCTCGCGCTCCGCCAGGAGCCCGGCGATGTCCGAGAAAGCCAGGTCACGGGTCTGCCGTTGCACCCGTCGTGAGATCAGATAGGCGGCCAGCGCACCGACGGCCAGGGCTCCTCCGGCGTACGCGAAGAGCCCGGGGATCGCGTGGATGAGGCGGGCGCGCACGCTGTCGTACCCGATGCCGACCGAGACCGCGCCGACGATCCGGCCGTCGGTGTCGCGCAACGGAACCTTGCCGCGCGCCGAGCGGCCCAGGGTGCCACTGTCGATCTCCATGACCTCACGGCCGGACAGGGCGGACCTCGGATCGGTCGAGACGTGCCCGCCGATCTCGGAGGGGTTCGTGTGCGACCAGCGGGTGCCGTCGACGTTCATCACGACCACGTACTCGGCGCCGCTGGCCTTGCGGATCCGCTCCGCCTCGGCTTGTACGGGCCCGTCGGCCGAGGCCGGTGTGGACTTCAGCTCCTCGGCGAGCCTCGGCTGCGCCGCCGTGGTCTGCGCGATCGCGAGAGCGCGGCGCATCGCCTGGTCGTCCAGCTGTTCGCTCAGCGGAGCGAGGAACAGACCGGTCGCGAGGACGGCGACTCCGGCGGCGATCGCCACCTGCATCAGCAGCACCTGCGAGAACATCCGCTTCGGCATGCCCAGGCGGAGTCGTCGAGGGGGAGTGGGGCTCATGCCTACGACGGTACGGGGAGGGGCGCGCGGTGCCGCAGGGGGTGTGGCGTGGATCTCGTTTGGAAGGTGCGATCAGTGGGCCACGTGGTGCGCGACAGCCGTACGGAACAGCTCGCGCACCGCCATCACGTCCATCCGGGCCGGAGAGCCGAGAGCCGAGCCGCAGCTCTCGGGGCGGGGCGGCAGTGCCGCGCCCTGGGCGACCGTGACGAGCCACTGGCGGCCGTCGCTGTGGGCGACCGTCACCTCCCAGCGGGGCGCCGAACCCTCCGTACGGACGACGCTCAGCGCGCCCGCGGCGTCCTCGTGCGCGGCAGTGCGCACGGCCAGTTCGGCGGCCTGCCCTGGACGCTCCCAGGCAGAGCTCCCACGGCACCCCTCGGTGACGACACGGCCCTCCCGTACGCCCTGGAGGATCTCCTTGACGGCATGGGCCTCGGCCCGCCCGTAGGCGTATCCGAACGGCAGTACGAGGAGGGTGGGGGAGAAGCGGTGGCCCCCCAGGTGCGTGACCTCCCATATGCCGTCCACTCCGGAGGCGGCGAGTTCGGCGGCGAGGGGGCGGCCCAGAAGGGCGCAACAGCGATCGCGCTTGCCGTTCGTGCACACGAGCGCGAGCGGGTCGCCGGCGTGCGGCGCACCGTCGAGGGTGGTGTCGAAGGTCCCGGGCAGGCCCTCACCGAGCTCGGTGAAGTCAAGTTCGAGCAGTCGCTCGGGGTCAGACGTGGTGGCCTTGTGCAGCCATACGTTTCCCGGGGTGGTGTGGGCCGCGTACACCTGGCGCTCGGCGACCGTGTGGCAGTCGGCGTGGCGGCCCGGGCGCCGGATCAGCGCGATGCGTACGCCCGTGCCCTCGGCGGCCTGCTCAAGCGCCCGGCCGAGTACGGGGTCCAGGTGGCTCGATGTCAGCGCTTTGGCGCCCCAGGGGCCGGGCTGTTCGACCAGCAGCCACGTCCTCGCGGTGGCGGCGGTCCCCGCGAGGGGCTCCTCCAGGTCCCGTGAGACCTTCGCGCACGTACTCACAGAGGTGAGCCTAACCTGACTTGACCGGGGTGACTTCCGGGGCGGGTGATGTCACTGCTCCGGAAGTGGCTGAGGGGGCCGTGCGCCTACGTAGTGTCCGCTCGGGCGCATGCGCAGCGGGGCCTCGTCGTACTCCTCCAGCACATGGGCGATCCAGCCGGCCGTTCGGGCCACCGCGAAGATCGTCTCGCCCGCCGAGGCGTGCATGCCGGACGAGGCCGTGAGGACAGCGAGGGCCAGGTCGACGTTGGCGTGCAGGGGTACGTGGCGGGCCGTGGTGTCCACGATGTCGCGAGCCGCGGCCAGGGCGGGGGCGGCGCGGGGAATGTCCTCCAGGAGGCCGAACAGCACGCGCGCGCGTGGGTCCTCGCCCGGGTAGAGGCGGTGGCCGAGCCCCGGGACGCGGCGCCCGGCCCGCAGCTCGTCCGCGACCACCGGGGCCGCCGTGCCCCGGTCCAGGACGTCGAGCAGCATCCGGTGCGCCAGGCCGCTGGCCGCTCCATGCAACGGGCCTTCGAGGACGCCGAGGCCCGCAGAGACGGCGGCGTACGCGTGGGCGCGGGCCGAGGCGGCGACCCGGACCGCCAGCGTCGACGCGGCCAGGTCGTGGTCGACGAGCAGCGCGAGGGCGGTGTCCAGGGCGCGCAGGGACGCCTCGTCGGCCTCGCGGCCGCTGAGCCGGGCCCACAGGCGGTGCGCGAGCGAGTCCCCGTCCCGATGGTCGTGTCCCTTGGGGGGCAGGGCGGCGACGAGCGTGGGGATCAGCGTGCGGGCCGTCCCGAGCACGGCCTGTTCGGAGAGGTCGAAGCGCAGCGGGTCGGCGGTCGCCGCGGCGATGGCCGCGACGCGGAGCCGGTCGGTCGGGCCCGTGTGCTCGGGCAGTGCGTCGACGGCACGGCGGGCGACGGCGACGGACGCCTCCGGAGCCGTGAACGTGACACCCGGGCGCAGGACGCCCGTCCACAGCCACTCGGCGACCTCTTCGTAGGAGTGGCGCGCGGCCAGTTCGGTCGCGTCGACCCCTCGGAAGTAGTACCGGTCCTTGTCGATCAAGGTGATGCGGGTACGTACGGAAAGTTGGCCGGAGGCCGGTGAACTCTCGGTCGGCTCGCGCCTGTTGCGACGTGCGAGCGCCTCCACCTCCTTGGTGTCGAAGGTGCTGCCCCGGCCGCCGGTGCTGCGTCGGCTGCTGAGCTGGCCGCGGCTCACATACGCGTAGACCGTCTCGGGCTTCACCCCGAGCAGTTCGGCCGCTTGCTTGGTGCTGATCCGCCGCGCTTCGTACGCGAGGGCCGGTTCTTGATCCGTCATGAGCATCACCGTATCTGTGCAGTTGAGTATTGATTCAATCAATATTGACAGGAATTGAGTCAAGCATGGACAGTCGAATCAAGTCCAGGGAGGAAACGTGCCGATCAACCGGGCCGCGACCGCTTCTGTCGACGTACCGCGAGGACTCGCGGGCGTCGTTGTCACCGACACCGTGCTGGGTGACGTCAGGGGGGTCGAAGGGTTCTACCACTATCGCCAGTACTCGGCCGTCGACCTCGCACGGACCCGCGGCTTCGAGGACGTGTGGCACCTGCTGGTACATGGTGAACTGCCGGACGCGGCACAGCGTTCCGCCTTTGCCGCGCGGACGGCGGAACTGCGGTGGCTGCCGGTGGAGGTGCGGGCCGTACTGCCCGCGATCTCCGCGGCCAGTGGGAGGTCAGGGGCGCTCGCCGGGATGCGCACCGCGTTGTCTCTCCTCGGTGCGGCGCGGGGGTTCCGGCCGGTGTACGACATTGACGCCGAGCAGCGCCGAGCGGACGCGCTCGCCGCGTCGGCGGCCGTGCCGACGTTGCTGACGGCGCTCCACCGGCTCGGGCAGGGCCTCGAACCGATCGAGCCGCGCGACGATCTGCCCTACGCCGCCAACTACCTCTACATGCTGACGGGTTCGGAACCGGACGCGGACCGGGCGAGGGCGATCGAGCAGTACTTGATCTCGACCATTGACCATGGATTCAATGCATCAACATTCACGGCGCGGGTGATCACGTCGACGGGGGCCGATGTGGCGGCCTGCCTCGTCGGCGCGGTGGGAGCCCTATCCGGTCCGCTCCACGGCGGCGCCCCGAGCCGGGCCCTGGACACCCTCGACGCGATCGGGGCTCCCGACCGCATCGACTCCTGGATCCGTGAACGCGTCCTCGCCGGCGACCGCATCATGGGCTTCGGTCACCCCGTCTACCGCACCGAGGACCCCCGCTCGCGCATGCTCCGCGGCATCGCCCAGCAATTCGGCGGCCCCCTGGTCGACTTCGCGGTCGAGGTCGAACGGCACGTGGAAGCGATCCTCGCGGAGCTCAAGCCCGGCCGGGAACTCCACACGAACGTGGAGTTCTATGCGGGCGTCGTCATGGAACTCTGCGGCCTGCCACGAGAGATGTTCACACCCACCTTCGCCGCGGCCCGCGTCGTCGGCTGGAGCGCCAACATCCTCGAACAGGCGGAGGACCCGAAGATCATCCGACCGGCGGCACGGTATGTGGGGCCGGGGGCGCCGGTGGCGGTGCCTGCGGTGGTCTGAGGGTCACGTATCCGACGTAGGGCACGGCATGCGACGCGTACGCGCGAGGTCCGGCACCGTTCGGATGCCGGACCTCGGGAAGTTTGGATCGAGCGGTCGGCGAGGTATGCGCCGGCCTTCTCGGTAGGCCCCTGTCGTGACGGAGTGGTGCGCGGGGCGTGGTGGGTGTGTGTGGCGGGCTGGAACGGCACCGTCTCCCGGAGGCGAACCTCAACGGGGTGACCGGATGGGCCTCAACAGTTGACGGGATCGTCCTTACGGCAGACCTGCGGTCGCGTTACGCGTCGGGGATGTCTGCCTTGGCGCGGACCAGCGTCTCTCTGCTGACGATGACGATGCGTTCATAGTCCGCGCGTGCTGCGTCAGGGGGGAGTTCTTGGTCGAGCGCCGCGGTGGCCTCTGTCCCGATGACTGCGAAGTTCCCGTCGCTGAGTTCAAAAATGTCCGGACATGAGTCGCCGGACAAACTGCCTCGTTCGCGTGGGGACGCACCGATGCGGCGCACGATCTTCAATTCCTGTCCTCGTGTCTAGGCGTGAAGGCCCCGGGCCTCACGTCTGGACGGTTGAGGGCAGAGTTGAGGGCGGGGCCAGAGTACCCCGTTGAGGGGGGTTCAGGATACAAGGGCACGCATACCGTTACTGGTGCAGTTGGCTACTGGAGATGTCGGCTGCTCGCGGAGCTGACGGTGAGGCGGATGGTCGCATGGTGAGTCAACTGGCCTTATTCCAGTGGCGGTTCGCCGACGACCCACCATTCTTCGGTATCCGCCTCGTCCAAATCGCGGATCAGGACGTCCACCATTCGGCCGACCCGGGCCTCCTCGGAGTTGTCCTCGAGGCTGGCCCGATGGGGTCGGTGAGCCTCCCAGTAGTCTCGAAAAATGGGGTTGCGGCAGATCATGCGAAGGTGGCCGTGCAGCTCCTCCCAGTTGACGACGCCGACGCGGTAGGCAAGCAGGGCGTTGGTGTAGAGCGCGTTGGCGAAGAGGTACTGGCGCCGCTGCGTGGGTGAATCCACCTGGACGTTGCTGTAGACGGCTGCCAGATCGGGGTCCTCCATCGCCCTGCTCAGCAGGTAGAACTGCAGACGCTGCTGCTCGGTCAGCATGGCCTGCCTGTCACTCCGCTCGACTTCCGCGACGCGCAGCCGCAGTTCCTCGTACCGGCGTTGCTGGGCGGCCAGCGCTGCGAGTGCCCCCGCTGCAAAGGCGAGCCCCGCTGTGACCGCGGAGCTCAGCCTTTGCTTCCCAGATTGTGTGACCATGTCAACCCCCGAATCAGGCGACCGTCCGCCGGTCGTCGGTGTGGGTCGCCAGGGGGCGGACCGGCGAGCGGTGGGCGGCGCGCTTGCCGTCTCCCAGGGTGCCGAGCGGCTCTGATCGGCAGGGAGGCGGAGAGGAGGCGCACGGAGGGAAGCGCGGGTCGCGCAACTCGGCGCCATGCCAGACGTGTGCCCCGCGAGCGCCGCTAACAATCGTTCACTCCGAGGGCTATCCACCGGCTCGTATCCTGGTTCGGCATTCGTTTCCCGTCGTGAGAGCCGGCCCGTGAGCCGGTGCACGCATTGGTGTGAGAGAGGTCGCGCGTTGAGTCAGGCGAGCCCCCAGCAGATCCCGGTCGTCGTCCTCGCCGGCTTCCTGGGCTCCGGCAAGACCACCCTGCTCAACCACCTCCTGCACCGCAGCGGAGGCAGTCGTATCGGGGCGATCGTCAATGATTTCGGTGCCATCGAGATCGATGCGATGGCCGTGGCCGGGGCGCTCGGCGACTCCACCGTCTCCCTCGGGAACGGCTGTCTGTGCTGCGCCGTGGACGCCAGCGAGCTCGACGTCTTCCTGGACCGGCTCACTCAGCCCGCTGCCCGAATCGACGTCATCGTCATCGAGGCGAGCGGGCTGGCCGAGCCCCAGGAGCTGGTCAAGATGCTCCTGGCCAGCGAGAACCCGCGCATCGTCTATGGCGGGCTCGTGGAGGTCGTCGACGCCGCGGAGTTCGACGCGACCCGCCAGAAGCATCCCGAGATCGACCGGCACCTCGCCATCGCCGATCTGGTCGTCGTCAACAAGGCGGACCGCGCGACGGATCCCGACCGTGTGATGGGCCTCGTCCGGTCCCTCACCGACCGCGCCGCCGCCGTCGTGTCCGCCTCGTACGGGCGGATCGACCCCGAGTTCCTCTTCGACCGCAGGCCCACGGAGGAGCGCGTCGGACAGCTCTCCTTCGACGACCTGAGCCGGTTCGACGACCCGCACCGGCACGAGGAGGGCGACCACGACGGCCTTTCCCAGTCACATGGCACCCACGAGCACCCCGGCCGCCACGACCTTCACGACCATCACAGCCATCTGCACTCCGCCTACGAGTCCGTCTCCTTCACCTCCGAAGTGCCCCTCAGCCCCCGGCGGTTGATGGATTTCCTCGACAGCAGGCCCGAAGGGCTCTACCGCATCAAGGGGTACGTCGACTTCGGTGCCGCCGACCCCCGTAACCGGTACGCCGTGCACGCCGTCGGCCGTTTCCTGCGGTTCTACCCGGAGCCGTGGGCCCCGGGCGATCGGCTCAGTCAGCTCGTCCTCATCGGCTCCGGCATCGACGCCCTCGCGCTCGGCAAGGAGCTGGAGGCGTGCAAAGAGGACGCCCCACACGCCGACGAGCACAGCATGTGGGGCGTCCTCCGCTACGTACAGGAGCGGGAGCGGGAGCGGGAGGGGGAGCAGGAGGCTGAAGCGGCGCAGGACCCGGGCGGTCGGGCTCGGGGCGCCGGCCTGCCCGGTGCCTACGACGTCTAGACCGGGCCCGCCACCACCGAAACCGTCTTCGCCAGTGAGACGCCAGAGCCGTCCCGTCGCGGGTCCATCTCGGGCAGTTCCGCGGGCGTCCCGTCCTTCTGCGCGGCCCGGGCCGGCGCGGGACCTGCCCACGCGAGGCTCAGGCAGTCCTCGCCCTTCAGGAACCGCTGGCAGCGCACGCCACCCGTGGCACGGCCCTTGCGCGGGTACTGGTCGAAGGGCGTCAGCTTGGCCGTCGTCTGGACCGAGTCGTCCAGCGTGCCGCGCGAGCCCGCCACCGTGAACACCACCGCGTCCACGGCCGGGTCAACCGCCGTGAACGAGATCACCTTGGTGTTGTCCGTGAGCTTGATGCCCGTCATACCGCCCGCGGGCCGGCCCTGCGGGCGGACCTGGGAGGCCTGGTAGCGCAGCAACTGGGCGTCGTCGGTGATGAAGACCAGGTCCTCCTCGCCCGTGCGCAGCTCGGCCGCGCCGACGATCCGGTCACCGTCCTTGAGCGTGATGACCTCCAGCTCCTCCTTGTTGGAGGGATAGTCGGGCACCACGCGCTTGACGACACCCTGCTGTGTGCCGATGGCGAGCCCCGGGGACGACTCGTCGAGCGTTGTCAGACAGACGATGTCCTCGTCGCCCTCCAGGGTCAGGAACTCCGAGACCGGCGCGCCCCCCGAGAGGTTGGGCGCCGCCGTGGTGTCGGGCAGCTGCGGCAGGTCGATGACGTTGATCCGCAGCAGCCGGCCGGCGGACGTGACCGCGCCGATCTCACCCTGGGCGGTCGCCGGGACGGCGGAAAGGATCAGGTCGTGCTTGGCGCGCTTGCCCTCGCTCTCCCCGAAGGGGTCACCGTTGGCCGTACGCGCGAGGAGCTTCGTCGACGACAGGAGCACGCGGCACGGGTCGTCGGCCACCTGGAGCGGCACGGTCGCGGCGGCGGAACCGGCGGACTCCAGCAGGACCGTACGCCGCTCGGTGCCGAACTTCTTGGCCACCGCGGCCAGTTCGGACGAGACCAGCTTGCGCAGCTCGGAGTCCGACTCCAGGATGCCGGTCAGCTCGTCGATCTCGCCGTTGAGCCGGTCGCGCTCGGTCTCCAGCTCGATGCGGTCGAACTTGGTGAGCCGGCGCAGCGGCGTGTCCAGGATGTACTGCGTCTGGACGTCGCTCAGCGAGAAGCGCTCGATCAGGCGCTGCTTGGCCTGTGCGGAGTTCTCGCTGGAGCGGATGAGGCGGATGACCTCGTCGATGTCGATCAGGGCCACCAGCAGGCCCTCGACCAGGTGCAGCCGGTCGCGCTTCTTGGTGCGGCGGAACTCGCTGCGGCGGCGCACGACCTCGAAGCGGTGGTCGAGGTACACCTCCAGGAGTTCCTTGAGGCCCAGCGTGAGCGGCTGGCCGTCCACCAGCGCCACGTTGTTGATGCCGAAGGACTCCTCCATCGGCGTCAGTTTGTAGAGCTGCTCCAGGACGGCCTCCGGGACGAAGCCGTTCTTGACCTCGATGACCAGGCGCAGGCCGTGCGCACGGTCGGTGAGGTCCTTGACGTCCGCGATGCCCTGCAGCTTCTTCGAGCCGACCAGGTCCTTGATCTTGGCGATCACCTTCTCCGGGCCGACGGTGAACGGCAGCTCGGTGACGACGATGCCCTTGCGGCGCGCCGTCACGTTCTCCACGGACACTGTCGCGCGGATCTTGAAGGTGCCGCGGCCCGTCTCGTACGCGTCCCTGATGCCGGTGAGGCCGACGATGCGGCCGCCCGTGGGCAGGTCGGGCCCCGGGACGTGCTTCATGAGCGTCTCGAGATCGGCGCCGGGGTGGCGGATCAGGTGACGGGCGGCGGCGATGACCTCGCCGAGGTTGTGCGGCGCCATGTTCGTCGCCATGCCGACCGCGATGCCCGACGAGCCGTTGACCAGGAGGTTCGGGTAGGCGGCCGGGAGGACCGACGGCTCCTGCTCCTGGCCGTCGTAGTTCGGGGAGAAGTCGACCGTGTTCTCCTCGATCGACTCCGTCATCAGGGACGTCGCGTCGGCCATCCGCGCCTCGGTGTACCGCATGGCGGCCGGCGGGTCGTCGTTGCCCAGCGAACCGAAGTTGCCGTGCCCGTCGACCAGGGGCAACCGCATGGAGAAGGGCTGGGCCAGGCGGACCAGGGCGTCGTAGATCGACGCGTCGCCGTGGGGGTGGAGCTTACCCATGACCTCGCCGACGACGCGGGCGCACTTCACATAGCCGCGGTCGGGACGCAGGCCCATCTCGTTCATCTGGTAGACGATGCGGCGATGCACCGGCTTGAGGCCGTCGCGGGCGTCCGGCAGGGCTCGGGAGTAGATGACCGAGTACGCGTACTCGAGGAAGGAGCCCTGCATCTCGTCGACGACGTCGATGTCGAGGATGCGCTCCTCGAAGTCGTCTGGCGGCGGGGTCTTCGTGCTGCGGCGGGCCATCGCTGCTGCGACTCCTTCACAGTCTCTGCCGGGGCATGAACGGGTTCTGACGGGCTCCATTGTGGACCGGCCCACTGACAACGTGGACCACGACCCGTCCGTACGGGCCTCCCGAGCCGGGTGTCCGGCCGCTCCAACAGGCGTCGCGGGCCGCCTTCTCGGCCTTTTCCACAGGCTTCGGAAGCGGCGAATCCGCGTGCCCGCACAGGGCTTCGGAGGCCGTGCGGGCGCACGAGCGTACGGCCTGCCGACGCCGCCCGCCTGCTCGCTCTCGGCGTACGCGCCGCGGGAACTTCGCCAGCTGTCCGCGCGCTTGCATACAGTGGCATGACTAGCAGGAATTCAGCAGTTTTCCGCGATCGAAGGGACGTACATGCCCATGGGTCACACGGCCACAGCTGAGGCCGGTTCCGGCGGCCTGACAGCGACCGAGCACCGCCTGGCCAACGGCCTGCGTGTGGTGCTCTCCGAGGACCACCTGACCCCGGTCGCGGCGGTGTGCCTCTGGTACGACGTCGGTTCGCGGCACGAGGTCAAGGGCCGCACCGGACTTGCCCACCTCTTCGAGCACCTGATGTTCCAGGGCTCGGGCCAGGTGAAGGGCAACGGTCACTTCGAACTGGTGCAGGGCGCGGGCGGTTCGCTCAACGGCACGACCAGTTTCGAGCGCACCAACTACTTCGAGACCATGCCCACCCACCAGCTGGAGCTCGCCCTCTGGCTGGAGGCCGACCGCATGGGCTCGCTGCTCGCGGCGCTCGACGACGAGTCCATGGAGAACCAGCGGGACGTCGTCAAGAACGAGCGCCGCCAGCGTTACGACAACGTCCCCTATGGCACCGCTTTCGAGAAGCTGACCGCCCTCGCCTACCCGGAGGGCCACCCTTACCACCACACCCCCATCGGGTCGATGGCGGACCTGGACGCGGCCACCCTGGAGGACGCGCGCGCGTTCTTCCGCACCTACTACGCGCCCAACAACGCCGTTCTCTCGATCGTCGGAGACATCGACCCGGAGCAGACGCTCGCCTGGGTCGAGAAGTACTTCGGCTCGATCGCGGGCCACGACGGCAAGCCCGCCCCGCGCGACGGCGCGCTTCCCGAGACCATCGGCGAGCAGCTGCGCGAGGTCGTCGAGGAGGAGGTCCCGGCCCGCGCGCTGATGGCCGCCTACCGGCTGCCGGAGGACGGCACGCGCGCGTGCGACGCGGCGGACCTGGCCCTGACCGTGCTCGGCGGCGGCGAGTCGTCCCGGCTCTACAACCGGCTCGTACGCCGCGACCGCACCGCCGTCGCGGCCGGGTTCGGCCTGCTGCGCCTCGCGGGAGCACCCTCCCTGGGGTGGCTCGACGTGAAGACGTCCGGCGACGTCGAGGTGCCGGTGATCGAGACCGCCGTCGACGAGGAGCTCGCCCGGTTCGCCGAGGAGGGTCCCACCGCCGAGGAAATGGAGCGCGCCCAGGCCCAGTTGGAGCGCGAGTGGCTGGACCGCCTCGGCACGGTCGCGGGCCGCGCCGACGAACTGTGCCGGTACGCGGTGCTGTTCGGCGACCCGCAGCTCGCCCTGACGGCCGTCCAGCGCGTCCTCGACGTCACGGCCGAGGAGGTCCAGGAGGTCGCCAAGGCCCGCCTGCGCCCCGACAACCGCGCGGTGCTGGTCTACGAGCCGACCGTCGCCGAAGAGGCCCAAGAGACCGACGCCGCTGACGACACCGACGAGGAGGCGGCCAAGTGACCGAGCTCGCCACGATGGAATTCCACCCGCAGCCCCAGGCCGGCGAGGCCAGGCCCTGGGCCTTCCCGGCCCCCGAGCGCGGCGCGCTCGACAACGGCCTGACCCTGCTGCGCTGCCACCGCCCCGGCCAGCAGGTCGTCGCCGTCGAGATCCTCCTGGCGGCCCCGCTGGAGGCCGAGCCGAAGGGCCTGGACGGCATCGCCACGATCATGGCGCGTGCCTTCACCGAGGGCACCGACAAGCACTCCGCCGAGGAGTTCGCCGCCGAGCTGGAGCGCTGCGGCGCCACCCTCGACGCGCACGCCGACCACCCCGGCGTACGGATCAGCCTCGAAGTCCCCGTCTCCCGGCTCCCCAAGGCGCTCGGTCTGCTCGCCGACGCCCTCAGGGCACCCGCCTTCGAGGACAGCGAGATCGAGCGGCTGGTGCGCAACCGGCTCGACGAGATCCCGCACGAGACCGCCAACCCGGCCCGCCGCGCCGCCAAGGAGCTCTCCCGGCAGCTCTTCCCGGCGACCTCGCGCATGTCGCGTCCGCGCCAGGGCACCGAGGAGACGGTCACCGCGATCGACTCGGCGGGCGTCCGCGCCTTCTACGAGAAGCACGTACGCCCCGCCACCGCGACCGCCGTGGTGGTCGGCGACCTCACCGGCGTCGACCTCGACGCGCTGCTCGGGGACACGCTCGGCGCCTGGACGGGATCGCAGGCCGAGCCCCGCCCCATTCCGCCGGTGACCGCCGACGACACCGGCCGCGTGATCATCGTCGACCGTCCCGGAGCCGTCCAGACGCAGCTGCTCATCGGCCGCGTCGGCGCCGACCGGCACGACCGTGTGTGGCCCGCCCAGGTGCTCGGCACGTACTGCCTCGGCGGCACCCTCACCTCGCGTCTGGACCGTGTCCTGCGCGAGGAAAAGGGATACACCTACGGTGTGCGGGCGTTCGGCCAGGTGCTGCGCTCCGCGCCGGACGGGACGGGCGCCGCGATGCTCGCCATCAGCGGCTCCGTGGACACCCCGAACACCGGCCCGGCGCTCGACGACCTCTGGAAGGTGCTGCGCACCCTCGCGGCCGAGGGCCTCACCGACGCCGAGCGCGACATCGCCGTGCAGAACCTCGTGGGTGTGGCGCCCCTGAAGTACGAGACGGCGGCCGCCGTCGCGGGCACCCTCGCCGACCAGGTCGAGCAGTACCTGCCGGACGACTTCCAGGCGACGCTGTACCAGCAGCTCGCCGCGACCGGCACCGTGGAGGCCACCGCGGCCGCGGTGAGCGCCTTCCCGGTGGACCGTCTGGTGACCGTCCTCGTCGGTGACGCCGCGCAGATCGAGGAGCCGGTCCGCGCCCTCGGAATCGGCGAAGTCAGCGTCGTGACGGCGGAGTAGAGCGGAGTAGAACAGCACCCCTCCATGGCGAACCCAGGTGACTGAAGAGTCGCCTGGGTTCTCCTTTTGCCCGGACTTCGGCAGTCGATCGGTGAGTTGTCCGTATTGGTGGAGAGGCTGCCCGTCTGCCCTGTGGCATGCGCTACAAAACCCTTGATCCGTTTGTTGATTGAAAGACGCCCCGCTTAGCGTCGGTCCGGCTGTTCGTCAGGCAGTGCGCCGCGCCCGCGGCACCGGACAGTCATCGCCGAGTCCCCGTACGGCGCGAGCCAGGGGAGCCGGGGACCCATACGCAGTCCCTGGGGTGAATCGGACGCCCTTCCCGAAGGGTGTCCGTAGGAGACCTTCCTGCTCCGAACCCGTCAGCTAACCCGGTAGGCGAGAAGGAAGGAAAGGACCAGCCACTTCATGGCGTTCACCCGCGCCACCGGGAAGCACCGTCGTCCCAGCCGCATGAAGCGCACGACCAACCGGACCGTCGGCGTCGCCGCACTCGCCACCACCGGTGTCGTCGGCACCCTGGCTGCTCCCGCATTCGCCGCAGAGAGCCCCGCCGAGCAGACCCTGACCCAGGCGATCACCATCGGCGACTCGGTCGCCGACCAGATCGACGCCCAGGCCGCCGCCCAGCAGCAGGCCGCCGACGAGACCGCCGCCCGCGAGAAGGCTGAGGCCGCCGCCAAGGAGCGTGCCAAGGAAGCCGCGGAGAAGGCCAAGAAGGAGCGCGAGGTCAAGGCCCGCGCAGCCCGGGCGGCCGAGCGCGAGCGCCTGCTGAAGTCGTACACCGCGCCCATCTCCGGCTCGTACGTCTCCACCGGCTACAAGGCCGGCGGCGCTGTCTGGTCCTCCGGCAGCCACACCGGCATCGACTTCCACGCCGCCAGCGGCACCACCGTGCACGCGGTGGGCGCCGGTACCGTCGTGGAGGCCGGCTGGGGCGGCGCGTACGGCAACCAGGTCGTCATCAAGATGAACGACGGCACCTTCACCCAGTACGGGCACATGTCGTCCCTCGGTGTCTCGGTCGGCCAGACGGTCACCCCCGGCCAGCAGATAGGCCTCTCCGGTGCGACCGGCAACGTCACAGGGGCGCACCTGCACTTCGAGGCGCGGACGAGCGCGGAGTACGGCTCGGACATCGACCCCCTCGGGTACCTCCGCCAGCACGGCGTGAACGTCTGACGGCGGGCGACAGCCTGCGCAACAGCTGAAGGCCCCGGCTCATCGAGCCGGGGCCTTCGCGCGGTTCTGATCACTTCCTGATGGCTTCTCGGCCACTTCTCGGCCGACTTTGCACCGGACGACTGCCTGTTCAGAAGCCAGGTGTGTCCAAAAAATATCCACGGATTCCGGTCCGCCATCGGAATTTCCCGCTCTCTGCAATAGAGTCACCGAACAGGCGTCAATCGACCGCGTTTCGCGGGGGTTAAGGCGGAGGTCCGGTCATGCGTATTCCCGCGCACTCGGTATGCACGGCGATCCGTGACGACATCGTCGCGGGTGTCTACGAGCGCGGCGGCCGGCTCACCGAAGAACTGCTCGCGCGCCGGTACGGAGTCTCGCGGGTCCCCGTGCGGGAGGCTCTGCGCACCCTGGAGGCGGAAGGCTTCGTCGTCACGCGCAGGCACGCGGGCGCGTGCGTCGCGGAACCCACCGAGCAGGAGGCCGCCGACCTCCTGGAGATGCGCACGCTGCTGGAGCCGCTGGGTGCCGCGCGCGCCGCCCAGCGCCGCACCGAGGCGCATCTCAAGGTGCTGCGCGGCCTGGTCAGGCTGGGCCAGGAGCGGGCCAGGAGGGGCAACAGCGAGGATCTGCGCTCGCTCGGGGGCTGGTTCCACGAGACGCTCGCACAGGCCTCCGGAAGCCCCGCGCTCACCTCCACGCTCGCCCAGTTGCGGCACAAGATCGCCTGGATGTATTCGGTCGAGGCGCCCGCCCACCCCGCCGAGTCCTGGGCCGAGCACGGCGCCATCGTGGACGCCGTCGCGCGCGGCGACAACGACCGGGCCAGGGCGATCACGGCACTGCACACCGAGCGGGCGATGGCCGCGCACCGGCTGCGCTTTCCCGGCGGCGGTGACCGCGCGGAGCGTGTGAGGACTTCGCAACATCCCGTAAACACGGCGGGCCTGCGGTATTAACAGTGGCGCCGTATACAAAGAGGGTTATTCGCAGGGGTCTATTTCTGCTGCCCCTATTTTCCACGTGCCCGGAATTTCCGCGCACGTGATTTCCGCATGCGCGGAACCCGGTGTGCGGAACTCGGCGCGCGGGCATGAAAAAGCCCGGAAGATGCCCGATGATGCGCCGGAAAGCCGCGCACCGACGTGACGTACGGACAAAACGGCGGCGCGGTCGCGCGAAAACGGCGGTGTCACGTACACACACCGCGCCGCGCGACGCACGCGCGGACGGAAACGGCGGAGCCGCGTCACCCTGTATGGGTGGACGCGGCTCCGCCGTACGTGGTTCGCGGGATCAGACGGTCTCGGGGAGCTCCTCAAGGCCCTCGGCGACCAGCTTCGCCAGGCGGTCGAGCGCGGCGTCCGCGCCCTCGGCGTCGGAGGCCAGGACGATCTCCTCGCCACCCTGGGCGCCCAGGCCGAGAACCGCGAGCATCGAGGCGGCGTTGACGGGGTTGCCGTCGGCCTTGGCGATCGTCACGGGGACGCCGGAGGCCGTGGCGGCCCGGACGAAGATGGAGGCGGGACGGGCGTGAAGGCCCTCGGCCCAGCCGACGTTGACGCGGCGCTCAGCCATGTGATGCTGCCCTTCAGGTGTCTCACGGTTGTCTAGACCATTGTTCCATATCGTGAAGCGTGCCCCGGGCGGCCGCGGATTCCGGGCCCGGGGCGGCTTCGGTCCCCCAAGACTGCCTCGCGCCCCTGCCGGACGCGAGCCCGCCGTCGCCGGGACGTGAACCCCTTGGAGGCGAACCCGGGGACCTGAGCCCGCGACCGAACCCGGGACATGAACCCCCGGGACGACGACCGGCCGTTGTCGGACCCGAGCCGTACTCTGGGCCCCATGCAGACCTCGCCGGACCGGCACGAGTACCCCGCTCACTGGGAGGCCGACGTCGTGCTGCGCGACGGCGGCACCGCGCGCATCCGGCCCATCACGGCCGACGACGCCGACCGCCTGGTCAGCTTCTACGAGCAGGTGTCCGACGAGTCGAAGTACTACCGCTTCTTCGCGCCGTATCCGCGCCTGTCCGCCAAGGACGTCCACCGCTTCACGCACCACGACTTTGTGGACCGGGTGGGACTCGCGGCCACGGTCGGCGGCGAGTTCATCGCCACCGTACGCTACGACCGCATCAACGCCGACGGCCTCCCCGCCTCCGCACCCGCGGACGAGGCGGAGGTCGCCTTCCTCGTGCAGGACGCCCACCAGGGCCGCGGCGTGGCGTCGGCCCTGCTGGAGCACATCGCGGCCGTCGCCCGTGAGCGCGACATCCGCCGCTTCGCCGCCGAGGTGCTGCCCGCCAACAACAAGATGATCAAGGTGTTCACGGACGCCGGGTACCAGCAGAAGCGCCACTTCGAGGACGGCGTCGTACGCCTGGAGTTCGACCTGGAGCCCACCGACCGTTCGCTCGCCGTGCAGCGCGCGCGGGAGCAGCGGGCCGAGGGGCGCTCCGTGGCCCGGCTCCTGGCGCCCGGCTCGGTCGCCGTCATCGGCGCGGGCCGCACACCCGGGGGAGTGGGCCGCAGCGTCCTGGAGAACCTCCGCGAAGCGGGCTTCACCGGTCGCCTGTACGCCGTGAACGGGGCGCTTCAGGAGAAGGAGCTCGGCGGAGTGCCGGCGTACGGCTCCGTCCGTGACATCCCCGAGCCCGTCGACCTCGCCGTCGTCGCTGTCCGGGCCGAGCGCGTCCCCGAAGTCGTCGCCGAGTGCGGTGAACACGGGGTGCAGGGGCTCGTCGTGGTCTCCGCCGGGTACGCCGAAAGCGGCCCCGAAGGCAGGGAGCGCCAGCGCGAGCTCGTGCGCCAGGCGCGTACGTACGGGATGCGGATCATCGGACCGAACGCCTTCGGAGTCATCAACACCTCCCCGGACGTGCGGCTCAACGCCTCGCTCGCACCGGAGATGCCGCGCGCCGGGCGGATCGGCCTGTTCGCCCAGTCCGGTGCCATCGGCATCGCGCTGCTGTCCCGGCTGCACCGGCGCGGCGGCGGGGTCACCGGGGTGACCGGCGTGTCGACGTTCGTCTCCTCGGGCAACCGCGCGGACGTGTCCGGCAACGACGTCCTTCAGTACTGGTACGACGACCCCGACACCGATGTCGCCCTCATGTACCTCGAATCCATCGGGAACCCGAGGAAGTTCACCCGCCTCGCGCGGCGCACTGCGGCGGCGAAGCCACTGGTCGTCGTCCAGGGCGCTAGGCACGGCGGGGCCGCGCCCCAGGGGCACGCCGTCCGGGCCACCCGGCTGCCGCACGCGACGGTGTCGGCGCTGCTGCGGCAGGCCGGCGTCATCCGGGTGGACACGATCACCGAGCTGGTCGACGCCGGCCTGCTCCTGGCGCGCCAGCCCCTGCCTGCCGGGCCGCGGGTGGCGATCCTCGGGAACTCCGAGTCCCTCGGACTGCTGACGTACGACGCGTGCCTCGCCGAGGGGCTGCGGCCGTCGCCCACGGTGGACCTGACCACGGCCGCCACGGCCGAGGACTTCCGCGTTGCGCTGACGCACGCGCTGGCCGACGACGCCTGCGACGCCGTCGTGGTCACCGCGATTCCAACGGTGGGGGAGGCCTCCACGGCCGACGCCGCCCTGGCCGAGGCGCTGCGCTCGGCCTCCGCCGCCGCTCCCGCCAAGCCGGTCCTCGTGGTCCACGTCGAGCTGGGCGGCCTCGCGGAAGCGCTGTCCGCGGCCGCCAGCACCGCGCCCCAGGCGGCCCCCGCAGCACCCCCGTTCGCCGGCAGCAACCACCCCATCCGCCCCGCGGACCGCCCGCCGACGGTGGCGGAAGTCCCCGAGGCCGAGGCCGACTCCCGGCTCATCCCCGCCTACCCCGCCGCCGAGCGGGCCGTCCGAGCCCTCGCCGAGGCCGTGAGGTACGGCCAGTGGCGGCGCGAGGCCACCGACCCCGGCCGAGTCCCCGAGTACGAGGACATCGACGAGAAGGGCGCCGCCGAGCAGATCGACGGCCTGCTCGGCGACGGCGGCATGGGCGGCCTCACCCTCGGCCCCGACGACACCTGCGCCCTGCTCGGGCGGTACGGCATCGACGTCCGCCGTGCCCTCCCCGCGCCCACCCCCGACGAGGCCGTAGCCGCCGCGGAGCGCCTCGGCTACCCCGTGGCGCTCAAGACCACCGCCCCCCACCTGCGCCACCGCGCCGACCTCGGCGGCGTACGCCTTGATCTGGCGGACGAGGAGCAACTGCGCCGGGCGTACGCCGAGTTGACCAGCCTCTTCGGGACGCCCGAGGAGCTGCGCCCGGTGGTCCAGGCGATGGCACCGCGCGGAGTCGACACGGTCGTACGGGCGGTCATAGACCCGGCGGCCGGAGCGGTGCTCTCCTTCGGGCTCGCCGGGGCCCCGTCGGAGCTGCTCGGAGACACCGCGCACCGGCTGATTCCGGTCACTGACCGGGACGCGGCCTCGCTGGTCCGGTCGATCCGGACCGCACCGCTCCTCTTCGGCTGGCGGGGCTCGGCGCCGGCGGACGTCGTGGCCCTGGAGGAACTGCTGCTGCGCCTGTCACGCCTTGTCGACGACCACCCCGAGGTCGTCTCCGTGTCCCTGGAGCCCGTCGTCGTGGCCCCGCACGGCCTGAGCGCGCTCGGCGCCTCCGTACGCCTCGCGCCGCCGCCGGCCCGCGACGACCTCGGTCCACGCACGCTTCCTGTGTACTGAGCGGTGCCTCGCAGTCAGTGCGCCCCCGTAGGATGGACGTCATGGCCAAGACCAGTACGACGACCCAGGGGCTGCGAGCGGCGATCGAGCGCAGCGGCTACTACCCGGCCCTCGTGGCCGAGGCTGTGGAGGCCGCTGTGGGCGGCGAGCCCATCCGGTCGTATCTGGTCCATCAGGAGACGACGTTCGACGCCAACGAGGTGCGTCGGCACGTGACGGTGCTCGTCCTCACGGGAAACCGTTTCATCGTGAGCCACACCGACGAACAGGCGGCGGACAGCACGTCCCCGACGCCGTACGCGACCACGTCGACCGAGTCCGTGAAGCTTGGCCGGATCTCGTCGGTGGTTCTCAGCCGGGTCGTCGCCAATCCGGAGAAGTACGTTCCGGGGACGCTGCCCCGCGAGGTCGTTCTCACCATCGGCTGGGGCGCGGTCGCCCGTATCGACCTGGAGCCCGCCGCCTGCGGCGACCCCAACTGCGAGGCGGACCACGGGTACACGGGCAGTTCGACGGCCGACGACCTGAGCCTGCGCGTCAGCGAGGCCGGAGACGGCCCGGACGCCGTGCGGCAGACGCTCGCCTTCGCGCAGTCGCTCTCCGAGGCGACCGCGGACGTCACCCGCTGATGTCCCAGCAAGTCTGGGACCACCCGGAACCACTCTCCCTCGACTCCGCTCCCGTACCCGAGTACGGGGCCGGTTCGCTCGCCGACCTGCTGCCCACACTGGCCGCGGGCATGGACGTCCCGGACGTCACCGCCTCGCTCACGGAACTGAGCCCGGCCGACCGGAACTGCGTCTTCCTGATCGACGGCCTCGGCTGGGAGCAGCTGAAGACGCATCCGGACGAGGCCCCGTTCATGACCTCCCTCCTGGCCAGCTCGCGCGGCGGCACCGGCCGCCCGATCACAGCGGGCTACCCCGCGACCACCGCGACCTCCCTGGCCTCCGTCGGTACGGGCCTGCCGCCGGGCGCGCACGGCCTGCCCGGCTACACCGCGCGCAACCCGGAGACAGGCGAGCTGATGAACCAGCTCCGCTGGCAGCCGTGGACACAGCCGGGCAAGTGGCAGCCCTACCCCACCCTGTTCCAGCTGGCCGACGCGGCGGGCGTGCACACCGCCCAGGTGTCGTCACCGCACTTCCAGAACACCCCGCTGACCAAGGTCGCCCTCAGCGGCGGCACCTTCCATGGACGGCTGACCGGCGAGGACCGCATGGACCTCGCGGCCGAGCAACTGGCCGCCGGGGACCGCTCGCTGGTCTACACGTACTACGCGGAGGTGGACGGCAAGGGCCACCGCTTCGGCGTCGACTCGGACCCCTGGCGCGGACAACTCATGTACGTGGACCGGCTGGTCCAGCGCCTGGCCGAGCAACTGCCCCCGCGCACCGCCCTGTACGTGACCGCGGACCACGGCATGATCGACATCCCCTTCGACGAGCAGCACCGCATCGACTTCGACGAGGACTGGGAGCTGCGCGCCGGAGTCGCCCTCCTCGGCGGCGAGGGCCGCGCCCGGCACGTCTACGCGGTCCCGGGCGCCGAGTCGGACGTCCTGACCTGCTGGCGCGAGGTGCTCGGCGAGCAGTTCTGGATCGCCTCGCGGGACGAGGCGATCGCGGCCGGCTGGTTCGGCCCGCACATCGACGAGCGGGTCTACGCACGCATCGGTGACGTGGTCGCGGCCGCCCGTGACGACGTACTGATCATCGCGTCCGAGCGGGAGCCCAAGGAGTCGGCGATGGTCGGCAACCACGGCTCGATGACACCGGTCGAGCAGCACATCCCGCTCCTGGAAGTACGTTCCTGACCCTCCCCGCCCGCCCAGCGAACCCCTCATGCCGAAAGGTGCTCAACTCCCCATGCCCGAGCTGGTGTTCTTCTCCGGAACGATGGACTGCGGGAAGTCGACACTGGCTCTCCAGATCGAGCACAACCGCTCGGCCCGCGGCCTGCAGGGCATGATCTTCACCCGTGACGACCGCGCGGGCGAGGGCAAGCTGTCCTCCCGCCTCGGCCTGGTCACGGACGCGGTGGAGGTCGAGGACGACCAGGACGTGTACGCGTACGTCGTCGACCACCTCTCGCGGGGCGGCCGCGCGGACTACGTCATCGCGGACGAGGCACAGTTCCTCGCCCCCGAGCAGATCGACCAACTCGCCCGCGTGGTCGACGACCTGGGCATCGACGTCTTCGCCTTCGGCATCACGACGGACTTCCGCTCCAAGCTCTTCCCCGGCTCCCAGCGCCTCGTCGAACTCGCCGACCGGGTCGAGGTCCTCCAGGTCGAGGCGCTCTGCTGGTGCGGCGCCCGTGCCACCCACAACGCCCGCACCATAGGCGGCCACATGGTCGTCGAGGGCGCCCAGGTCGTCGTGGGAGACGTCGACCAGTCGGAGGACATCGGCTACGAGGTCCTGTGCCGCAGGCATCACCGCCGGCGGACGACCGCGGCCAGCGCCCGCGTGGGCGTGCTGTCCCCGGACGTGCTGCCGGTGGACGCGGTGTCCCGGACCTGAGGGTGTCCCTGATCTGAGGGGTCTGCCCGTGAGGGGACTGCCCGGCCCTGAAGGGGCGCCGGGGCTCCCCTCAGTGGGTCGTCCGCACCACCGAGAACACGGCACCCTCCGGGTCCGCCACCGTGGCGATGCGGCCGTGCGGGGTGTCACGGGCCGGCTTGAGGACATGACCGCCCAGGTCGAGCAGGTGGGTGAGCGACGCGTCCACGTCGGCGACCTCGAAGTACGTCATCCAATGGGGTCCCCGGTCGCGGGGCAGGGAGTTGCCGACGCCGTGGATGCCCGCCACCGGGCGCCCCTTGATGTGCAGGGTGATGTAGTCGAAGTCGGCCGAGATGACGGGCTCCTCCTCGAAACCGAAGACCGTCTCGTAGAACTTGGCGACGCCGGAGGAGTCGCGGGTGATCAGCTCGTTCCAGGTGGGGGTGCCCGGGACGTCGGTGATGCCGGAGCCGAGGTGGGCCGCGGCCTGCCAGATGCCGAACACGGCCCCCGCCGGGTCCGAGGCGATCGCCAGCCGCCCGGCGTCCTCCGCGTCGAGCGGGCCGACGCCGACCGTGCCGCCGCAGTGCCGGACCGTCTCCGCCGTCAGGTCCACGTCGTCCGAGGCGAAGTAGGGCGTCCAGGCGATGGGCAGATGACGGTCGGGCGGGAGCTGGCCGATACCCGCCACCTCCTGGCCGTCGAGCTGCGCCCGCACGTACGAGCCGAGGTGCTGCGGGCCGGGCTGGAACTCCCAGCCGAACAGATCCCCGTAGAACTCCTGGGTCGCGGCCATCCCGTGCACCATCAGGCTCACCCAGCAGGGTGTGCCGGGCGTGTACGCACTGCCGTTCAGGCCGGCCGACCCCCGTGCCTCGGTCATCGTCACCCTCTCCTCGGCGCCTCGTGGGGCCGCTTCACTTCCACTACCGAACCGCGTGTTCCGCCGCCGTGCGCACTGCGCGCCCGGTGCCGATGTTCGCACCACCAGGGGCACGGCGCGCCCCGGCCGAGTGGCCCATGGCGGGAGGATGCCCGAATTGCTGGTTCCCATCCGTTTCCCCGCCATTGCCTGATGATGTCCATCAGGCATACAGCGTGTGGCCGGGCCCGCACGCCGAGTGGTCGGGGCGGCCCGGCCGAGCAGAGTAGCCGGACCTGGACGATGCGGCCACCCCGTGCGCAAGGATGGTGGCCATGAACGCCATCATCTCCGCACCCGAACTCGCGAGCGACCTGGCGGGTCCGAATCCGCCGGTCGTCCTGGACATCCGCTGGCAGCTGGGCGGCCCGAACCTGCGCTCCGCCTACCAGGAGGCGCACATTCCGGGGGCCGTCTACGTGGACCTGGACTCGGAACTCGCCGCCCCCGCCGGAGCGGCGGGCCGCCATCCGCTGCCCGGCATGGAGATCTTCGGAGCGGCCGTGCGGGCCGCCGGAGTGTCCGAGAACCGGGACGTGGTCGTGTACGACGGAGGGCTCGGCTGGGCCGCCGCGCGCGCCTGGTGGCTGTTGCGCTGGACGGGTCATCCGTCGGTGCGTGTGCTTGACGGCGGCCTCGCGGCCTGGAGCGGCCCGGTCGAGTCCGGCAGCCCGTCGCCCTCCGCCGGCACCTTCGTACCGGCCCCCGGCGCGCTGTCCCTCCTCGACGCGGACGGGGCCGCGGCGCTGGCCCGTACCGGTCTGCTCCTGGACGCCCGGGCCGCCGAGCGCTACCGGGGCGACGTCGAGCCCATCGACCGGGTCGGCGGGCACATCCCCGGGGCGGTCTCGGCTCCCACCACGGAGAACGTGGCCGAATCCGGCCACTTCCGCCCCGCCGCGGACCTCGCCGACCACTTCAAGTCGCTGGGCGTGACCGGCACTTCCGAGGTCGGCGTCTACTGCGGCTCGGGCGTCTCCGGCGCGCACGAGGTCCTCGCGCTCACGGTCGCGGGCATCCCGGCCGCGCTGTACGTGGGTTCCTGGTCGGAGTGGTCCCAGGACGACAACCGCCCGGTGGCCACGGGGCCGGACCCGCAGTAGCCGCGGCGACTCCATGGAGGAACGGCGCACGGCAGCGGAAAGGGCTCGCACCGAGGTGGTGCGAGCCCTTTCCGGCATGTCCTAGTCCTGCTTCTTCCTGCGTGTCCCGAAGACGATCTCGTCCCAGCTCGGCACGGCCGCTCTGCGTCCGGGACGGACCCCGTCCGCCTCGGCCTGCCGGTCGGTCGCACCGATCAGCCGGTCGCGGTGACTGGCCACCGAGCGCGGCATGAGCACGTCCGCGTACGCGGAACCGGCCGAGGCCGCGGGAGCCGGGGGCTCCTCCGCCTCGGGCTCCGCGTCGAGCGGTTCCTCCACCTCAGGCCGCTCCGTGGTGGAGGTGGTCGAGGCGGCGGGAACGGGAGCGGTCGACGGACGCTCGGGCACCACCATGTCGCCGCGGAAGCTGGGCACCGCCTCCAGGAGACTGGTGAGCGAGTCGCGCTCGCTGGCGGTCTCCTCCAGGTCCGGCTCGGGCGACGGCGAGGGCAGGCTCGGCCGCTCCGTCTGCCGGTCCAGGGCGCGGTCCATCGGACGGTCGCGCGGCAGCCGGGCGATGCGCGGCACGAACGGGAAGCTGGGCTCGGCCGCCGCGAGGTCGTCGGACTCGCCGATCAGCGAGCGGGCCTCGTCGTCCACGGCCTGGACGAGCCGCCGGGGCGGGTCGTACGTCCAGCTCGCCGAGTGTGGTTCGCCCGCCACCCGGTAGACCAGCAGGACTTCCCAGGTGCCGTCGTCCCGGCGCCAGGAGTCCCACTGGACGGTCTCCTTGTCGGCGCCGCGCAGCGTAAGCCGCTCCTGCACCGCCTCGCCGAGCTGGGGACCGGTGGTTTCGCCTGGGCGGCGGACAGGGGTCTTCCGGGCACGCTCCGCCATGAAGGCACGCTCGGCGAGTACGGGTCCCTCGAAGCGACGCACCCGGTCGACGGGGATACCGGCGAGCGATGCGACCTCTTCGGCGGACGCTCCCGCACGTATACGTGCCTGGATGTCTCGGGGGCGGAGATGGCTCTCCACCTCGATCTCGATCTGGCCGAGGCGGGGACGGTCGCCGCGTACGGCGGCGCGCAGACGCTCATCGATCGGAAGCGTGTACTCCGTGCTGTCCGCAGCCTTCAGCACCAGCCGTGTGCCGTCGTTAGAGACGGCCACGACACGCAGTTCGGGCATGGGGACCTCCCGGGTGGTGCCTGCCGACGTCACGTGCGTCGCTGCTTCCGCTAGTCGAGTGTGGCCTGCCCGGGTGCAGCCTGCCACAACCTTGCCGAGTTGCCCGGCGTGTCGGGCGGTGGCCCGGGATCGCCGTTATGGCACGGTTACCTATTCGCAACGCTAAGTGACGAACTCCATCACCCTGTGCAACGAGCCCCCTCCCGGCGGTCCTGGAGGCCCCGGACGCCCTGGCGAGTGTCCGGACCCAGGGCTCGCAACAGTACTCCATTCGGGCCACTTGCGTGGATCGGCACGCCGCCGAACTTCTGTCCGGGGGCGGGAGTTGGCCACCCGGGGCGACGTTCCGGTGACCATGGCGCGTGGCGCGCTTCACGGAATCACCGCAAACGGAACTAATCGTTTCGCCTGTACGTCCTCTTCTCGCGCGGGCGTCTCGAAGCCTCGTGCAAACGTCCGTGTCTACTCGCCCAGCACCCGGCGCAAGTAGTCGTTCGCGAACCGCCGTTCAGGGTCGATCCGGTCCCGCAGTTCGGTGAACTCGCCGAAGCGCGGGTAGACATCGGCGAAGTACTCCGCGTCGCGCGTGTGCACCTTGCCCCAGTGCGGCCGCCCCTCGTGCGCGGTGAAGATCCGCTCGGCGGCGCTGAAGTACGCCTGGTACGGCGTGCCCCGGAACATGTGGACGGCGATGTACGCGGTGTCCCGGCCGGACGCCGTGGAGAGCGTGATGTCGTCCGCGGGCGCCGTACGCACCTCCACCGGGAAGCTGATGCGCAGGGGCGAACGGTCGACCATGGCCTTCAGTTCGCGCAGCGTCTCGACGAGGGCCTCACGCGGGACGGCGAACTCCATCTCCGTGAAGCGGACCCGGCGCGGGGAAGTGAAGACCTTGTAGGGAATGTCGGTGTAGGTGCGCGCGGACAGGGCGCGGCTGGAGATCCTGGCGATCGAGGGGATCGAGGCGGGCACGGCCCGGCCCACGTAATTGGCCACCTGGAAGACGCCGTTGGAGAGGAACTCGTCCTCGAAGAGGCCGCGCACGGTGCCGACCGGTCTCTCCGGACCCGCGCTGCGGTTGTTGCGCTTGGTGTTGCAGTTGCCGGTGTGCGGGAACCAGTAGAACTCGAAGTGCTCGTTCTCCGCGAACAGTTCGTCGAAGGACCGCGTCACCTCGTCGAAGCTCATCGGCTCCTCACGGGCCGTGAGAAGAAAAGTGGGCTCTACGGAGAAGGTGATCGCGGTGATGATCCCCAGGGCGCCGATGCCGACGCGGGCCGCGGCGAACACCTCGGGGTTCTCCTTCTCCGAGCAGCTGAGGACCGAGCCGTCGGCCGTCACCAGCTCAAGGCCCGTGATCTGGGCGGCTATCGAGGCGGAGTCGCGGCCGGTGCCGTGCGTCCCGGTGCTGACCGCACCCGAGACCGTCTGCTCCATGATGTCGCCCATGTTCGTGAGCGACAGCCCCTCGCGCGCGAGAGCCAGGTTGAGACGCTTGAGCGGGGTGCCCGCCTCAACAGTGACGGTGCCTGCCTCACGATCAACCTTGCGGATCCCGGTCAACAGTTGAGGGCGGATCAACACACCGTCGGTGGCGGCGGCCGCCGTGAAGGAGTGACCGGTGCCGACGGCCTTCACCCTGAGTCCGTCCTCCGCGGCCTGGCGCACGGCGGCGGAGAGTTCCTCGACGGAGGCCGGAGTGACCTCCCTGGCCGGCCGGGCGGTGACGTTCCCCGCCCAGTTACGCCAGGTGCCGCTCTTCCCGCTCACTGTGCTGCTCATGGGTCCCCTCCCGCTGCGGAGCCGGCCTGCTGAGCCGGCGATACCCCAGGAAACCCACCGCGACCGCGACGGCTCCGGCCGCGACCGGAACCCCGTACCCGGCCCGCGCCCCGGCCGTGTCGATCACCCAGCCGGACAGGGAGGAGCCGAGCGCGACCCCGACCGCGAGCCCCGTGCTCACCCACGTCATGCCTTCGGTCAGTTTCGCGCGAGGTACGTGCAGTTCGACGAGGGCCATCGTCGTGATCATCGTCGGCGCGATGGACAGGCCCGCTACGAACAGCGCCACGGCCAGGAACGGCAAGTTTCCGACCAGTAGGAGGGGGATCATACTCACGGCCATGGTGCATACGCCCAGCACCCACCTGCGGGCGGGCGCTCCGCCGAGGCGCAGCAGCCCGAACACGGCACCCGCCAGACAGGAGCCCGCCGCGTACACGGCCAGGACGACGCTCGCGGCCCCCTTGTGTCCCTGTTCGTCGGCGAAGGCGACGGTGACCACGTCGACCGCCCCGAAGATCGCCCCCGTCGCCACGAAGGTGGCCACCAGGACCTGCAGCCCGGCCGAGCGCAGGGCCGAGCCGCCCGTGTGGTGCTCGCGCGGATGCGGCGGTGGCTCGGTGGCGCGCTGGGAGGTCAGCCAGAAGACGCCGGCCGCCAGGAAGCAGGCCGCGAGCAGCGGCCCGGCCTCCGGGAACCAGACGGTGGACAGGCCGATGGAGATGATCGGCCCGAAGATGAAGCAGATCTCGTCGACGACGGACTCGAACGCGTACGCGGTGTGCAGCTGGGGCTTGCCCCGGTACAGGTACGCCCAGCGTGCCCGGGTCATCGCGCCGACGCTCGGTACGCACCCGATGCCGGCCGAGCAGAGGAACAGCACCCAGTCCGGCCAGTCGAAGTGCGCGGCCAGCAGCAGTCCGGCGGACGCGGCGAGCGCGAACAGAGTGGCCGGGCGCAGTACGCGCCGCTGCCCGTGCCGGTCCACCAGGCGGGATATCTGCGGGCCGAACACCGCGGCGGACAGCGCCATGGTCGCCGAGAGCGCGCCCGCGAGCCCGTACCGCCCGGTGAGCTGCGAGATCATCGTGACCACGCCGATGCCCATCATCGACAGCGGCATCCGGCCGAGGAGGCCCGCGGTGGTGAAGCCCCTGGAGCCGGGGGCGGCGAACAGGTCGCGGTAGGGGCTGGGCACGGGGGTCTCCGGGAGCGGTCCGGTAAGGCGCGAATGCGGCTGATACAGCTTACGAGTCAGGTGACCCTAACTCATCCGCGGATGTCGGCCGTCACCCCGTCCGCCCGCTGTCCGGCACCCCGCCGTTGTCCGGCTGTCGGAGCCGGGTGGCAGGATCGAGACATGCGAGACGCGCTCGATGCCACCCCCTACGACGCCCTGCTCCTGCTCTCGTTCGGCGGCCCGGAGGGTCCCGACGACGTGGTCCCGTTCCTGGAGAACGTGACGCGCGGACGGGGCATCCCCAAGGAACGCCTCAAGGAAGTGGGGCAGCACTACTTCCTGTTCGGCGGGGTCAGTCCCATCAACGACCAGAACCGCGCCCTGCTGGACGCCCTCCGCAAGGACTTCGCGGAGCACGGGCTCGACCTGCCGGTGTACTGGGGCAACCGCAACTGGGGGCCGTACCTGACCGACGCCCTGCGCGAGATGGTCGCCGACGGCCGCCGCCGGGTCCTGGTCCTCGCCACGAGTGCGTACGCCTCCTACTCGGGCTGCCGGCAGTACCGCGAGGACCTCGCCGGGGCCCTGGCCACCCTGGAGGGCGAGGGTCTGGAGCTGCCGCGCATCGACAAGCTGCGGCACTACTTCAACCACCCCGGCTTCCTGGAGCCCATGATCGAGGGCCTCCTGAAGTCCCTCGCGGAGCTCCCCGAGGACGTCCGCGCGGGCGCGCACCTCGCCTTCACGACCCACTCGATCCCGAACGTCTCGGCGGACACCTCGGGCCCGGCCGAGGACCACGGCGACGGCGGGGCGTACGTGAAGCAGCACCTGGACGTCGCCCGGCTCGTCGCCGACGCCGTGCACGAGCGGACCGGGATCGACCACCCCTGGCAGCTCGTCTACCAGTCCCGCTCGGGCGCCCCGCACATCCCGTGGCTGGAGCCGGACATCTGCGACCACCTGGAGGAGCTGCACGGCAACGGCGTCCCGGCCGTCGTCATGGCACCCATCGGGTTCGTCTCGGACCACATGGAGGTCCTGTACGACCTCGACACGGAGGCCACGGCCAAGGCCGAGGAGCTGGGACTGCCGGTCCGCCGCTCGGCCACCGTGGGCGCCGACCCGCGGTTCGCTGCCGCGATCCGCGAACTGGTCCTGGAGCGGGCTGCCGCGGAGAGCGGCCGGGGCGTGACGCCCTGCGCGCTCGGCGCCCTGGGCCCGAGCCACAACCTTTGTCCCGTGGGCTGCTGCCCGGCCCGCGCCCCCAAGCCCGCAGCCGCGGGCGCCGACAGCCCGTACGCATGAGGAGCACCGTGACCGCCACAGCGAACGACGAGCTGAAGGCCGAGCTGCTGGAGATCGCGCTCGACGCGGCCCACCGCGCGGGCGCCTTCCTGCGTGACGGCCGCCCGGACGACCTGGGAGTGGCCGCCACCAAATCCAGTGCCGTCGATGTCGTCACCGAGATGGACATCGCGTCCGAGAAGCTGATCACCGGTCTGCTGGCCGACCGCAGGCCGCACGACGGCGTGCTCGGCGAGGAGGGCGCCAGCGTCGAGGGCAGCAGCGGCGTCCAGTGGGTGATCGACCCGATCGACGGCACGGTCAACTACCTGTACGGGCTGCCCAGTTGGTCCGTCTCCATCGCGGCCCTCAAGGACGGCGAGACCGTCGTCGGAGTGGTGCACGCCCCGATGCGCGCGGAGACCTACCGGGCCGTCCTGGGGCAGGGCGCGTACGTGAACGACCGCCCCGCGCGCGTGCGGCCCGCTCCCGCCTTCGGGCTGGCCCTCGTCGGCACCGGCTTCGGCTACGTCGCCGAGCGCCGGGCCCGGCAGGCCGAGGTGGTCGGACACCTGATCCCCCAGGTCCGGGACATCCGCCGCGGCGGCTCTGCGGCGATCGACCTGTGCGATGTGGCGACGGGCCGCCTGGACGCGTACTACGAGCGAGGTCTGAACCCCTGGGACTACGCCGCCGGCGACCTGATCGCCCGCGAGGCGGGCGCCCTGACCGGCGGACGCCCCGGGGAGCCCCTCTCGACCGACCTGACCGTCGCGGCCCCGCCCGGCCTCTTCGAACCGCTCCAGGCCCGCCTGGAGGAACTGGGCGCCTGGCACGACTGAGCGCGCGTGGACGCCCGGCGGTGAACCGAGCCGCAAAAAAACGGGCGCCCCGGCACTGGATCGATGCCGGGGCCCCGCCTTTGTGCGAGCTGATCAGACGCGTGACGCGCCGACCTCCACGCCGTGCTCGGCGGCAAGGCGGTGCAGATCGTCGAGCTCTGCCTGCTCGACCTCCGCGAGGAAGTCGTCGCCGGTCTCGCGAGCCATCGTCAGGTCGGACTCGGTCGCCCTTATGCGCTGCAGAAGTCCTGCGGTGAATGCGTCCATGCTGCGCCCCCTCGTCCTGGGTCGTGGGTCGGTGGCACGGGGGTGTGCCGTTCGGAAGGGGCGATCACGTCTCCAGGGTGCCCAGCGCTGCCCGCACTGGGCGGCGACGGTGCCGGACACCCACGCCCGCCCTGCGGAAGCGGACCGTGACGTACCGCATGGTGGTGCGGCACAAGCAGAGCGTGATCGCGGGGTGTAAAGCCGTCCTCCCCCCGCTCCCTTCCACGGAAACCTCAACCGCACGAGAAAATCTGGCATTCCCCGGCCTCCGCACCCGCCTTACAGCCGACTTATGGCCGAAAAGGGCAGGATGGAGACTCAACCCGCGACAGACCCTGCCCGCGTGCGCCGAGAAGGCGCTACGCGGGTGGACAGAGGAAGGACAAGCGACGTGCGCGTACTCGTCGTCGAGGACGAGCAACTGCTCGCCGATGCGGTGGCCACCGGACTGCGCCGGGAGGCCATGGCCGTCGACGTCGTGTACGACGGCGCGGCCGCCCTGGAGCGCATCGGCGTCAACGACTACGACGTGGTCGTTCTCGACCGTGACCTTCCCCTCGTGCACGGCGACGACGTCTGCCGCAAGATCGTCGAGCTCGGCATGCCCACACGCGTGCTGATGCTCACGGCCTCCGGAGACGTCAGCGACCGGGTGGAGGGCCTGGAGATCGGCGCCGACGACTACCTCCCCAAGCCCTTCGCGTTCAGCGAACTGACGGCACGCGTGCGTGCCCTCGGCCGGCGTACGAGCATGCCGCTGCCGCCCGTCCTGGAGCGCGCCGGGATCAAGCTCGACCCCAACCGCCGCGAGGTCTTCCGCGACGGCAAGGAGGTCCAGCTCGCGCCCAAGGAGTTCGCCGTCCTGGAGGTGCTGCTGCGCAGCGAGGGCGCCGTCGTCTCCGCCGAGCAGCTCCTGGAGAAGGCCTGGGACGAGAACACCGACCCGTTCACCAACGTCGTGCGCGTCACGGTGATGACCCTGCGCCGCAAGCTCGGTGAGCCCCCGGTCATCGTCACGGTGCCCGGTTCCGGCTACCGGATCTGATCTGTGGTGGCCACGACGCCCGCGCCCCCGACGGCGCCTCCGAAGCCCACCTGGGACCCGCGGAAGCCGGAGCCCCCGTTCCCGTGGCTGCGTCCGACCATCCGGATACGGCTCACGCTGCTGTACGGCGGGATGTTCCTGATCGCGGGCATCCTCCTGCTGTCGATCATCTATCTGCTCGCCGCCCAGGCCCTGAACGTGGGCAGTGATCTGCCCTTCAGGATCGTCTCCGGCGGTGTGACCAGCCCCACCTGCAACTTCCCGTCCGAGCCGTCGGCGACCGAGCTCAACAACGCGATGAACGCCTGCGTCAACGAGCAGCGCCAGCACGCCCTGGACAACCTCCTGAGCCGCTCGCTCCTCGCCCTGCTGGGCCTCGCCGTCATCGCGTTCGCATTCGGCTACGCGATGGCCGGCCGGGTGCTGTCCCCGCTCGGCCGGATCACGCGCACCGCGCGCGCGGTGGCGGGCTCGGACCTGTCGCGGCGGATCGAGCTGGACGGTCCCGACGACGAGTTCAAGGAGCTGGCGGACACCTTCGACGACATGCTGGAGCGGTTGCAGCGGGCCTTCACGGCCCAGCAGCGGTTCGTGGGGAACGCCTCGCACGAGCTGCGGACGCCCCTCGCGATCAACCGCACGCTCCTGGAGGTGCACCTGTCCGATCCGGGAGCGCCCGTGGAGCTGCAGCAGCTGGGCAAGACGCTGCTCGCCACGAACGAGCGCAGTGAGCAGCTCGTCGAGGGACTGCTGCTGCTCGCCCGCAGCGACAACCAGATCGTCGAACGCAAGCCGGTCGATCTCGCCGAGGTCGCCTCGCAGGCCATCGACCAGGTGCGCGGCGAGGCCGAGGCGAAGGGCGTCACGATCCGCGGGAAGCGGGCCGCCGCGGTCGTCCAGGGCAGCGGTGTCCTCCTGGAGCGGATCGCCCTGAACCTCGTCCAGAACGCCGTGCGGTACAACGTGGCGGAGGAGGGCTGGGTCGAGGTGACCACAGAGGTGCAGCACGGTCAGGCGGTTCTCGTGGTGTCCAATACGGGGCCCGTGGTGCCCGCGTACGAGATCGACAATCTTTTCGAGCCCTTCCGGCGACTGCGTACGGAGCGGACGGGCAGTGACAAGGGCGTGGGTCTCGGCCTGTCGATCGCCAGGTCGGTGGCCCGTGCCCACGGCGGTCACATCGCCGCGGAACCGCGTGAGGGGGGTGGACTGGTGATGCGAGTAACCCTGCCCGTCTGAGACCATGTCGCCGACACGCGAGGATGTTCGCTTTGCGCGGAATTTTCTGGGCACGCAGTGGGCTGTCTCGTGTGTGATCGATCACAAGGGCGAATTTCCGGCCATCTACTCTCCGTGATCAAGAAGGCCGTCGTAAAGCCGGGATAATCCGGGTTTTCGGGGGTCGAGATCACGGGAAGTACACGGTGAGACGCCTTTGAAGTGCGGCATTCGGACCGTGTACGGTCCCGTTCGCCATCCAAGCCGATCACTCTTGAGGGGTCCGATTGGGTGTCGATTGAGTAACAGACCTTGATGTGAGGCAAAATCTCCGCCTCGGGTCGGGCACAAGTCCGGCCTCTCACGCGTTACGTGCGCTGGAGACACCGCAGACACCCAGAGGGGGAGAGCGACATGGCAACGGATTACGACACCCCACGCAAGACCGACGACGACGTCGATTCGGACAGCCTTGAAGAACTGAAGGCTCGCCGGAACGACAAGTCGACTTCGGCGGTCGACGTGGACGAGTTCGAGGCAGCAGAAGGCCTGGAACTGCCCGGAGCGGACCTCTCGAACGAGGAGTTGGCCGTCCGGGTCCTGCCGAAGCAGCAGGACGAGTTCACCTGCATGAGCTGCTTCCTGGTCCACCACCGCAGCCAGCTGGCCCGCGAGAAGAACGGCCAGCCGATCTGCCGCGACTGCGACTGAGGCAGGGTCGGCCGTGACAGGCTCGACCCCGCCCTGGAAGCGCCGCTTTCGTGACCAGGGAGCGGCCGGTCCGTCCTCGGACGGCATGCATGACGACGAGCGGGGCCACCCGGCCTCGCTCGAAGCAGCGGACGCGACAGGCGCCTCCGGCGCCCTGGAGGTGCCGGTTCCAAAGGTGCCTGTCGCCAAACGCAGGGCCGCCGCGGTCGGCCACGGGGTCAAGGAAGGTGTCCGCAAGGGCGGCAGCCGCGCCAGGGCGGGCCTGGCGTACCTCACCGACCGCATCATCGAGAACGCCCCGCGCATCCCCGTACGGGACCTCGCGACCCTCCGCAGGCAGTTCCCGGGCCTCGGCCCCGAGCAGCTCGCGGACAAGCTCGTGGCGGGCGCCTGCAACGCGACCTCCACGGTGGGCGCGGGAATCGGCGCGGCCGCGATGATGCCCGTACCCCCGGCGATGCCCACGGAGCTGGCCGCCGAGATCACCGGCGTGGCCGCGATCGAGATGAAGCTGATCGCGGAGTTGTACGAGGTCTACGGCCTGCGGCCGCCGGGCAGCCTGAGAGAGCGCTCCACCACGTATCTGAGTTCGTGGTCGGAGGAGCGCGGAATCGACGTGACCAAACCGTCGACGCTCAATGTGGCCCTCGGGGGCCAGCTGAAGCGCGAGCTGCGCCAGCAGATCATGAAGCGCATGGTCAGAAATCTGCCGAACCTGATGCCGTTCATGGTCGGCGCCGCGGTCGGGGCGGTCATGAACCGCCGTGACACGAGAAAGCTCGCGGATCGCATCCGCAAGGACCTCCGCAAGGCGCAGGTGCCGTGGGACGCGCTGCCGGCGCTGCCGCCCCTGGAGAAGCCCGCCGATCCGCTGCGCGTCGGGGAGATCCCCAAGGAGCTGGGGCGCTGACCTCCTTCCCCCGGCCCCGGCAGGCAAAGTTCTGACCCGCGGAAGGGAAAGTTTCCGTACGGGACACGAGTGCGAGCGCGCCCCAAAATTGGCCGGGAGCCTGGAGCAGGTCCGGGAGCGGAGCCGGCCGGAACTACGCCGTCGTCGTCCGTGCCGCTTCCAGTGCCGCGGCCAGGCGTTCCGGCTCGCGGGTCGACAGGTACAGGTACGGCGTCGGGTCGGCCGGGTCGGTGACCTCCACGCGCAGTGCCGTCGGGATGTAGGAGCGCAGGAGCATGAAGGCGCGGGTGTCGGCCTTGAACGTGCGCCAGGCGCGCGTCTCCTCCGGGTCGAGGACATGGGCCTCGCCGAGAGCCGAGACCGGGATCTTCGCGTCGCCCGCGATCAGGGAGCCCGCCACCACACGGATCCGCACGGAGCCGTACGAACTGGCCGCCACCGCCGCGACCGCCGTGCCGCCGACCAGGCCCCCCAGCAGGGGAAGCGTGCCGAACGGCAGCAGGATCAGGGCCATCGAGAGACCCACCAGCAGGCTGATGAACCACCAGGAACGGGGCGCGGTCAGACGTTCTTCGTACGGCGAGGCGGAAAGCTGCATACGGCCTAGCCTGCCACGGTGCGTGCGCGGCGCTGACGCGGAGGTAAGGTCTGCGCCTGTGAGTGGTACATCTTCAGCTCTGCGGCCCCCGGCCGACGCCGTGGCGCCGGTGAGGCATCCCGACGCGCCCGCGCCCGGCGAGCTGCTCGGCGCGCACTACGGCGAGTGTTTCGGCTGCGGCGGAGAGCAGCCGCACGGACTGCACCTGGAGGCCCGCGCGGGCGAGGGGGTGAGGATCACCGCCGAGTTCACCGTGAAGCCGGCCCACCAGGGCGCTCCCGGCCTCGCGCACGGCGGAGTCCTGGCGAGCGCCCTCGACGAGACCCTCGGTTCGCTGAACTGGCTGCTGCGCACCATCGCCGTGACCGGACGGCTGGAGACCGACTTCGTACGGCCCGTGCCCGTCGGCACCGTGCTGTATCTGGAGGCCGAGGTGACGGCGGTGGCGGGGCGCAAGATCTACTCGTCCGCCACCGGACGGACCGGCGGCCCGGACGGGCCCGTCGCCGTGCGTGCGGACGCGCTCTTCCTTGAGGTGAAGGTGGAGCACTTCATCGACAACGGCCGCCCGGAGGAGATCCGTGCGGCCATGGACGACCCCGACCAGGTCCGCCGTGCCCGTGCCTTCGAGGTGAACCCGTGACCCCGACCCCGACTCCCGTGGGCGTGCTGATCAAGCGCGTCGATCCGGACGTACCGCTTCCGGAATACGCGCACGCCGGCGACGCCGGCGCGGACCTCCGGACGACGGAGAGCCGCGTACTGGACCCCGGCGAGCGGGCCGTGCTGCCCACGGGAGTGTGCATCGCGCTCCCTGAGGGGTACGCGGCCTTCGTGCACCCGCGATCCGGGCTCGCCGCCCGCTGCGGTGTCGCTCTGGTGAATGCCCCGGGGACGGTTGATGCCGGGTACCGTGGGGAGATCAAGGTGATCGTGGTGAATCTCGACCCGCGCGAGTCCGTGCGGTTCGAGCGCTTCGACCGGATTGCCCAACTGGTCGTCCAGCAGGTCGAGAAGGTGCGCTTCCAGGAGGTGGCGGAGCTTCCCGACTCGGCGCGGGCCGCAGGGGGCTTCGGGTCCACCGGCGGGCATGCCGCCGTGGGCGGCACAGCGGGTGGGAATCGATACGCTTCGGTCGTATCCGACCGGGAAGGACAGTGACGTGTTCGGACGTCGCAAGAAGGGCAGTGCCGCCGAGGACGCGGCGGGCGAGGCCGAGCAGGTCGTCGACAGTGTCGACACTGAGGCGGACGACGCGGAGCGCGAGCGCGTGAGGCTCGAGCCCGAGCCGCGCCCCGACGGCCCCTGGGACAGCACAGAGGTCCGGGATCCGGCCGAGGGCCGGGTCGACCTGGGCGGTCTCTTCGTGCCCGGGGTCGACGGGATGGAGCTCCGGGTGGAGGTCGCGGGCGACGCCATCGTCGCGGCGACCGTGGTGCTCAAGGACAGCGCCGTCCAGCTGCAGGCCTTCGCCGCCCCCAAGCGCGAGGGCATCTGGGGCGAGGTGCGCGAGGAGATCGCCACCGGCATCACCCAGCAGGGCGGTGTCATCGACGAGGTCGAGGGCCCGCTGGGCTGGGAGCTGCGCGCGCAGGTACCGGTGCAGCTGCCGGACGGGACGGGCGGCTTCCAGGTCGTCCGGTTCATCGGTGTGGACGGGCCCCGCTGGTTCCTGCGCGGAGTGATCTCCGGCCAGGGCGCCGTGCAGCCGCAGACCGGCGGCGTGCTGGAGTCGATCTTCAGGGACACCGTGGTGGTCCGTGGCGAGGGCCCGATGGCCCCGCGCGACCCGATTGTCCTGAAGCTGCCGGACGACGCGCAGATGGTCGCCGAGGGCGTCCAGCAGGAGGAGCAGGCCGGTTCCCGCTTCTCCGGCGGCATGGGTCAGCTGCAGCGCGGACCGGAGATCACCGAGGTCCGATAGCCGCGTAGCCGCGCACACGGAAGTACGGCGGTGGGCCGCACTCCCCTCGGGGGAGTGCGGCCCACCGCCGTTTCGCCTTTTTTCGAGCCGCCCGGGAGCGCAGTCGTCGGGCGGTGAGGCGGGGACCAGCACCAGGGTGCCGACGAGCACGGCGCCGGGGCGGACCGCCCTTGCTCCCTGCTTCCGTTCGCGTGCTGGACATCGGGCCCCCTTCTCGCGGGTTCCTGTGAGTTCCTGTGAGTTCTTGGGCGCCAGGAGTGCGACAGGAGCGCGTATGAAGTATGTGTGGTTGACCACTCACTCTTGAGTTCAAAAAAGATTGGGTTCAAAAAAGAGGCGGGGCTGTCGAGGTGTGAAGGGGTGGCCCCTCAGTAGTGCCGGATGCCCGCAGTGAGCGTGCGCGTCCAGGGGGCGTCCACTTTCTGCGCCTCCATCGACGCCACGAGATGGCAGAGCATGCCCACGGCGAAGAACTCCTGGACCTGCCGGTCGTCGCCCCCGGAGGCGCCGCGCACGTACTCCACCGTACGGGCGTACCCCGCTCGGACGGCGTCCCGGATCGCGGGGACGGAGACCGCGGCCGCCTGGGCGTGCAGCTGGACGAGCAGCAGGTCGTTGTCGCTGATCAGGCGGGCGTAGGCGTCGCCCATCGAGGAGAGCACCGCTTCCGGTGAGCTGCCCTTCGCCTCGGCCGCGCCCCCTTCCAGGCTCTCGCGCACCCTGACGAAGCAGTGCTCGACGACCGCGGCGAACAGGGACTCCTTGTTCGGGAACAGCCGGTAGACGTACGCCTGGGAGATTCCGGCGGCCTTGGCCACCTCCGTGGTCGTCGTGCCGAAGTAGCCCCGTGAGGCGAAGGCGCCGATGGCGGTGCGGAGCACCGTCTCGCGGCGCTCCTCGGCGGTGGACAGGTGGCGGCGTCGTTCCGTCTGCATGTGAGTACTCAACCACTCACACTTTTTCGCCGTCCAGGGACGGGAGCCACTCGTTGCGCTGAAAAAACAAAGAAACGTCTGAACCGGAACCCGCGAGTGGCTACGCTGCGTCACCCAGGGCGGAGCTGGCGTCGAACCGTCAACTCGCCTGTACCACCGACGACTTACCGACTTACCGACCTACGCAACAGAGCACGGGAGCCCGGCATGGGTACGAACTGGATCGAGAAGGCGCAGCGGCTGGGCGACGGGAGCATCGGAGGCGCGATGGACCACCCGTCGATCCCCGGCCGCGTCGTCTGGCACACCACGGAGAGCGGTGCCGGCGACGACGCGTTCCGTGCCGTGTCGGCGCACCTGATCAGCGTCTCCGCCGAGCCGCATCTGCTGTACGACCCGACGACCGACCGGCTCGGCCAGTACGGGCCGCTGAACGCGAGCGCCCGCGCCCTGCGCAACGACGGTTCGACGAGGACCAACCGCGTCGGCAAGGTCTGCATCCAGATCGAGGTGCTCGGACGGGCGGGCAAGCCGTTCACCGCCACCTGGAAGCCGGGGCCCAACTACCGGGCCATGATGGCCGCGATCCGCTCCTGGAAGATCCCGGACACCTTCCCGGCCGGCCGCCTCGCGACCTCGGGCGCCGACGCGACCAACCGCCCCCGGACGATCTGGATGAGCAAGGGCGGCCACTACGGCCACGCCAACATCCCCGGCAACGACCACTGGGACCCGGGCAACATCGACAAGTCCGCGCTCTTCGAGGCGGCCCCGATCGGGTCCCCCGGGGCGGGCGGCGGCACCACGCCGTCGAAGCCGGTCGTCGACCTCAGCAACCTCATCGCCGCCGCGCGCCGCGACCCGGGTCTGCCCCAGGGCGGCAAGACCCACAAGGCGGACGTCCTCGTCGTCGAAAAGGCCCTCGTCGCCGAGGGGTTGCTGCCCGCCCAGTGGGCCGACGGCTCCTTCGGCAGCAGGACCGTCGAGGCGTACGCGAGCCTCCAGCGCCGGTACGGCTTCAGCGGTACGGACGCCAACGGCATCCCGGGCCAGACGACACTGAAGAGGCTCGGCAAGGAGCACGGCTTCACGGTCAAGGACTGAGTGCCCTTCGGCTTCCCAGCACCACCCCAGCACTGCAGCGCGCGGCCCGTGGGGCTCCGGACGACTTCCGGAGCCCCACGGGCCGTTGCGGTTCCCCCGCTTCTTTTCTCCTGCCTTTTCTCTTGACGTGAAATTGGTCCGTACCTATGGTCACCGCCAACGCCTGTGTTCATAAAGGCATTCCGTGTTCACATACGAGAACGGATGTCCCCCACAATGCTGAACACCCCGGTACCTCCACGTCATCGCCGCAGATCCCGCCTCGCGCTCCTCGCGACCGTCGCCGCCCTCGTGGCGGGCGCCCTCGCCTGGCCCGCCGCCGACCGTGCCGAAGCGGCTCCCGCCACCTTCACGCACCCCGGAGTCACCGTCTCCCGCGGCCAGTTGGACTTCGCCCGGCAACAGGTCAACGCCGGCGCACAGCCCTGGAAGGGCGCGTACGACCAGATGCTGGCGAGCAAGTACGGCTCGCTCACGCGCACCCCCAAGCCCCGGGCCGTCGTCGAGTGCGGCTCGTACTCGAACCCCAACAACGGCTGCACCGACGAGCGTGAGGACGCGATCGCCGCGTACACCCAGGCGCTCGCCTGGTACGTCACACGGGACGCGCGGTACGCGCGGAAGGCGATCGAGCTGATGGACGCCTGGTCCGCGACGATCCGGGACCACACCAACAGCAACGCCCCGCTGCAGACCGGCTGGGCGGGCTCGTCCTGGCCCAAGGCCGCCGAGATCATCAAGTACACGTACGACGGCGGCTGGGCGAACTCGGGCCGCTTCGCGACCATGCTGCGCACCGTGTACCTCCCCGAGATCATCAACGGCTCGAACTCCAACGGCAACTGGGAGCTGTCGATGATGGAGGCCGCCGTCGGCATCTCCGTCTTCCTGGAGGACAAGGCGTCGTACGACAAGGCCATGGCGAAGTTCCGCACCCGGACGGCCGCGTTCGTGTACCTGTCCTCCGACGGCGCGCTGCCGAAGACCGTGCCGAGCCAGAACCTCGACACCGCACAGAAGATCATCAACTACTGGCAGGGGCAGTCGACCTTCGTCAACGGGCTCACCCAGGAGACCTGCCGCGACCTCACGCACACCGGATACGGCATCTCCGCGATCTCGCACGTCGCCGAGACCAGCCGCATCCAGGGCCAGGACCTGTACGGCACCGACGTCGGCGAGCGGCTGCGGCACGCGCTCGGCTTCCAGGCCAAGTACCAGCTGGGCGAGGCGCCCCCGAGCTGGCTGTGCGGCGGGTCGCTGCACCTCGGGCTCGGGCCCATCACGGAGGTCGGCCACAACGCCCTGAGCAACCGCCTCGGCCATGTCATGACCAATACCGAGCGGCTGACGCTGCAGAACCGTCCGGCGGGGAGCAACAACCTCTTCGTCGCCTGGGAGACGCTCACGCACGGCGACAACCCGAACTGAGACGTTGCCCGACCGGGCGCCGGACGGTGATACTGGCGCCCGGTCCACGGGGGAGGGTCATGAGCCAGGTCGTCGCCGAAACGGTCGTCACCGAAACAATGGTGCGCGTCGAGAACGTCCACCGCTCGTACGGCAGCGGAGCCACCGCCGTGCACGCGCTGCGCGGTGTCTCGTTCGACATACCGCGCGGTGAACTCGTCGCCCTCAAGGGTCGGTCGGGGTCAGGCAAGACCACACTCCTCAATCTCGTCGGCGGGCTCGACGAGCCGGACGACGGGCGGATCACCGTCGACGGGCTCGACCTCTCAGGACTCGGCGAGAACGGGCTGCTGGAGCTGCGCCGGGACCGTATCGGCTTCGTCTTCCAGTCCTTCGGTCTCATCCCGATCCTGACGGCCGCCGAGAACGTGGGTGTGCCGATGCGGCTGCGCCGGGCCGAGCCCCGCGAGCGCGAGGAGCGCGTCGAGCTGCTGCTCTCCCTGGTCGGACTCGCCGACCACGCGGCGCAGCGGCCCGGCGAGCTCTCCGGCGGGCAGCAGCAGCGCGTGGCCATCGCCCGCGCCCTGGCCAACGAGCCCGCGCTCCTCATCGCCGACGAGCCCACCGGCCAGCTCGACGCCGAGACCGGTATCGCCGTGATGGAGCTGCTGCGGGCGGTCGTCCGCAGCGAGCGGGTCACCGCGCTCGTCGCCACCCACGACGCGGCCCTCCTGGACCTCGCCGACCGGGTTCTCGAACTGAGCGACGGCGAGATCGTCGAGCACTGAGGCCGGGACTGTGGAGCACCGAGGCCCGGAGGGGCCCGCGGCGGCGCGTCAGGGTTCTGTCAAAGACGTCCCGCGCCCCACCCCTCACCCCATTTGTCAGGATTGTTGGCCGTAGGGTCGACGGAGCGTACGCAGTGCGTTTTGGGAAGACAATGGGGCCATGGGACGCGGCAAGCTTCGGATCTACCTCGGTGCGGCACCGGGCGTCGGCAAGACGTACGCGATGCTGTCCGAGGCGCATCGCCGCGTCGAGCGGGGCACGGACTGCGTGGTGGCCTTCGTCGAGCACTACGACCGGCCGCGCACCGAGGTCATGCTGCACGGTCTGGAGCGGATCCCCCGCCGGGAGATCTCCTACCGGGACACCGTCTTCACGGAGATGGACGTCGACGCCGTCCTGGAGCGCGCCCCGGCCGTCGCCCTGGTGGACGAACTGGCCCACACGAATGTCCCCGGCTCACGGAACGCCAAGCGCTGGCAGGACGTCGAGGAACTCCTCGCCGCCGGGATCGACGTCGTCTCGACGGTCAACATCCAGCACCTGGAGTCGCTCGGTGACGTCGTCGAGTCGATAACGGGAGTACGGCAGCGCGAGACCGTCCCGGACGAGGTGGTGCGCCGGGCCGACCAGATCGAGCTCGTCGACATGTCGCCCCAGGCGCTGCGCCGCCGGATGGCGCACGGAAACATCTACAAGCCCGACAAGGTCGACGCGGCCCTCTCCAACTACTTCCGCCCCGGAAACCTCACCGCCCTGCGCGAACTGGCCCTCCTCTGGGTCGCCGACCGCGTCGACGAATACCTCCAGCAGTACCGCGGCGAGCACGGCATCCGCTCCACCTGGCAGGCCCGCGAACGCATCGTCGTGGGCCTGACCGGCGGACCCGAGGGCCGTACGCTGATCCGCCGCGCGGCGCGGCTGGCGGAGAAGGGCGCCGGTGGCGAGGTGCTCGCCGTCTACATCTCCCGCAGCGACGGCCTGACCTCCGCCTCGCCCAAGGAACTCGCCGTCCAGCGCACCCTCGCCGAGGACCTCGGCGGCACCTTCCACCACGTCATCGGCGACGACATCCCGTCCGCGCTGCTGGAGTTCGCCCGCGGAGTCAACGCCTCCCAGATCGTGCTCGGCTCCTCGCGGCGCAAGGCCTGGCAGTACGTGCTCGGCCCCGGCGTCGGCGCCACGGTCGCCCGGGAGTCGGGGCCCGACCTGGACGTGCACATCGTCACGCACGACGCGGTCGGCAAGGGGCGGGGACTGCCGGCCGCCCGGGGATCGCGGCTCGGCCGGTCCCGGATCATCGCGGGCTGGCTGGTCGGTGTCGTCGGCCCGGCCCTCCTCGCCCTGCTGCTGACCCATGGCGCCTCGAACCTCGGGCTCGCCAACGACATGCTGCTCTTCCTGACGCTGATCGTCGCGGCGGCCCTCCTGGGCGGGCTGCTTCCGGCGCTCGCCTCGGCGGCCCTCGGCTCGCTGCTGCTGAACTACTACTTCACCCCGCCGCTGCACCGGTTGACCATCGCCGACCCCAAGAACATCGTCGCCATCGTGATCTTCGTGGGTGTCGCGGTGTCGGTGGCCTCCGTGGTGGACCTGGCCGCCCGCCGCACCCACCAGGCCGCCCGGCTGCGGGCCGAGTCCGAGATCCTCTCCTTCCTGGCCGGCAGCGTCCTGCGCGGCGAGACCAGCCTGGACGCCCTGCTGGAGCGGGTCCGCGAGACCTTCGGCATGGAGTCGGTGGCCCTCCTGGAGCGGGAGAGCGACGTCGACCCGTGGACCTGCGCGGGCAGCGTCGGCCCGCACCCGCCGACGCTCCCCGAGGACGCGGACGTCGACATGCCGGTCGGCGACCACACCGCGCTCGCCCTCTCGGGCCGGGTCCTGCCCGCCGAGGACCGGCGGGTGCTCGCCGCCTTCGCCGCCCAGGCCGTCGTCGTCCTGGACCGCAAACGCCTCCAGGAGGAGGCCGAGCAGGCCCGCACACTCGCCGAGGGCAACCGCATCCGTACGGCGCTTCTGGCGGCCGTCAGCCATGACCTGCGCACCCCGCTGGCCGCCATCAAGGCCGCCGTGTCGTCCCTCAGGTCCGACGACGTGGCCTGGTCCGAGGAGGACGAGGCCGAGCTCCTGGAGGGCATCGAGGCGGGCGCCGACCGGCTCGACCACCTGGTCGGGAACCTCCTCGACATGTCCCGCCTGCAGACCGGCACGGTCACCCCGCTGATCCGCGAGATCGACCTCGACGAGGTCGTCCCGATGGCCCTCGGCGGCGTACCGGAGCACAGCGTCGAGCTGGAGATCCCCGAGACGCTGCCCATGGTCGCCGTCGACCCGGGCCTGCTGGAGCGCTCGGTGGCCAACATCGTCGAGAACGCCGTCAAGTACAGCCCCGCCGACGAGCGGGTCCTGGTCGCCGCCAGCACGCTCGGGGACCGCGTGGAGGTACGCGTGGTGGACCGCGGCCGCGGGGTCCCGGACGAGGCGAAGGACCGTATATTCGCGCCCTTCCAGCGGTACGGTGACGCCCCGCGCGGCTCCGGCGTGGGCCTCGGCCTCGCGGTCGCCCGGGGCTTCGCCGAGGCCATGGGCGGCACCCTCGACGCCGAGGACACCCCCGGCGGCGGCCTCACCATGGTCCTCACCCTCAGGGCGGCCCCCGCCCACCCGACACCCTTCGTGGACGTCACTGCACTCGTACAACCGGAAAGGCAGGCTTCATGACCCGCGTCCTCGTGGTCGACGACGAGCCGCAGATCACCAGAGCCCTCGTGATCAACCTCAAGGCACGCAAGTACGAGGTCGACGCGGCCCCCGACGGCGCCACCGCGCTCCAGCTGGCGGCCGCCCGGCACCCGGACGTCGTCGTGCTCGACCTCGGCCTGCCCGACATGGACGGCGTCGAGGTGATCAAGGGGCTGCGCGGCTGGACCCGCGTGCCGATCCTGGTGCTGTCCGCCCGGCACTCCTCCGACGAGAAGGTCGAGGCCCTCGACGCGGGCGCCGACGACTACGTGACCAAGCCCTTCGGCATGGACGAGCTGCTCGCCCGGCTGAGGGCCGCCGTCCGCCGTGCCGAGCCCAACGGCGGCGACGAGGAGGACGTGATCGTCGAGACCGACGACTTCACCGTCGATCTGGCCGCCAAGAAGGTCAACCGGGACGGCCGCGACGTGCGCCTCACCCCGACCGAGTGGCACCTCCTGGAGGTGCTGGTGCGCAACACGGGCCGCCTGGTCAGCCAGAAACAGCTGCTCCAGGAGGTCTGGGGCCCCTCCTACGGCACCGAGACGAACTATCTGCGGGTCTACATGGCCCAGCTGCGGCGCAAGCTGGAGACGGACCCCGCGCATCCCCGGCACTTCATTACGGAGCCGGGGATGGGGTATCGGTTCGAGAAGTGAGCCCGGTTCGGGTCGTACGCCGGTTCGAGTGGCGGCACCAGGGGTACGTAGACGTCAGCGCCCCCCGGTACGCTTCGGATATGAGCGCTGTTCCTCGTTCCGAAAAGCCGGCGGGCCGGTTCCGGCGGATGCTCGACCGGCTCTCCTCGTCCCAGGAGGACCTGGAGTCGGAGGAGCTGCGCGAGGACACGGAGACCGCGGGCTGTACGCGTATAGGTGACTGCCGGGACCGACAGGTGGTCACCGTTACTGGTACCTTGCGCACGGTCACCCTGCGCCCGAGGGCCGGTGTCCCGGCCCTGGAGGCCGAGCTGTTCGACGGTTCGGCCGCCCTGGACGTGGTGTGGCTCGGCAGGCGCTCCATAGTGGGGATAGAACCGGGGCGCAAGCTGATCGCATCGGGCCGGATCTCGATGAGCCGGGGCCGCCGGGTGCTGTTCAATCCCAAATACGAACTCAGACCCCTCGGACGGGAGTAGCCGGTGACGTCGCTCGACAAGCCGACCGAAGACGCCCAGCGGGATTCGCGGGCGGTGACCGAGGCCGCGCTCTTCGAGGCGTTCGGCGGTCTGCGGGGCATGATCGAGACGGTCCTGCCGGGCCTGCTCTTCGTCACGATCTTCACGATCAACAAGGATCTGCACTCGGCGGCCATCGCGGCCCTCGGTGTCTCGATCCTGCTGGTCGTGGTCCGCCTCGTCATGAAGGACACCGTCAAGCACGCCTTCAGCGGCGTCTTCGGTGTGGCCTTCGGCGTGGTCTTCGCGATGATGACGGGCAACGCGAAGGACTTCTATCTGCCGGGCATGCTCTACACGCTCGGACTCGCCCTCGCCTACATCATCACGACGCTCGCGGGAGTTCCGCTGATCGGGCTCATTCTCGGCCCGGTCTTCAAGGAGAACCTCTCCTGGCGTACGCGCAACCCTGGTCGTAAGACGGCTTACGCGAAGGCCAGTTGGGCCTGGGGGCTCATCCTGCTCGCCAAGTGCGCGATTCTGTTTCCGCTGTACTGGTGGGCCGACACGACTCAGTTCGGCTGGGTCCTGATCGCCCTGAAGATCCCGCCCTTCCTGCTCGCGGTCTGGCTCACGTGGGTCTTCCTGGCGAAGGCTCCGCCGCCGATCGATGTGTTTGCTGAGATGGAGGCGGAGGAGCGCGCCGAGAAGGAGCGGGAAGCGGCGGCTCGGTCTGCGGATTAGGCACCCGGTGCCTGTGTGGGCCGCTGGGGGCTGCGCCCCCAGACCCCCGCTGTCGGCCTGAACGGCCTCGTCCTCAAACGCCGGACGGGCTGGATGGTGCCGGACCAGGCTGAGACGTAGAGCCGGATCAAGCTGAAAATGGAGGGGCGCTCGGAGATGTCTCCGAGCGCCCCTCCATTTGTCTCTGTACGACAGCCGTCCGCCGTCAGCCCGTCGTCTCCTCGCGGCGTACCGACAGCAGGTCCTCCAGCTGTTCCTCGCGGGCCTGGGCCGCCACGAAGAGGAGTTCGTCGCCTGCTTCCAGGGAGTCCTCCCGGGTGGGCGTGAGGACCCGGGTGCCGCGGATGATGGTGACGAGGGACGTGTCCTCGGGCCAGGCCACTTCGCCGACCTGGGTGCCGGCCAGGGCCGACTCCGGGGGCAGGGTCAGTTCGACGAGGTTGGCGTCGCCGTGGCTGAAGCGGAGCAGGCGGACCAGGTCGCCGACGCTCACCGCCTCCTCGACCAGGGCCGACATCAGACGGGGGGTCGAGACGGCCACGTCCACGCCCCACGACTCGTTGAACAGCCATTCGTTCTTGGGGTTGTTGACGCGGGCGACGACCCGCGGAACCCCGTACTCCGTCTTGGCGAGGAGCGAGACGACGAGGTTCACCTTGTCGTCGCCCGTCGCCGCGATGACCACGTTGCACCGCTGCAGCGCGGCCTCGTCCAGCGAAGTGATCTCGCAGGCGTCGGCGAGCAGCCACTCCGCCTGCGGGACGCGCTCGACCGAGATGGCGGTCGGTGCCTTGTCGATCAGCAGGACCTCGTGCCCGTTCTCCAGGAGCTCGCCCGCGATCGAGCGGCCCACCGCACCGGCACCGGCAATGGCGACCCTCATCAGTGACCGCCTTCTTCCTCGGGGCCCTCGGCGAACGACGCCTCGACCTTCTCGACGTCGTCCGTACGCATCATCACGTGCACCAGGTCGCCCTCCTGCAGCACCGTCTGCGAGGTGGGGAGCACCGCCTCGCCCAGCCGGGTGAGGAAGGCCACGCGCACACCGGTCTCCTCCTGGAGCCGGCTGATCCGCTGGCCGACCCACGCCGTGGACGCGTGCACCTCGGCGAGCTGCACCCCGCCCGTGGGGTCGCGCCACAGCGGCTCGGAACCCGACGGCAGCAGCCGGCGCAGCATCTGGTCGGCGGTCCAGCGCACGGTGGCGACCGTCGGAATGCCCAGCCGTTGGTAGACCTCGGCACGGCGGGGGTCGTAGATACGCGCCGCGACGTTCTCGATGCCGAACATCTCGCGGGCCACCCGGGCGGCGATGATGTTCGAGTTGTCACCGCTGGAGACGGCGGCGAAGGCACCGGCGTCCTCGATGCCCGCCTCGCGCAGGGTGTCCTGGTCGAAACCGATGCCGGTGACACGACGGCCGCCGAACCCGGAGCCCAGTCGTCGGAAGGCGGTGGGGTCCTGGTCGATCACGGCGACCGTATGCCCCTGTTGCTCCAGGGTCCGGGCAAGAGCGGAACCCACTCTTCCGCAGCCCATGATGACGATGTGCACGACCGTCCTTCCGGTGTGAAAAGTTACTGCTCAGGCTGGAACAGGGTCTCAGACCGCCGCCCAAGCTACACACGCGCGGTCCGCGGGGGGCACCCCCGTGCACGATCGCCCGCGGGATCCCGGCGATCAGCGGCGGCTGATGCTGCGCACGCTGACGAGTGTGAGGATCCCGAGGCCTACGAGTCCGGCGGCGGCGCCGATGAGTTCCGCGGTGGCGTGCATGGAACCTCCATGAAGTGGCAAGGGGCGGCAAAGTTTTGGCTTTTTTCATATAGGCATGCGGCTTCGCCCGGCGGCGGAATCCGCAACCGGGCCCGTACGGGATTTCACTCGGAGGGCAGACGAAGGACGGCCGCTCCGTCCTCCGGGCAATGCCGAGGGCGGGGGAGGGTGGGCGTGGCCGTGTTCGACCGCTTACGATCCTCTGCGTGTCCAAACTGACCGACGTGCCCAAACGGATCTTGATCGGGCGCGCACTGCGCAGTGACCGGCTCGGAGAGACACTCCTGCCGAAGCGCATCGCACTCCCCGTCTTCGCCTCCGACCCGCTCTCCTCCGTGGCGTACGCACCCGGGGAAGTGCTCCTCGTCCTCTCCATCGCGGGTGTGTCGGCCTATCACTTCAGCCCCTGGATCGCGGTCGCGGTCGTCGTGCTGATGTTCACCGTCGTGGCCTCGTACCGGCAGAACGTGCACGCCTACCCCAGCGGCGGCGGCGACTACGAGGTGGCCAACACCAACCTCGGCCCCAAGGCCGGGCTCACCGTCGCCAGCGCGCTGCTCGTGGACTACGTCCTGACCGTCGCGGTGTCGATCTCGTCCGGCATCGAGAACCTCGGCTCGGCGATCCCGTTCGTCGTCGAGCACAAGGTGCTCTGCGCGATCGCCGTGATCGTGCTGCTCACGCTGATGAACCTGCGCGGGGTCAAGGAGTCCGGGAAGCTCTTCGCGATCCCGACGTACGTCTTCGTGGTGGGCGTCTTCCTGATGATCGCGTGGGGTGCCTTCCGCGGGCTCGTCCTCGACGACACCATGAAGGCGCCGACCGCCGACTTCGAGATCAAGGCCGAGCACCAGGGGCTCGCGGGCTTCGCCCTCGTCTTCCTGCTGCTGCGCGCCTTCTCCTCCGGCTGCGCCGCTCTGACCGGCGTCGAGGCGATCTCCAACGGCGTCCCGGCCTTCCGCAAGCCCAAGTCCAAGAACGCGGCGAGCACACTCGCGGCCATGGGCCTGCTCGCCGTCACCATGTTCTGCGGCATCATCGGCCTGGCCATGGCGACCAACGTCCGCATGGCCGAGAACCCCGCGCACGACCTGCTGAAGAACGGCGTCGAGGTCGGCTCCGACTATGTCCAGAACCCGGTGATCTCCCAGGTCGCCGAGGCCGTGTTCGGCGACGGCAGCTTCCTGTTCATCCTGCTCGCCGCGGCCACCGCGCTGGTGCTCTTCCTCGCCGCGAACACCGCGTACAACGGCTTCCCGCTGCTCGGTTCGATCCTCGCGCAGGACCGCTACCTGCCGCGCCAGCTGCACACCCGTGGCGACCGGCTCGCCTTCTCGAACGGCATCGTGCTGCTGGCCGGCGCGGCCATCCTGCTCGTCTGGGTCTACGGCGCCGACTCGACGCGGCTCATCCAGCTCTACATCGTCGGTGTGTTCGTGTCCTTCACGCTCAGCCAGACCGGCATGGTCCGGCACTGGAACCGCCACCTGGCCACCGAGAAGGACCAGGCCAAGCGCCGCCACATGGTCCGCTCCCGGGCGATCAACGCGTTCGGCGCCTTCTTCACCGGCCTGGTCCTGGTCGTCGTCCTCGTCACCAAGTTCACGCACGGCGCCTGGGTCGCACTGCTCGGCATGGTGATCTTCTACGCCACGATGTCCGCGATCCGGAAGCACTACGACCGGGTCGCCGAGGAGATCGCCGCGCCCGAGGGCCCGTCTGACGACAGCGTGCGCCCCTCCCGCGTCCACTCCGTCGTGCTGATCTCGAAGATCCACCGGCCGACGCTGCGGGCCCTCGCCTACGCCAAGCTGATGCGCTCCGACACCCTGGAGGCGCTCAGCGTCAACGTCGACCCGGCCGAGACGAAGGCCCTGCGCGAGGAGTGGGAGCGGCGCGGCATCGACGTACCGCTGAAGGTCCTCGACTCGCCGTACCGCGAGATCACGCGGCCGGTCATCGAGTACGTGAAGGGGCTGCGCCGTGAGTCGCCGCGTGACGCGGTGTCGGTGATCATCCCCGAGTACGTGGTCGGCCACTGGTACGAGCAGTTGCTGCACAACCAGAGCGCGCTGCGGCTCAAGGGGCGGCTGCTGTTCACGCCGGGCGTGATGGTGACGTCCGTGCCGTACCAGCTGGAGTCCTCCGAGGTGGCCAAGAAGCGGGCCCGCAAGCGGCAGGACTGGAACGCGCCGGGTTCCGTGCGGCGCGGGCCGGCCGAGGACCGGCCGAAGGAGCCGTCGTCTCCGACGAAGAGCTGAGAATCAGGGGGCTTGCGGGCTCGTGGTGAGCGGCCGGGCGGTGTCCACGTAGACTGGTGGGCTGTGGTCCGGCCGCTTTGGCCGTTCGTTCCCCTTTCGCATCTGGAGTCACCCCGCCATGCAGGCAGAACCGAAGAAATCGCCGGCGGGGTCGCTCGTGGGTCAGGAGTACGAGGTCGAGATCGGCCCCGTCGCGCACGGCGGGCACTGCGTCGCCCGTACGGACGCCGGCCAGGTCCTCTTCGTGCGGCACGCGCTGCCCGGTGAGCGGGTCGTCGCACGGGTGACGGACGGCGAGGAGGACTCGCGCTTCCTGCGGGCGGACGCGGTGACCGTGCTGGAGGCGTCCAAGGACCGCGTCGAGGCGCCCTGTCCGTACGCCGGTCCTGGCCGCTGCGGTGGCTGCGACTGGCAGCACGCCAAGCCGGGCGCACAGCGGCGGCTCAAGGGCGAGGTCGTCGCCGAGCAGCTCCAGCGGCTCGCGGGCCTCACCCCGGAGGAGGCCGGCTGGGACGGCACGGTGATGCCGGCCGAGGGCGACAAGCTGCCCGCCGGTGACGTACCCGCCTGGCGTACGCGCGTGCAGTACGCGGTCGACGAGGACGGCAACGCCGGTCTGCGCCGCCACCGTTCGCACGAGGTCGAGCCGATCGAGCACTGCATGATCGCCGCGCCCGGGGTCTCCGAGCTGGGCATCGAGAAGCGCGACTGGTCCGGCATGGAGTCGGTCGAGGCGATCGCGGCGACCGGTTCGCAGGACCGCATGGTGATCCTCGAACCGCGGCCCGGCGCCCGCCTGCCCCTCGTCGAACTCGACAAGCCCGTCTCCGTGATGCGCGTCGAGGAGCACGACGGCGGTATCCACAAGGTCCACGGCCGCGCCTTCGTCCGCGAGCGCGCCGACGGCCGTACGCACCGGGTCGGCAGCGGCGGCTTCTGGCAGGTCCACCCGATGGCGGCCGACACGCTCGTCAAGGCCGTCATGCAGGGCCTGCTCCCGCGCAAGGGCGACATGGCCCTGGACCTCTACTGCGGCGTCGGCCTCTTCGCCGGCGCGCTGGCCGACCGCCTCGGCGACAAGGGCGCGGTCCTCGGCATCGAGTCCGGCAAGCGTGCGGTGGAGGACGCCAAGCACAACCTCGCCGCGTTCGACCGCGTCCGCATCGAACAGGGCAAGGTCGAGACGGTCCTCCCGCGCACCGGCATCACCGAGGTCGACCTCATCGTCCTCGACCCGCCCCGCGCCGGCGCCGGCAAGAAGACGGTCCAGCACCTCGCCTCCCTCGGCGCCCGCAAGATCGCGTACGTGGCCTGCGACCCGGCCGCGCTGGCGCGGGACCTGGCGTACTTCCGCGATGGGGGGTATCGGGTGCGGACGCTGCGGGCGTTTGATTTGTTTCCCATGACCCACCACGTTGAGTGCGTCGCGATTCTTGAACCTGCCGCGAAGGGCTCCTGACCTGCGGTTTTGTGCGTGCGCATTATGTGCGGTGCGGGCGTCACGGGCGATATCTTGACGCTGAAATGACGCCCGTGACGCTCGTTCTGATGGGGTGTCAGTCGTGGTTCGTTGTTGGTCAGGCGATTTGATGCGTAGTCCGGCTGAGGGGTACCGCTGGGAATTTCGCGATCCCAAGTAGTTGTGCCCAGCCGCTTATGAGTAGTTCTCGGCGGGTTCTTGGTCTCCTGGTGGTGCAGGCCGCAGGCATCCGTGGCCTACACAAACGATGGAGTCGTCGGACTCTGTCCGTTCAGCGAGCCTGTCGGTGATCCACCGGATCAGGTCACTTCCCGTAGTACGCGTTGTAGATCGAGATCGTCGACTTGTTGCCCTTCTTGTCGGCGATCTTGGCGTGGAACGAGATGCCCTTGCCCTTGGCCGGGTTCGTGACCGCGATCTTGCCGTTCTTGACGGTGACCTTCTTCCAGGTCTGGCCGTAGTCGTACGACACGTACACCGACAGGGACTTCAGGTTCGAGCCCGCTGCCGAGCCCTGGACGGTCACCGGGACGGAGACCTTCTTGCCGGCCGGGACCTTGCTGTCCAGTCCGACGGCCGCGTCGAAGCGGATCGCGGACGCGGGCAGCTTGGCCAGGTCGGCCTTCTTCGAGCGGAAGGTCCAGCTGGCGTCGACGCGGGTGGAGGCCGCGGCGATCTTGACGCTGCGCTTGACCGAGGTGGTCAGCTTGTACGCGGCGTCACCGGCCGGGACCTTGAAGACGCCCTGCCCTTCCAGCGGGTCGCTGTTCGAGCCGACCTTGGCGCCGTTGCGGTAGAGGGTCGTGGTGGCCGACGAGTAGAGCGACCCGCCGACGTGGGTCTTGCCGTCGGCGAACAGCGGCAGGTAGCCGTAGATGCCGTTGCCCTCGCGGTAGATGCCCAGGCCGGAACCGATGCGCGGGCCGAAGACCGCCGTGTTGAAGGTCTTCTCGTAGCTCTTGTCGGCCTTGAGGGTCTGCGGAGCGCCGAGCGTGTAGACGGCCTCGACGATCGGTGAGCCGTCTTCGTCGACCCCGCCGTGCTGCTCGAAGTCGAGTTTCCACTTCGCCCCGCCCGCGGTGGACAGGCGCAGCGTGCGCGTGCCGGGCAGCGTCTGCTGGACCCCGGGTGCAAAGGTGCTTGTACTGCCAGGCAGTTCGCCCCAGGCGTAGATCACGCCCTTCTTGCCGCTCGACGAGGCACCCAGACCGGTCTTCACCGTGGCCAGTTCACTCGCCTTGTAGCGCTTGGTGTAACCGGTGGCGAGTTGCTTGACCTTGCCGCCGGCGAGGGTGTCGTACTCCTCGGCGGGCTTGACCCAGTGACCGCCCCACTGCTGGTACAGGCTGCCGTCGGTGATCGGCGGGCCGGCGTGCGCGGTACGGAAGTTGGCGTACGAGTCCAGCCACCAGCCGTACGAGTTACTGCCGTCCGGCACGCCGACGGTGTACAACGGCGTAGCGACCTCCGACTTCGCCGCCGCGTCGGGCACGGCGATGTCCACCCGCTTCGCGGTCCGCGCGTCCACCGTGATCGTGGCCTTCTTGGTGATGCTCAGCTTCGGCTGCGTCACCCAGTCGAAGCCCTTGGCGGAGTCATCCGGGTCGACGTAGACGGACGAGTTGAAGATGTAACCGCCCTTGGGAACACGGACCTTGACGGTGCCGGACTCGTCGTGGGGCGCGTACCACTTGCCTTGTGCCAGCCCGGAGACACCGTCCAGGCTGGTGCCGTAGTACTTCGCCGGGTTGCCGTCACGGCCAAGGAACTTCAGCGTGACGTCGTACGACTCCACCTCGCGCTGCACCGCCGCCGCCGTGCGTACGCTCTGGCCGCCGCCCGTCGCGGTCACGTACGCGGAGTAGGCGCCGTCGAGCGTGCCGCCCTGCTTCGTGTCGACCGTGAGGTCGGCGGAGGCCGTGCCGCCCGCCGGGACGGTCAGCGTCTTGGTGCCGAGCGTGAAGAAGCCGGCCGGTGCGGCTTGCCCCTTCGGGTCGGTGGCCGTCGCCGCGAGGGTCAGCGTGACATCGGTCTTCCCGAGGTTCTTGTACGTGACCTTGTCGGTGACCGGGGTGTCGTCGGTGTGCGGCCACTGCTGGATGCCGAAGCTCACCGACGTCGGGTCGGCGACCACGGTCTGCCTGATGGCCTTGTCGACCTGGATCCGGCCCGAACCCTGCTGGAACGGCGTGTAGGCGCCGCCCTTGGCGGAGCCGGTCAGCGCGCCCTTGAGCTGGGTGTACGTCCAGTCGGGGTGCTGCTGCTTCAGGATCGCCGCGGCGCCCGCGACATGCGGGGTGGCCATCGACGTACCCGAGATGCTCACGTAGCCGGCCGGCTTCTCGCCGACCTCCTGGGCTATGACGCTGCCCGGGGCCGAGGCGGCCGTGACGTCCACGCCGGGCGCGGTCACGTCGGGCTTGATCTGTCCATCGAGGCCGGGGCCCATGCTGGAGAACTCGGCCGGCTTGTCCTTGTCGTCGACGGCGCCCACGGTGAGCGCGGCTTCCGCGCTGCCCGGGGAGCCGATCGTCTGCTCGGCCCCGTCGTTGCCCGCGGCGATCGCGAAGAGGGTGCCCTTCTCCTTGGACAGCTTGTTGACCTGGGCCTCCAGCGGGTCGATGTCGGGGGTGTCCCCGCCGCCGAGGCTGAGATTCACGACGTCGGCGCCCTGCTCGACCGCCCAGTCCATGCCGGCGAGGATGCCGGAGTCGTCGCCGGAGCCGTCGTCGCCGAGCACCTTGCCGTTGAGCAGCTTGGCGCCCGGTGCGACGCCCTTGTACTTGCCCGCGGACTTGGCGCCCGTACCGGCCGCGATGGACGCCACGTGCGTGCCGTGGCCGTACTTGTCGGTCGCGTCGGGGGACGTGGAGAAGTTCTTCTCCCCGACCACCTGCTCCTTGAGGTCCGGGTGGGTCCTGTCGACACCGGTGTCGAGGACGGCGATCTTGACGCCCTTGCCGTCGTACCCGGCGGCCCAGGCCTTGTCGGCGCCGATCTGCGGGACGGACTTGTCGAGGCTGGCCTTGCGGACCCCGTCGAGCCACACGTGGGCGACACCGGAGGCGGTGCGCGCGTTGCCGCCCTGCGCGTCGGTGACCGCGGCCCAGAGGTCGCTCGCGTCGCCCTTGGGCGTCAGGACCGCGTCCGCGTTCAGCGACTTGAGAGTCCTGCGGACCTCGGTGTCACCTGCGTCACGGACGTCCGCCTTCGCCGCCGCGGCCGCGCCGCGGTAGCCGACGATCAGCTTGAGGCCCTGCTTCTGGGCCTTGCGGTTGGCCGACTTGTTGAGCTCGGTGACGTCGAAGAGCCGCTGGTCGAGCTTGCCGGTGGCGATCAGCCGCGCGGCGTCGGCCGGCACGACGAGCGTGTGCCCGCCGGCCGTGCGGACCTGGACGGGTATCCCCTCACGGCCCTTGGCCCGCTCCAGGCCGACGACGCGGCCCTTGGCGTCGACGACCACACGGTCGCCGGTGATCAGGGTGATGCGGTGCTTGGGCGCGGTCTGCACGGCCGAGGCGCCGGCCGGGTCATTGGCTGCACGCTCGGGCTCCGCCGACGCCGGGCTGGTCATGCCCGCCGCCAGGGCCACGGCTGCCGCCGTGGCGATCGTGGCCGCGCACGCTCTTTTCACTTGTCTGCGCAAGTCTCCCCCTGGAGGCTGTCTGAGAACTTGTTGTCTTCCGGGTGTAATCGCTGGCTTTCTGCTGTTCAGGCGTAAATTTGCCGCCGCCCGCTTCGCCATTGACGCGGTGTTCCTCATGCCGGCTCGTAAGGACAAGGGTTCGCTTTCGCCCGCCCGCTCGGACTTCCCCTTCGCCTGTGGCGTGATGATGGCCCGTCGTGCCCTTGAGCTTGACCGCCTCGGCTCAGCAAGCACCCCCGCGTCACCGCAGACGCGCCCGAGGCTGGGGACCGCCATCGGTCACAGGCCGGAGCGGTGACTGACGACGGGCGCGTGCGGGCGGGGGAACCGTCCTGGCCGCAGCGGGGGCATGTTCAGCAACGGACACGTGTGGCAGGGCCTTTCAGCAGTGGCGAAAACGCTCCGCCAGCGTGCCAGGACCTCGTTGACCGGATGCTGATCCAACCTGACCGGCCGATCAGGAAGGCGGGCCGGCGCTGTGCGAGGCTGCACCGCATGCGCATCCTGGTGGTCGAAGACGCGGTGGATCTTGCCCACACTCTGCACACGGTCTGACCGCCGAGGGTTACAGCGTCGACTTCGCCCATGACGGCCGGCAGGGACTGTGGATGGCCCGGACCGGCGAATACGCCCTGGTCGTACTGGACTTGATGCCCGCCAAGGGGCAAGCGGCTTCCAAGGGTTACCGTGGGGCCAGGAAGTGGCGGGCGAAGACGTACCAGAAGATCGCCCGCAGCGGCAGGACACCGGCCGCAAAAGGGCCAAGTCCGTCGTGACTCACCACGACGCGATCGCTGTCGAGGACTTCAAGCCGAAATTCCTCGCCAGGACCAGCATGGCCAGGAAGGCCGTCGACGCCGCCGTCGGCGCCACCAAACGGGCCCTGACCGAGATGGGCCGCAAGCACGGCGGGACATCCACGTCGTGAACTCTGCGTACACCACGATGGACGCGTCATGCTCGTCCGGCTCGACCTGCTGCTCGCGAGCCAGGGCGACGGCCGCATACCAGCGCCGCCGCTGCTCTGCCTCGCGCAATTCCCTCTCCCGCTCCCGGCCTTCGGCTTCCGCCGCGAGGTGTTCGAGATCCTGCAGGAGGTGCCCCAGCCGCGACCCCAGCGTCCACCGCGCACCGTCGCTGTAGAGGGCAACCGAGAAGCCCACGCTCCTCGACTCGCCTCAGCGCTCAGCAATCTGGGAGCCGATCTGGCCGACCGGGCAGACTGGTCCGGTGCCGTGCGCGGGGCCGAGGAGGCTTTGGCGCTCAGACGTGAGCTGGTGAGTCGACACCCGAAGGCCTTCGAGCCCCAACTCGCCAGGTTGTTGTGGTGGATGGCAGGCATCCGGCTGCGGGGCGATCACGACCTGCCCGATGCGTCGGGCGAGATCGAGGAGGGGCGGTACGGCTGTACTCGCGGCTGGCGTCCGACCTTCCCGACGTGTATCAGGACGACCTCATGGCCGTACGGCAACTTGCTGCGGTTATCAACCAGTTGGTCGACGCGTCGGACGGTTCGGCTGTCCGAAGCGCCCGTGAGTGAGCCGCGCTGATGACGTTTCACGACGAGGTCAGCGAGTCGGCGAAATCCGACAGGGAGCACAACGGCACGGAGGGGTCCGACTCGCTCGATCGCTCCCCGGACGTTGTGGTCGGTAGCCCCAGTTCCTGGCGTACGCGTTCGGCCGCGGCCTCGGGCAGCGGATTGCTGCGCTGCCGCATGACCATCCGCCGTACCGCGAGGTTGTGGCAGGCGTCCGCGAGGCCAGGCAGATGCGCGTCGGGGTGCTGTGTGGCCAGCGACTGATACAGGGCGAGGGCCTCTCGGGAGCAGTCCAACGCCTCGGCCCCCCGGTCGCTCCGCGTGAGTAGGCGGCCGATGTTGTCCAGGGCCATGGCGAGGACCGGCTCATACTCTCCGGGAAAGCGTCCGACCTGACGGCGGCGGATTTCGACGGCTCCGGAGCGGGAGGGAGTGCCTCGTCCCAGCGGTCCGCCTCGCTGAGCCGTGCGGCGAGATTGTCCAGGGCGCGGGCGAGGTTGTCCTCGTAGGCGTCGGAGTTCACGGCGACCAGACGTCTATTGACATCCACGGACTCCACCGTGACGGCCAAGCGCCTGCTGTTGGTCGTCGATGGGCGGCCACCACGGTCTCCCGACGGCCCTGTCCTGCCTGCCCACTCCCGGCAACCAGAGCTACAAGCGGGCGGAGGCGCAGTTGCACCAGGTGGTGCAGGAGACCATCGACCGCTACCGCCGTTCGGGCGACGGCCGTCGACACCACGCTTGGTGGGCTGCCCGTACCGGCCGGCACCGAGCTGTCGTACAGCCCCTTCCTGCTGAACCGGGACGCCCGCTGCTTCGACGCCCCCGACAGCTACCTGCCCCTCGGCACCGGGAACGGCAAGTGCCTCGGTGACGTGTTCGCCCTCACCGAGGCTCAGGTCATTGCGGCCCAGTACCGGACGCGGGTGGGGCGGGTGTCCGGGGTGCGGTAGGGGGCGTCGGCGGGATCCGGCTTGCGACGCCCTCGATGAAGGTGTTGAGCCCGTACGCGAACCGTTCCGCCGGGTCGGTGCTCATGAGGGAGTCGAAGGCCTCCGCGTACTGGGGCGACAGCGCGCTCGCGAGCTGGTTCTCACCGCTCTGCCACCCCTCGTCCGGCGCGTGGGCCTGGTTCTGTTCGTCGATGGTGTGGCCGAGTACGTAGTAGTAGAGGGAGAAGGCCAGCGATCCGGCCTGGGCGGGGGCCAGGCCCGTGCCGCAGAGGACGTCGACGACGAGACTCCCGGCGGTGATCGAGTTGGCGCCGGTGGCATGGGTGCCGCTGACCAGGCGCGCTCCGTCCCGGTGCGACAGCATGGCCGTCCGGAACCGCTGGCCCAGGACATAGATCTGTTCGCGCCAGGGAGCCTCGGGCAAGGGGACCCCGACCCCCTCGGTGAGCTTGTTGGCCATCGCCTCCAGCAGGGCCGCCTTGTTCGGGAAGTGCCGGTAGAGGGCTCCTCCGTGCACGTTGAGCGCAGCACCGAGCTTGCGCATGGTCAGTCCGTCCAGCCCTTCGGTGTCGAGAAACTTCAGGGCCCCTTCGACCACGTCGGCCTTTCGCAGCAGCATGCGTCGCTCCATCGTTGACAACCCCCGAATCATATAGCTAGCGTAAACGCTGTTCACAGTAAACGACGTTCACGGTGAACGACGTTCACCAGGAGGCGCAATGTCTGCATCCTCAGAGTCACCTCCCACCCCCGCGGTCCTGCGGCCGAATCTGCCGCTCGGCGTCGTGGTGGCCATCTCGTGCGTGGCGCTCTTCATGGTGGTGCTCGACACCACGATCGTCACGCTCGCCCTGCCGCAGATGCGCGACGCACTGGACATGTCGGTCAGCCAGCAGCAGTGGGTCGTCACCGGCTATCTGGTCACTCTCGGCGGTCTGTTACTGCTGGCCGCCAGGGCGGGCGACCTGTTCGGCCACAAACGGGTGTTCCTGTTCGGCCTGATCGTCTTCACCGCCGCCAGCCTCACGGGCGGCGTGGCGACCGACCCCACCATGCTGATCGTGTCCCGGCTCATCCAGGGCGTCGGCGCCGCCGCACTCACGCCCACCAGCCTGAGCCTCATCACCACGAGTCACACCGACGAGACCCAGCGGCAGCGCGCCCTGGCCCTGTGGAGCATCACCATCGCGTTCGCCGGCACGGCCGGCGTACTCCTCGGCGGCGTGCTCACCAGCGAGCTGAACTGGCGGTGGGTGCTCTTCATCAACATTCCCCCCGGCATCGCGCTGTTCGCCGCGACACTCTGGTGCCTGCTCCCCGCCCGGGTCGGCACCAAGCCGGTCCGGCTCGATCTCCCCGGCAGCCTCTGCGTGACGCTGGGCATCGCGGCGCTCACCTACGGGCTCTCGCAGGCGGAGGCGGACGGGTGGGGGTCCTCCAACGTCCTTGTCGCCCTCGGCGCGGCGGCGGTCCTCATCGCGGGCTTCGTGGCCGTGCAGCTGACCAGCTCCCAGCCGCTCATCCCCCGGGCGCTGCTCCGACTGCGCAGTCTGCTGCTCGGAAACCTGATCATGCTCATGCTGGGAGTGGTCCTCAACGCGTCCTTCTTCTTCATCTCCCTGTACCTGCAGCAGGCCATCGGCTACAGCGCCCTGCGAGCCGGTATGGCCATGGTTCCGGTGACCCTCATCGTCATCGTCGGCGGCTTCGTCTCCCGCAAGGTCGTCCTCGTCCTCGGCCCCCGGAACCTGATCATCATGGGTGGGCTCGTGGTCGCGGCCGGTATGGCCTGGCTGGCCGCGGTGCCCGCCCGTCCCCCGGTCTTCCTGGCCCACATCCTCGGGCCGACCCTGATCGTCGGCATCGGCCTGGGCTTCCTGCTCCTGTCGATCACGCTCACCGGCACTTCCGACGTCGATCCCGAGGACGCCGGCGCGGCCTCCGGGCTGCTCAACACCTCCCGCCAGGTCGGCGGAGCGGTCGGCCTCGCCGTGCTGTCGACCATCGCCGCCACCGCGACCACCGACGCGGTCGGCGACTCCGATCCCGTCGAGGCGCTCGTTCACGGGTACAGCGTCGCCTTCCTGATCTGTGCGGGCGTCATGGTCGTCGTCTCCCTGATCGCGCTGGCCCTGCCGAACGTCAAGGTGCCCAGGCCGGAGGCCGAAGCGAAGGCCGGCGAAGTCGGCGAGGAACGGTCGGCGAACGCCACGTCATGAACCGGATCTCACGCGTCGACGACGGTCCCGCCCGGCAGGGCGGGAAAGCCGGGCGCCGCACCGTCGACACCCGGGCGGGGGCTGGTCCTGACCTCCCGGCTGGTGACGGAGAGCGGCCCCAGCCCCGCCAGGGCATCGAGCACCTGGGGCATCAGAGCCCCGGGGGCCGACCGGGCGGGAACCACGCCGATCGCGTTCACACCGGTCAGCCAGGCGGCCGTGAGATCACCCGCGGCCGCCAGGCGGCGGACGGCCCGGCCGCCCGCGGCGGCTTCCGCCTCCAGATGACCGGCGTCCGGATCGTCGGCGGCCCCCAGGACCAGCGTCAGGTCGACGGCCTCGGCCACCGAGCGGACGGCCGCCGCCCGGTCGGTGGCGGCGTAGCAGAGCGCGTCGTAGTGCTGCCCGCGCACACGGGGGTAGCGCTCGCGCAGAGCAGTGATCATCCCGGCCGCGTCATCGACCGCGATCCCGGTCTGCACCACGAGGGAAAGCCTCTCCGGATCGACCCCGAACCGCTGAAGATCGGACGCCTGTGCGGCATCCCGCATCGTCAGCACCGACTCCGGGGCCTGCGACACAGACACCAGTTCCCCCGCGGTGTCGCGGGCCCCGGTCATCAGCACCACCGTGTCGCCACGGTGGGCATAGACCTCGACGTCGCGATGGGCCAGAGCGGCCAGCGGGCAGGTCGTGTCCACCACCCCGAGCCCGCGTGCGGCGGCCTCCGCCCGCACCGGCAGGGGTACGCCGTGCGGCGGGAACGCCACCACTGCGCTGTCCGGTACGGCGTCCAGATCGTCCGCGAACGCGACACCGGCCTCGGTGAGCCGCGCGATCCGGTCGACCGCGGCGACCGGCCGGCCGTACACGTACACCGGCACGTCCCGCCGCGCCTCGCGGGCCGCCCGGAGGGTGGCCTCGACACCCGCCCGGGCACCCGCGCAGTCGGGTTCGGGCGCCGCCACCAGCAGACGGCGCGACCGCAACAGCCCGGCCCACTGCGCGACAAGCTCCGCGCAGATGTCCACGGCCGCGCGGTCATCCGCGTGCGCGGCCGCGCCCAGGCCGACGGCCCGGCCGTCCAGCTCCAGGTAGGAGGCCATCACGAGCACCGCGTCGCCGGTGCCGGAGGCTTCTGCCGTCCCGTCCATCGGATGGAGCCGGATCCGCCGTCCACCGGGATCGGGTTCGCCGCGTCCCAGCGCCGCGGCGAGCAGCGGAGCCGCGGGCGAGCCGACCGTTCCCCGCTCGGGATGCGTTGTGCCGGTGGCCACCACGATCTCCCCCGGCCGGACCCCGCTGACGGAGAAGCGTTCCACCCGCATCGTTCGATTCATGATCATTCACCTCGGATGGCTGAACTGGATGTCGTCGGCACTTACGAGGCCACCGTCTCCGGAGTCCAGGCGGTGGCGGTGCGGACCAGCAACTGCCTGACGGCGCGGTGGGTGCGCTGCGGATGAAGCCGGGATCGCAGGGCGTTCATCGCGGTGGTGGCGCGCCCGCACGTCAGGAACGTCGAGTCGTCGAGAAAGGCGTGCCAGACGGTGACGGCCTGGTCGAGATCGCCCTGATCCAGATGCAGCCCGGCAAGCCGGGCGTGGCCGAGGGCGCGCGAGCGGCGCTCCTGCTGCGGCCGGTGGCGGGCGGCTTCGGTGAGCGTGGCGATCGCTCCCTTACGGTCACCGAGCAGGGTTCGCACGGCCGCCTCCTGGTTCGCCAGCGACGCGGGGTGGTACCGGCCCAGGGTGCCGCCGCCGTCCGCCGCCGTCCGGGAGCACGCCTGGTCCAGACGCCGTTCCGCGGCCGAGATGGCGGTCAGCGCGTGGTGCCGGTTCCCAACGGCGGCGGCGGCCACCGCGACCTGGCCCAGGAAGAACGCCTGGCGGGCCGGGCCGGTGGCGGACCTGCTGATCGTCGCCGCGGACTCGGCGAGGTCGACGGCGTGCTGACGGTGCCCCAGACTCTGCGCCTGAACCGACAGCCCCCGCAGTGTGACGGCGTAGCCGGCCGGGTCGTTGTTCTCGCCGGCCAGCCTCAGAGCGGCCCGGTAGTACTGCTGGCCCAGCCCGTGGCACCCGTCGTCGAAGCACATGAACGCGGCCAGATAGGTGAGCTGAGTGGCGGCCGTGAAGAACCTGCGCCGCAGCGCCGGGGTCCCGGCGGCATAGAGCCTGGGAGCGATGTCGAAGGCCAGATAGCAGGACAGTTCCGCGCGGGCGTGGCCGCCGCCGAAGGAGTCGTCGAGGTCGGAGAAGAGCCGTACCATCTGCTCGGCCGTGGCCACTTGCCCCGGCTCCAGCCGCTGCGCGCACGACGGGTCCGGCCAGGGCGGCAGCCCGGGCGGACCGGCCGCGGCCTGCGCCCACCCGGGCACGTCGAGAGCGGCGACGCGGTAGGCGGTGGCGGACAGCATCCGACGCCGGCTCTCGCCGGACTGCGCCAGGCCGGTCAGTACCGAACCGACGTCCGGGGGCGGGGCATCGGCGTCCGGCGTCCGGTCGGCAGCGGCGCGGGAGCGAGGTTTCGGCTCCCACTCCTCCCGGACGACCGGACCGGTGGCCGGCCCGGCGAGCCCCAGGTCGGCGAGGCCGACCGGACGGCGCAGCCCGCGCGAGATCGCCTCGGCGATCAGCTCGGGCACCGGCGAACGGGGGCGCCGGCCGGCCAGCCAGTGCGTCACCGACCGCCGGTCCAGCCGCATCACCACACCGGACTCGGCGGCCACCGCGTTGACCTGCCGGGCGAGGAAGTCCTCGGTCCAGCCCGCCTCGGCCAGCAGTCCCCGTAACAGCCTGTTCGGCACCTTAGGCTTCGTCATGACGCGTACCAGCCCCCCACGATCGCCGCGTATTTCCCGAGCCTTCTGTCGGCCTTTCTGTCGGCCAAATGGGAGGCTACCAATCTGATTGATCGGGAAATAGTGACAATTGCATCTGTGATCGTGAGTTGTGGAGAACTCACCCGGGCGAAATGGCCAGGGCGAGCGACAGATCCTCTTCGGAGTTGATCCATACGGTCACCGGAACTCCGCGGTAGGACGCGGTCAAAGCGCCGTCGGCCGGGTGCAATTCGATCCGCCAGAACAGGAAATCGCCCAGAGACCCGGTGCCGGACAGCGCTTTGAAAGCCGCTTCCTTGGCCGCGAACAACTCACGCGGCGTGTATTTTCCGGCCGGCGGCAGCAGTTTCAGCCTCTCCTGCCCGCTCAGGACGAACGCGGTCGCACGAGGGCTGATGACCGCGCTCTCGATGTCCACGCCGACCGCCGCCGCGCCGGGGACCACCACCGCGACCGCCAGGCGGTCGGTGTGGGAGATGGATCCGGCGAATCCGCGCGGGAAGCGCGGCCGGCCGCCGGGATCACGGGGGACGATCCGATCGGCCGCCCCGGCCGCCGCCAGCGCCGCCGAGGCCGCCCGGCGGCCCGCCGTGAACTGCTGACGCGGCCCGAACGGCCGGTGCACCGGCCGCCATCGGGGCCATACGCCCGCCGCGGCCGCAGCCGCGCCGGCGGGAACCTCCGGCCCCGCCGCTCCGTACGCCTCGGTCAACGCAGCGACACGACGTGGTCGGCCAGCGACTCGATCGAGCGGAGCGCCTCGGGCCGGACGTCCTCGTCCCATTCGAAGCCGAACGCGTCCTCCATCGCCACCAGCAGGCTGACCAGCGCGGTGGAGGACATGCCCGCCTGACGGAGGGACACGGCGTCCGACACATTGCCGACGAGGCGGTCGTTGCCGAACAGATCGACGAGCAGCGCCCGGATGCGCTGCCGGACCTCGAGTGTCCCGTCAGACACGCGATTCCACGTCCTTGACGAATTCGAGGATGATCTGCTGGAAGGCCCCGGCGTCGTCGAAGAAGGGCTGGTGACCGGCCTTCGGAATGATCCGGCAGGTGCCGTCCTGGAACTGGTCGGCCAGCTCCTGGGCGCCCGTCGGGCTCAGCAGGAGGTCGTCGTCGCCCACGACGACCAGCGTGGGTGCGGCGATACGCGGCGGCAGGTCGGGGCTGTGGGTGTCGTTCGCGGCGCTCTTGAAGCTCTGGGCCAGCTCCTCCGGGTCGGAGACCGCCATGAAGGCCTCCCGCAGCCCCAGGAAGCCCGGGGTGCCGAGCGCCTCGTTCATCTCCGAGCTGAACATCTCGGGGTAGAGGTGGTCGAACACGGCCGCGAGACCGTGGCTCTCCAGCGTCCGCAGCCAGTTCCGCTGCAACTGCTTCTGGCGGCGCATGCCCTGCGGGCCGAAGACCGGGCCCGACAGCACCAGGCCCTTGACGCGGTCCGGGTGCCACAGCGCCATGTCCCGGGCGAAGACCGTGGTGGTGGACGAGCCGATCAGATAGGTCGACTCGATCTCCAGCGCGTCGAGCATCGCGATCAGATCGGCCGCGTGCTCCTCCCAGGTCGGCTCCTTCTCGACCCGCGAGGAGGCCCCGTGATTGGCCAGGTCGTAGACCAGGACGCGGTGGTGCTGGGCCAGTTCCCCGGTGAACCCGCGCCAGATCGGCGCGGTCGCGACGAGATTGGGGAGCGGGGTGATGACGGTGCCTTCACCGCGGGACTCGCAATAGAGCTCCACGCCCTCCCTGGTGCGAATTCGCGGCGCGTCGTCACGGTATGACAGATCCAGCCGGGACATGTTCTCGACGATTGACATGGAATCTCTATCCTGTTCCTGTTTCGAAGATCTCGACACCTCGAAGGATGCGAGCGAAGTCGGCGACGATCTCGGCCGCCGGCTGTCCACCGGAAATGGCGCCGCAGGACAGCCCGCAGTACATCGCCATTTCCTCGATCCGGCCGCTGGTCGCCTCCGTCGGCGCCGCGGCGCTGAACCGCGGTATCAGATACGGCTTTCCCTCGACCACCGTCCGGCCGATGAATTTCCTGGCCTGTTTCGCGTCGCGGGTGGCGGACGTCTCCAGCACACGGTGACGCCTGCCCGGCCACCCGATCTCGTAGACGTCGGAGATCACCGTGTCGGTCTCGTTGGCGGTGCTCACCGCTTTCTTGAAGTAGGGGTGGGCCCGCGACTCGTGCGCGACGACGAAGGCGGTGCCGAGCAGTACACCGTCGGCGCCCGCGGACAGGACCCTGGCGGCCTTGGCCGGTGATCCGATGCCGCCGGCGGCGACGATGCAGGCCTCCGGCAGCTCCTCGCGCAACGCGGTGACCATGGCGTCCCGGCGGGTCTCGCCCAGGAGATGGCCGCCCGCCTCGATACCCTGCGCCACCACCACGGAGCCGTGTCCGGCGGCCCGCACACCGTCCTGCACGGTCCCGACCTGGACGACGAGGTGCCGTCCCGCCGCGTTGATCCGATCGAACACGGCGTCGTCCGGCATGCCGAAGAGGGACAGGTACACCTGCCGGGGCGTCTCGTCGAGCACCTGCGTGACCTGCCGGTCGAGCTCTTGTGGCCCGACCACCTCCGGAATGAGGTTCACGCCGACGGGCCGGTCGGTCCCCGCGGTCAGCCGGGCGAGCACGGCCGACAGCCCGTCGCCGGCCAGTTTGTAGCCGCCCACGCAACCCGCCGCCCCGGCGTTGGACACCGCGCACGCCAGTTCCGGCCCCGCGACACCTCCCATGCCCGACTGGAGCAGGCTCACTTCGACGCCGAGCACCTCGGCCAGCGTGTTCCGCATCAGCCCAGACGCTCCACCGCGGACGCGGCGGCCTCGGCGCTGCCGAACCGCTCCGTCAGGGCGTGCACCCAGCGCTCCAGGCCGAAGGCGAGACAGCTGGTGTGCGCCAGGTCGTCGCCGGCCCGGATCGAGCACCGTTCGCCGAAGAAGTTCCGGTGGTAGTTCACCGAGCCGATCGCCAGCCCGTCGACGACGAACTCCTCCTTCACCGGGAACAGACGCTGCATCTTGGCCTTGCCGCCGTTCTTGTCGAAGAACGGATCGGTGGCGACCTCCAGATGGACGTCCAGCCCGAGCTCGGCGCACAGGGTCGTCACGGCGTCCTTGGCACGGAGCAGATGCTGCTTGGCCCCGTCCTCGGGTCCGATGAAGACGATCTCCCGCATGGAGAAGCCGAGGAGCCGCTGCAGACCGTCGTAGTGGTCCTCGTTGCGGAAGCAGGTTCCGAGTGTGGTCCGCAGCGTCCCGTCCGGGGGCAGCTCGGAGCCGGCCAGATCGAGGTAGACCGCGTAGCAGGCGGCTGACGGCAGCGCGAAGCCGGTCGGCTCCATCACCTCGGCCGGAATCCGGTCCAACGGCCGGGGCGCTTCGGCCAGCAGGGCCCCGAGGCGCTTCGGATCCAGCCGGGTGGCCGCCAGTCCCAGATGGGGGAAGTTGTCGAAATAGTCGAAGGTGTCGAGGTCCTTGCTCCCGATCAGGAACGGGAACCGGTACTCCGGGGCCTCCCAGGTGCGGGCCAGGCGCAGGAACGCCGTGTCGATCGCCCGCAACAACCGCAGCTGGCTGCCGTCGAGTACCTTCAGGCCGTTGTCGGTCGTCGTGGTCATTGCGCTGCCTTCTGCTTGAAGAATCGGGCTTCGATCGCATCGAGGCTGCGGAAGTCGTCCAGGTCCAGATCTTCCGGATCGATCAACTCGCCGGTCAGCTCCTCCAGCAGGAAGATGAAGTCGACGAAGGCCAGGGAGTTGATGGCCCGGCTGTCGATCAGATCCATCTGGGGGGCCAGCAGGCCGATCGTCGGGTTGCGCTCCAGGATGAAGGCCCGGACGTCCTGCATCGGATCGGCCGTCATGCGATCAGTTCCTTTCCGGCGCCCGCCCTGGTCAGGAACTTCCTGGTCCGCTTCAGGATCTGATCGTGCGCCAGCAGCCGGGCGGGGTGCTCCAGCGCGCGGCGCCGCAGCGCCAGCCCGTCCGGGATGCCCGCGTCGCGGTAGGCGGCGGGGTTGTAGAGGGTGCCGATGCTGTACTGGAGATAGCTCTCCAGGTACGCGGCGACCGCCGGCACCTCCGCCGGGTCGCGCTTGGCCACCTGGCCCAGCAGATCGGTGAAGATCATCCGGCCGAACGCGACGTGCCTGCTCTCGTCCTGGTGGTGCACGCGGTTGATCTCGCGGGCGATGTGCGGCAGGGCCTCGTCGGTCGCCATGTGCGCGTTGAAGTGGTCGACGATCTCCTCGAAGATCAGGATGCGCGCGAAGATGATCGCCTCACGGGCCACCGGCGAGAGGTGGGACACGGAATCGGCCCGCAACGTCGGCTGCGCCGGGTACAGCTTGCCGCCGTACCGCAGGCAGAACCGGGCGAAGAACCACATGTGCTCGTTCTCTTCGCCGATGAAGTGGTGCAGAAACTCCGAGACGTCCGCATAGGCCCGCTCGTGGATGCGCATCACCACTTCGCTCATCAATTCACGGATGCCGTGAATGTTGAGGCTGAAGAAGTTGATCGCTTCGTACTTGGTCAAATCCAATTGCTGATCACGGGTGAGCTCGTCCCACATCGGCGTGCCCGCCAGCGTGGTCAGATTCTCACTCATCCACGGCTTTTCGGGCTCGATCTTCTCGGGCCAGTCGAAAATCGTGTACGGATTGTAGTAGCTGGATTCGGCCATTTGCTCGAGCCGATCCAGGTCGAGTGAGATCGGCTCAATGTCTCGTACGGCCATATGTTCTCATCTTCCCCGTAGAGTGACGCGGGCTTCCGTATTCAACGCACTGCCTGGATATCCGTATGAACCTGGATCGGCAGCTGCGAACCACAGTCGTGATGGCCGAAGGGCGCATTCCCGGATGCCGTGGACGGAATCACCTTGTTGTAGATCGACCCGAGGCACAGTTCCTGGAACTGCTCGGTGTCCGGCGAGAGCCGGGCGGCCAGTTGGGCCTTGGCGATGTCGACGGTCTTGACCGCACCGTCGTCGTCCTCGACCTCGACGCACGCGTGCGGCAGGTCGAGGGCTCCGCCGAGCACACCGCAGAACCAGCCCCGCTTCGCCTCGGCCCGGTACCCGGCCGCGCGAAAGCTCTCGGCCAGGTGCAGACTCGCCGCGATGCAGCTCGTGGCGCCCATGGCGTGCACCTGATCCGGGTGCGCCTGCATGGGTACGGGGATCATCTGCCAGCGGTAGCCGGCGTCCAGGTACTCGCCGGTCAGCCGCCGCAGCACGGGCGAGACCACCGGGGTCCGGGCGCCGGTCGTCGTCACCGTCGCCGCGTACTGCGCCGACCCCCGGCTCGCCGACGGCCCCGTGGCACCGGCGACGCTCCCACCGAACCGGAGGACGTCCGGCTCCTCCAGACGCCAGGGAGCCTCTTCCGGGCAGTCGACGCATTCCAGCGCGACCCGGAAGTCCCATTCCTTGGCACGCAGGAGTTCGTCCACCGGCCGCCGGGCGAACCGGAAGAGCAGACGGAAAGTCAGCTCCGGCTGTGTCCTCGCACTGTTCGAGTACATGCCGAGGTTGTACAGATCGTTGGCGTCGAAACAGCGCACCCCGGATCGCCGCTCGAACGGAAGCCCCGCGTCGACGAGCCTGTCGATCTCTTCCGGCTCACAGCGCAGCATTTCCTGAGCCACGGATTCCGGTTGGTTCCTGCTGGAATACTCGGCGGGCACGAACTCGATGGAGTTCGCCACCTTCTCCCAGGCGATATTTTCGGTTGCAGCTTTACGCGACACAGTCAATCTCCCGAACAGAACGACCGCGCCGACGGCTCGGCGCCCGTCATCAAAGACGCGAGGTCACGGTGAATCTGCGGACAGCCTGACAGTAACGGCCGGGCGATCCCGCACGACAGATCGGTTCTCCACTGACCCCTATGGATTTCACATGGGCGATCATGGATCGTGCGGGCCCGGCCGCCGGGGGCCACACCTTGCCGACGTTTCGAGGATCGCAAAGGAATATGCAAGAAAAGGCAATGGGCCGCAGGACTTTCCGGGCCGCCGGGCCCCCGGCATACGGAGGAGCCGCCACCGGGCGGACGTGCCGCGGGGGTACGGGATCACCCGAAGGCTCCCCGCCGGACGCGGGAGCCGCTGCCACGAAACGCGTATCCCCAGGCCAGAACGATCCTGCCTGGGGACGCTCGGTGGGCCGCATGGGACCGTTCGCTCACCAGCCAGGTGCACTCGGCGCGAGCCGTCATGCTGCGTAACGCATCTGCAGTCGTCCTCCGGGCCGACCTTTACGAGGAAATCGGGGGCAGCCCCGGAGAAGTCCAGACCGGTCGTCGTGCCGCCGGCCCCCGGCGCGGTGGCTCTGCGACGGGAAGGGGGTCAGCGAGGGGTGGTGCCGTCCCCGCTCGGCGCCTGCCTCGCCGGCGCCGGGCCAACCGCCGGAGGTAGTCCGCGGCGCCGCCGAGCGCACGGCGGACTCGCGCCCATCCACACCGGCCGGACAGGACCCGGGCCGAGGAGGTCGCCGGATCTCCGGCGCCCTGCTCACGCCGCTCGCGACCGGCGGCCGGAGTACGCCGGCTACGGAGCAGCGTGGTTGCCCACCCCTCCGGCCCTTCTCGACCCCGCTCTGCGCTCCGAAAGCCGTCTCAGAGGCTGCGGATCAGCTTGCCGCGCACCCGGTCTTCCCTGCCGACGCGGATGAGCCTTCGCCGCCCCTCCAGCGGGAGAAGCGCTTGCACCTCGAAATGCACGGCCCCGGCCGGCTCCGCGGCCCCCTCACGAGGGCGACATCGGTACGCTTCCCACCGTCACGGTGTTGCCCTCTCTGATGTATCCCCGCGGGTCGCGCAGGCGGTGGGCCGGATCGTCCGGGTCGAGGAATGCCCGCCACGCTCCGTCGGATCCCGCGGCCGCCGCCATGCCGGCCACCCGGGCGCACGCCCGCGTGTAGAAGCGCAGCACCACCTCGGACATCGGCGCGAAGTGCTCGATCAGCACGGTGTGCTGGCGCACCCCGGTCAGCCCGGCCTCACCCAGCCACCGGTACAACTCCCCGGTGCGGAGCAACTGCCTTGCGTACCCGGGCGTTCCGGCGGCCTCGCGGAAGAAGTCCGTGAATTGGAAGGGGTCTCCGGGGCGAACGGTGATCAGCGCGGCGTCGAGGTCCTTGACCGCCACGGTCCCGCCAGGGCGCACCACACGGCGGAACTCGGCCAGGGCGCGGGAGAGTTCCTCGTCGCTCAGGTACTGCGTGGTGTTGGCGCACCAGACGGCGTCGAACGAGTCGTCGGGATAGGGCAGTCGGAGGATGTCGCCCTGTCGGACATCCGGCTTCCACGGTGTGTCGTGGGTCCGCATGCGAGCGGCGGCGCGTTCGGCGTTCTCCTCGGCGAGGTCCAGGGCGAAGACCCGTCCCTCGGGGCCGACCGCGTCCGCCAGCCAGGGCAGGAAGGCGCCTGTGCCGCATCCGGCGTCGAGCACACGCCACCCGGCCCGGATACCGGCCGCGTCCAACGTCGCACGGTACGGGCCGGCACAGGCCTCGAAATGGGCGTCGACGATGTCCTCGTGGGTGAACCCGAGTCCGGTGGAGGCCGTGTAGCCCCAGGAGCTGTGGTCCGTCGTGAGCATCCCTACCGTCCTTCTCTTGCAGTGCGCAGCATGGCTGCGGCGGCGTCGTGCAGCGCGGTGAGCAGGTCCGTGGTCGGGTCGGGGGCTTCGAGCGGCGGGAGGTGGCCGACGCCGGGCAGGACGACGAGCTTCCCGCGCGGCAGCGCGTCCGCCGCCGCCCGGCCCTCGGCGACGGAGACGAGTTCGTCCTCGTCGCCCACGACGACCAGCGCCGGCACGTCGGTCGCCCGCAGGACGTCGAGCGAGTCGGGCCGCGCGGCGATGGCCTGCTGCGCCCAGGCGACCGCCTCGGGGTCGGCGGCCCCCGCGGTCGCGAGGACCTCGGCGAGCGTCGCGGGGCGCCGGTGCCGGCTGGTGGCGCCGAGGAGGGCGGGCGTGGTGGCCTCGACGAGCCGGTCACGCGTGGCACTGTCCCGTATCCCGTCGGCGAAGGACCTGCGCCGGGCGGAGGCCTCGGGGCTGTCGGCCGTGGCGCGGGTGGACAGCAGGGCCAGGGCGCGGACCCGTCCGGGGTGGCGGCGCAGGAACGCCATCGTCGTGTAACCGCCCATCGAACAGCCGACGAGAACCACGTGCTCGATGCCCCGCCGGTCCAGCGCGGCCGCGAGGTCGTCGGCGACGACATCGAGGGAGGGCGATGCGGAGCCCAACGGCTCCTGACCGAAGCCGCGTTGGTCGAGTGCCAGGACGGTGTGCCCGCGGGCGGCCAGGGCCCGGGTCTGCGCCCGCCACATCGAGGAGTCCAGGGGCAGCGCGTGCAGGAGGACGATCGGCGTCCCGTCTGCGGCGCTCACCGGGCCGCGCTCCGTTCGGCGGCGGCGAGGAACGCGGCGAGTTCCGGCGGCGGCGGCGTGTTCCGCAGCCTGGCGAGGGAGACCGGGGCCGGCGGGAGGTCCCGCACGGGGACGACCCTGATCCCGGGCGGCACGACCGCCTCCAGCGACCGGAACGACAGGTGGACGGCGTCCGATCCGCCGAGGATCGCAACCATGCCGGCGACGCTGCCCATGGGGTGGATGCGGCGGATCGGCACTCCCCGCGGAGTGCGGGGCGGCACGACCTGGTCCCAGACGTAGGCGGGGAAGTCCCCCGGGCAGCGGAAGGCGTCGTAGGCGGTGAGGTCCTCGACGGAGATGGACTCGTGGCCGGCCAGGGGATGGCCCGTCCGGACCAGGACGGCTCTGCCGTCGAGGACGACGGTCCTGCCGGTGGCGATGTCCGGTTCGCGCAGCCCGAACTTCACGAGCATGACGTCCAGTTCCCCGGCGCGCAGCAGCCGGAACGGCTCCCGGACGTCGTAGGGCACGTAGCTCACCCGCTCGTCCTCGTACCCGGCCGCGGCGACGATCTGCCGGGCCTGGTGGGGCGAGCCGTGGACTCCGATGCGGAACGGGCGGACGGCGGTGGGGGGTGGGGCTTTCGGCACGTCAGTTCTCCTGCGTCAGTCCGGCGTATGCCTGGAGTTCGTACGGGTGGCGGCGGTCGGTGTCGACGCGCAGGGCCGCGTAGGGCTTGGGCAGTTCCGTCAGGCGTGGTACCGCACGCAGGGTCAGCCGGTCGCCGGGTCCGACCGTTCCGTCGATGACCGCCTCGGACAGCAGGTGTCCGAGGTGGACCAGTGCGTCGGAGACGGTGAGGTGCGCCGTGGCGAGGTACAGGTCGCGGTGGACGGGTCTGCGGTCCCGGTGACGGGCCGTGCGCTGCAGGTCGACGGTGACGGGTCGCCAGTCCGTCAGTGGACCTCGTCCGCTGAACGTCTTGAGCAGTCTGCGCAGGCCGGTCGTGGCGTCGTCCGGCAGCGGGCCGGTCCAGGCGGCCGAGCCGTCGGCGGCGATGTGCGCGAAAGTGAACCGCTCGCTCAGGTTGTCGGGGCGGCCGGCCAGGTAGAGGGTCCGGGTGAAGGAGCGGCGCCAGGCGTCGGCCTGCTCCGGCGGCAGGGACAGCACGAACGCGCAGGTCTCCCGTACCCAGGAGGCGAGTCGGACGTCGCGGACGACGGCGACCGCCGACACCCCGTCGGTCAGGCCGACGGCGTCGTCCGCGATCTGCTCCTTCGCCGCGAGCAGGGAGCGCGGGGTGACCGGGGTCGCGCGGGCCGAGAGGTCGGGGCGGGCGGCCCGCAGGCGCTCGGCGGCGACGGTGAGCAGCAGCTCGGGGGAGAGGGTCATAGGTACACCGTGGAGAGCAGGTCGCGGTCGATGGTGTGGCGGGCCCGGGCCAGCAGGGACGAGGTGAGCCGATAGGGATCGACATGGGTGTGGTCGCGCCGGTGCCGGCGCAGGTCGTCCACGAGCGGCGAAGTGCCGGGCCCGCGCTCGGTCGTCCGGCGCAGCAGCTGCCGCGCCCGGTCCAGGCTCCTGTGAAGCAGGTCGGTGCGGAAGGACTGCGCCTGTCCGGGACCGAGGACGGCGACGAAGTACAGCCGTACGCCGAGCCGGCGTACGTCCGCGTCGGCCTCCGTGCCGACGGCCCGGAGCAGGGCGCCCGCCGTGTGGGCGTGCCAGCCGCCGTGCCGCGCCGAACTGATCGTGCCGTCGATGGGCACGCGACCGATCGGGACGCGGTGCACCAGCGGCCCCAGCTGGGTCAGCGCGCGCTGCAGCAGCTGGTAGTCCGCGTCGAGCTCGGTGTCGTACAGGAGCACGACCTCGTCGTACGCGGGTGCCAGCGGAAGCAGTTCCCGCAGGGCGCAGGCAAGGTAGTTCGGGCGGCCGTCCGCCGTCACGATCTGGCGCAGGGGCAGACCGTGCCGAGTGGCGTCGAGGTACACGGGACCGCCGCTGGAGCGCTGGTCGAGTCCCAGGCCGAGGGCGACGAGCCGTTCGATCATCTCCTCCGTGCCGAGCCCGGGCGGTTGATGGACCGTCAGGCCGGGGTCGTGGAGGCCGAGTTGGGCGTAGTGCTCGCGCCACAGGCGCAGGACGCGTTCACTGGCCGGGTGCACCCATCCGTTGCTCTCGACCTGGTGCGCGTAGGGGCGCAGGGCGTCGGCCGGTGGGGGTGCGCAGGCCCGGAACCGGACGTACAGCTCGCCGATCTCCTCCTCGGACAGCGAGGCGTACGGCAGGCCCTGCTGTGTGCGGTCGAGGAACTCCCAGAATCCCAGGGTCTGTTCGGTGAGGTGGTAGGTCGTGGGGCTGTAGCGGTAGGTCACGTCCGCGAGCGGCGCGGTGGCCCGGAACATGACGTCGGTCCACAGCAGACCTTTGAGGTGACTGGGTGTCAGCGGTTTGGCCGGGGTGACCGTGACGGGTGCGAGCAGCACCTTTCGACGGCGCGTCCGGGGACGGTCCGATGCGGTCATCCGCGCACCTCGTTTCTGACGGCGGCGACCAGTTCCTCCCGCGTCGGTGGGCGCGGCGCGGCCGCGGCCGGTTCGGGGGCTGTCCGTACCCGTCGGCGGAACGCCTCGTCGTCGAAGACGTCCTCGACGGTCTCCAGGCCCATCAGCACGCGGGTGAGGCCGCGCCACACGGTCCCGTCGGCGGCGGCCGCCCGGGCGACTTCGGACAGTGCTGCGCGGCCGGGCTCCGATGCCGCCGGCGGCGGGCATCCCGTGACCCTCGCCCGCCACAGGGCCGTGCGTGCCGTGTCCTCGCGGACGGCCTGCTCGTACCACGGCCGGTAGACGCCGTCGGCGATGCGTGCGGCACGTTCACCCTGCTCCTCGGCCGCCGGCTCGTCCGCCAGGAACTCCGCGAGCAGGAACGCGTGCCGCAGGGCCAGCGACATGCCCCGCCCGAAGAGCGGGTCGGTGACACACGCGGCGTCCCCGACCGGGTACAGGCCCGCTATCGGTCCGGCGCCGGCGTCGGGTGCGCAGTGCAGCGTGTTGGGCGGCAGGGTGATGGGCCGCACCGCGCTGATCGGCTCCCCGACCGCGGGATCGGCCCAGGCGGCGAGGTGCGGCGAAAGACGGGCGACCGCGGTGAAGGCGGCCGGATGCCGCAGGCCTGTCGTCGCCGGATCCGCGGTGGGCACGCCGACGGTCAGGGCGTACGTGTCGTTGTCGGCGAGGTGTGCGACCGCCGCGTAGTGGTCCCAGATGCCGCCCGCCGCGTTGCCGCGGTTGAGCGGTCCGGGCAGCGTGCCGGGGGACCTGAGCCGGTAGAAGCGGGTGAAGGCGCGCACCCGGACGGGGGCGGTCCTCGTGGCTGCCGGGGGCAGTCCGGCGGCGGTGAGCCAGGACCGCGACGCCGACCGGCGTCCGGTGGCGTCCACGACGGCATGCGTGGGGATGTCCTCGCCGTCGCCGGTCACCAGGCCCGTCACCCGGTCCCCCGAGGGCGTCGTGCGCAGGCCTATGACCTTGACGCCATGGCTGATCGTGACGTTCGGCAGCGACCGCAGCGCCTGGCGCAGGACGAGTTCGAAGACCGGGCGGCGCACGGCGAGGGCCACGAGTTCCTCGTCGCCCTGGCGGCGGATCCCATCGTCGGCCCGTACCGGCAGCGCCCGCATCAGGTCGAGCATGCGTGCGCCGGCCTCCAAAGCGGCGTCGAGCACCTGAGGAACGTGGGCCCGCAGCACCCGTACGCCGAGCGAGGTCAGGATGTGGGAGTGGCCGCTCTGCGCGACAGTGGGCCTCTTCCACAGCTCGGCCGCCTTCTCCGGCGGCCCTTCCGGCGGTACGGGCGCCTGCTCCAGCACCCGGACGGGCAGGCCCCGTAACGCCAGGGCGAGGCCGGCAGCGAGCCCCGCCACGCTGCCGCCCACCACGACGGGCCCGGTCACCGGCGTCGGCCGTGCACGAAGAACACCCGCCGCACGTCCTTGACGGAGCGGTCGGGGACCGGGTCCGGCCAGCGTCCGAAGTGGCCTCCGGGCTCACCGGGCTGGACCGCGGCCACGTCGAAGCCGTACCGATCGAAGAGCGCCTCGGGCTCGTCGCTGCCGAAGAGCCAGGGGCAGCCCCAGCCACTGAAGACGTCCAGGAGGGGACGCATCTGCGGGAGGGTGAGGGCCGCGGAGTTGACGAGGTCGGCGGCGATGCGGCTGCCCGGAGCACAGAATGCGGAGACCCGCTCCAGCATGCGCTCGGTGTCCTTCTCAGGGATGTAGTACAGCAGCCCTTCGAGCAGCCAGGTGGACGGCGTGCCCGGGTCGTATCCGGAGGCGCGGAGCCGGTCCTCCCAGTCGTCCGCGGTCAGGTCGACGGCGACGGTGACGTGGTCGACGCGCGGGTCGACCCCGCGCAGGCGCTCCTCCTTGAACGCGAGCACCGACTGCCGGTCGACCTCGAAGTACCGCAGGTGTCGCGGCCAGGGAAGCCGGTAGGCACGGGAGTCCATGCCGGCCGGGGCCACGACGAGCTGGGTCATCTCCCGGTCCTGTACGGCCTCTTGGAGGAGGTCGTCGAAGAACCTGGTGCGGATCGCGTTGTAGTCGGGGGTGCTGGGCACGCTTCGCGGCCCGTCCGGCGGGAAGGTCGCGGCACGGATCTCCGCCAGGAGCCGGGGGCCTGCGTCCCCCACCAGCGCGGCCGCGTACGGATCCCTGTAGAGCCGGTCCTCGCGCCGGCTCTCGGCGGCGCGCAGGGCGGCGGTCAGCAGGGCAGTCTTCTCCACGGGGTCGACGGGATCCTGGACATGCATCATGTGCGTACTCCTCGTAGTGCGTCGGACGCGGCGATCAGTCGCCGCCACTGGCTCTCGTCCTGCCGGAACAGCCGGTCCTTGACCTGGGTGGGCCGGACGCCGTCCGCCACGCGGGCGTGCCACTCGCGCTGGAAGGCGTCGACGTGCAGCAGCCGCAGCCTCGCGGCACCGAGCCGCCGCTCCCGCAGAGCCCTGGCGTATCCCGGGGACTCGGCGGCGAGCGCCGCATCGAGCAGTCCGGCGAACCGCACGGTCTCGGACTCCAGCCACGGAGCCTCCGGGGCCACCGCGAACACATACCGGGGCGCCTCGCCCGCCGCGTCCTCCACCCGGCACGCCACGTTGCGCAGCGCGAGGCCGGTGCTCGCCAGTGCTGCTCCCAACGCCCGCACCACCTGGGCCTCGCGCAGCCGTTCCCCGGCCGCGTCCGACCGGGTGGCACGGCCCGCGTACAGGACCCGCGGCACCCCCCGGACACGGTCCACCACGCGGACCACGTCACCGACGGCGTACCGGTAGAGGCCTCCGACGTGGCTGAAGAGAACGTGGTAGTCCCGGTGCGGTTCGAGCTCCTCCGCCACGAGCGTCTCGGCGCCGGGGCCGAGGTCCTCGTCGGCGTCCACGAACTCGTACACGGCGGCGGAGGGGACGAGGCTGCCCGCGGCGGGGTGCCGGTCGAGCGGCACCGCCACCGGCCCCTCCGACGCGGCCACCGGCGCGGGCAGGACCCTGACTCCAGCCCCGAACCGGTCACGCAGGCCCGGCATGTACAGGGAGGCCACGCCGGTCGACCAGCCAAACAACGCTCGAACCCGCGGCCAGACGTGAGCCGGGCTCGGCCGTCCGAAGTGGCCGGCGAGGAACTCCAGCCGGGCGGCGCGCTCCGGATCGGGGTCCCCGTACGGCACACCGCCCAGGGTCCCGTCGCGGACCTCCTTGACGATGCGCTGCCACCACAGTTCGAGCTGATAGGGCACGGCCGCGATCATCGCCGGGTTGATCCCGATGAGGCCCCGCACGTCGCTCTGCACCGCCAGTCGCAACCGCAGGTACATCTTCTCCAGGTGGTCGTCGGGCGCGACGTCCACGGGAAGGGTGGCCCAGGGGGCGGCGGTGCCCAGTTCGGCCGAGAGCGGTTCGCCGAACGCCGCGCCGAAGTCGATCTGGCTGGCCCCCACATGGGGACGCCCGCCGGCCGTGACGGGAGGAACGGCGAGCGGATCGTGCTTGAGGTTCAGCACCGCGTCCGGGCGCTCCATGAGCTCCGGGAGACTTTCGATCAACGGCGCCCAGGCCGCGTAGTAGAAGGGGAAGAAGACGGTTTTCATGAAGCGGCGGGTGACCGGGATCTTCTTGTGGTCCCCGGTGCTTCCGCTGCTGGTGAAGTACACCACCGGCGCGTCCGCGGTCAGCAGGTTCGGCTCGCCCGCCGCCATGCGTTCGATCAGCGGGGCGTGCGCCGCGTAGTCCTGGACGGGCACGGCCGCCCGGTAGTCCTTCAGGGTACGGATCGCGGCGAAGCCGTGGCGGCGTCCGAACTCGGTACCGCCGTTGAACTCCAACAGATCGTCCAGCACGCGTTGTTGCTGTTGCGTCAGGTCGTCGAGGCCCGCGCTCAGCCGCGCCCGCTCGGCGAACACCCGCTGCCGGTAGCGGTCGGCGTGGCCGGGTGTGCCCCAGCCCTGGGTCTCGCTCATGCCGCGAGGACCTCCCGCACGGCCGCGGCGGTCGCAGCCTTCCCGGAACGCTCCTCGACCACCGTGACGGGCAGCCGTCCCGTTTCCTCCAGCAACAGCTTCCCGAGGTTCTTCTGATAGCTCTCGAAGCCGAACCACTCGGGCCGGTCGCCGAAGTGCTCGAGGGGGTTGAGCCGTGCTCCGCGTCCCGAGCGACGCCAGGCGGTCTCGGGCGAGACGTCCAGATAGATCACTCCGCGCGGCTGGGGAAAGGAACGCCACCAGGTGTACAGGGGGTGCCCTTCAAGCCCGGAGAGTCGGCACTTCGCGAGGATCTTGTAGTAGTACGAGTCCATCAGGACCGGCACGTCCGGCTCCAGCCGTTCGAGCTGATCCCTCAGGTGCACGACGGCGGTGCCCAGCAGACTCGCGAGGAAGTCGGCGGAGTAGGTGGGCCCCAGGCCCGGCAGTACGTCCCGGACGACGTTCCGGCGCAGCTGCGAGATCAGACGGTGCTCCCCGGCCACGAGGTCGTCGTCGGTCGACAGGGTCTGCCAGCCGGGCAGCGCCGCCGAGAGCTCCGCCATCACCGAGGACTTCCCGGCGCAGTCCGGCCCCAGCAGCACGTAGAACGGACGGTCTGTCACTTGCTCCCCTTGCTTTCGGAATCGATTGCGTACCCGGGGCACATGGCCGAGGTACGACTGGACGCTGCGCCGGGTCCCGGGCGGCACTCCCGCCTCGACCCGAAAGCCGTCAACCGTGACAGAAACCCACCGGCCTGCGTTCTCTCACCACTCGACCAGCGCGAATCCCGCCGACATGCCGCCGCCGAAGCCGGCCATGAGGATCAGGTCGCCGGGGGTGAAGGCGCCGGCGCGGGCGGCCGTGTCCAGGGTGATCGGGATGGAGGCGGCTCCCGTGTTGGCGTAGTGCGTCAGCGTGCGGTGCATGGTCGCGCGAGGCAGTTCCAAGTCGGCGAAGAAGCTGTCCAGCATGGTGCCGTTGGCCTGGTGCGGTACAAAGTGGTCGATGTCGTCGGGTACGACACCGCATTCGTGCAGGAATCCCTTGACCAGCTGCGGCAGTTGGTCACCGACGAAGCTCCGCACGCCTCGCCCGTCCATCGCGAAGTACTGAAGCCCCGCGTCGAGGACTGCCTGGTCCACGGGCATGCGGCTGCCGCCGGCGGGCACCTCGATGAGACCCGACAGTTCGCCGAACGAGTGCAGCGCGAGGTGCCGGACACGTCGTCCGTGGTCGGCCGACGGCCCCAGGACCACCGCTCCGGCGCCGTCCCCGAACAGGATCACGGTCCTGCGGTCGGCCCGGTTCAGGATGCGGGAGTACAGGTCCGCGCCGATGACCAGTGCGTGGCCGCCGGTGCGGGTGAGTACGCCCTCGGCGGCGGAGAGCGCGAACACCAGGCCGGAGCAGACCGCGTTGACGTCGAACGCGGCCGCGCCGGTCGCGCCGAGCCGCTCCTGTACGTAGGCGGCGGTGGGCGGTTGTGGCCGGTCGGGTGTGGACGTGGCGACCACGATCACGGACAGGTCCTCGGCGGTGATGCCGGCCGACCGCAGCGCGGCACGCCCCGCGGCGGTGGCCAGGTCCGAGGTGGCCTGGTCGTCGGCAGCCCATCGCCGTTCCCGGATGCCGGTCTTGCCGATGATCCACGCGTCGTCGACCCCGGCCGCCGCGGCGACCTCGTCATTGGACACGATTCGGTCCGGCACATAGGCACCCGTACCGAGGATCCTCACGTCGGTCATGCGGCTGCCCTCCCCTCAAGTGGTATGGCGAACGGTGTGTGAAGAACCGGCGTGCGGCCGTGGCGGGCACGTGCGGGGCAGCCGAGGAGGCTGCCCCGCACGCGGGGGGCCGCAGGTGTCCTAGCGCGTCCGGTAGATGCGCTTGTGACCGCTGAGGCCGGCCAGGCGGAAGGGCCCTGTGGTCTGCTGCGGGGTGGAGTGGTCTCCTCCGTCGGCCGGGAAGGACCGCTCGTGCAGCTCGCGGTAGCGGGCGTGGCCGACCGGCTTGCGCCGGGCCATCGCCTCCAGGTTCGCCTCGGTCCGCAGGTGTTCGCGGTAGCCGGGGACGACTGTGCCCGCGAAGAACTCGGCGACGCTGCCGGAGCCGTAGCTGAGAAAGCCGACGGGCCGGTCGGCCAGGTCGTCCGCCTGGTCGAGCAGCGCGGCGAGAGCGAGGTACACCGAGGCGGTGTAGCTGTTGCCGATGGTGGTGTTGTAGGCCACGGTCTGCCCGATGGCGCGCTCGACGTCGGCCTTGTCGGTTTCGTGGCCCGCGTGGTTGAGCAGGTGGCGGTGTGCCTTGTAGGCCATCTTCGTGAACGGCTGGTGGTAGCAGAACGCGGCGAACTCGTCGAGTGCGCGGCCGCCCTGCTCGCCGTAGTCCTTCCAGCTCCCCGCGACCGCCTGCAGATACGCTTCGACGGATTCCTGCCCGTCGACCAGGGCGGTGGTGAGGTAGTTCGGCCGCCAGAAGTCCATGACGTCGGCGGTGAACAGTCCCGAGGGGTTCTCGATGCGGACCAGGGCGGGGTCGGCACCGACCAGCATCGCCACCGCGGCGGCGCCCTGGGTCGCCTCGCCGGGGCTGTCCAGTTCGTACTTGGAGACGTCGCTCGCGATCACGAGGACCTGCTGGTCGGGGTCGCGCCGTACGAGTCCGATGGCGAACTGCAGGGCGGCCGTGGCTCCGTAGCAGGCCTGCTTCAGTTCGACGACGCGGCAGGCCGATTGCAGGCCGAGCAGCGAATGCACGTAGATGCCGGCGGACTTCGCCTGGTCGATCGAGGATTCCGTCGCGAAGACCACCGTGCGGATCCGCTCGGAACCGTGCCGGGCGATGATGGGGGCGGCGGCGGTGGCGCCCAGCGTGACGATGTCCTCGTCCGCGGCGGGCACGCTCATCGACCGCTGGCCGATGCCGATGTGGTATTTGCCGATCTCGGTGCCGTTGTACTCGGCGAGCGCCTCGTGCGACAGGACGTACTCGGTCGTCGCGAAGGACAGATCGTGGATTCCGAAGAAAGCGTCGTGGGACATGCTCAGACACCGACCTTTACTGTCTTGTTGTCGCGCTCCAGTTCGACGTGTGCACGCATGAGTTCGCCCGGGTTGGTCTGCGCGGCGAGCAGCGAGAGCTCGCCGCAGAGGACCGTCGCCGCCGCGATGACGGCGAGCCGGCGCGCGTTCTCGCCGGGTGCGCGGTCTTCGCGGCAGCCGAGGCGGGTCAGGTTCGTCTCCACGAACTCCAGGCCCTTGCCGTTGCCCACGGTGCCGACGATCAGGTTGGGCAGGTTGCAGGAGAAGTAGAGGTCGCCGTCGCGGTCCTCGGCCAGGGTGACGCCCTGGGAGCCCTCGACGATGTTGGCCGCGTCCTGGCCGGTGGCCAGGTAGAACCCGAGCAGCATGTTGGCGTAGTGGGCGTTGGCCGAGCGGATGCCGCCGGCCAGCAGGGTCCCGAGCAGGTTCTTGCGGATGTTCAGTTCGACGATCTTGGCGGCGGTGGTGTGCAGGACGCGTTCCACCACGTCGCGCGGGACGAGCAGTTCCGTGACCACGTTCTTCCCGCGGCCGAGGATGCCGTTGATCGCGGTCGCCTTCTTGTCCGTGCAGTAGTTCCCGGAGATCGATCCGTACGAGATTCCCGGAATGGTCCGCAGCAGGTGCGTCAGAAGGGTGTCGGAGGCGAGCGTGGCCATGTTGTGGCCGGAGGCGTCGCCGGTGCTGAACTCGAACCGGATGAACAGCAGGTTGCCCGCGATCTCGTGCCGGATCTGGAGCAGCTCGGCGAACCGGCTGCAGGTGCGGACCACGGCGCGCAGTTCCTCGATCCGCGCCTCGATGGTGCGGGCGGCCGTGTAGGCGGTCTGGGCGTCGGTCGCCTCGACGAGCACCGAGCGGGTCATCCGCTCGTCGACGAGGGTGGCGGCGATGCCCTGCTCGGTGAGCATGGACACCTTCGCTCCGCGGCCCACGGAGGGCCACAGCGGCGTCTCGTAGGTGGCGAGGGGGACGTGCGTCTCGGTGTTGGCGACGTTCCCGGAGATGCGAAGGGGTCCGACCCACTTCATGGGGACACTGGCAATGGCGTGCGTGTCGGTCATCGTGCTCTTCCCGTCGAATCGTGGAGGGCGTCGGCCGATCGGGTACGCCGGGCGAGTCGCCCCGTGTCGATGTCCCGGTCGGCGCAGAAGGAACGGAGGGTGCCGTGGATCAGCAGGTCCTTGCTCGCGAGCTCGGCGGGGGTGCGCGCGCCGAGCATGGTCTGCAGGGCCGCGAGCTGGTCCAGCCAGTTCGTGATCTGTGCGATCAGCGCCTCGACACCGCCGTCGAGCAGGGTGCGCAGGAACACTCCTGAGGCCCCGACGCCGGAGGCGCCCAGGGCCAGGGCGCGGGCGGCGTCGAGGGGATGGCGGACGCCGCCGGAGGCGAGCACGGGGAGACCGGTGCCCTGCGCGTCCAGGAGGCAGGCGGCGGTGGACTGGCCCCAGTCGTGGAGGAAGGCGTAGTCGCCGAGCGGGCGCCGGCCGTTCTCGATGCGGGCGAAGTCGGTGCCGCCCCGGCCGCCGAGGTCCGCCACACGGACACCCAGCTGACGCAGCGTCAGGACGGTTTCGCGGCTCAGGCCGTTGCCGACCTCCTTGACGATCACGGGCAGGTCGACGGCCGCCGTGATCTTCTCGATCTGCGAGACCCAGGATCCGAAGGACCGGTCGCCCTCCGGCATCGCCGTCTCCTGCGCCGTGTTGACGTGGATCTGCAGGGCGTCGGCCTCCAGCAGATCGATGGCACGCCGGGTGTCGGCGACCGATGCCGTCGCGTTCACATTGGCCATGACGAACCCGCGGGGGTTCTCCTGGCGCAGGACGCGGAAGGTGTCGGCGCACGTCGGGTCCTTGAGGTAGGCGTGCACGGAGCCCGACGCGAGGGGTACCCCGGTCTCGCGGGCGGCCGTCGCCAGGCCCCGGTTGATGACGCCGGTCCTGGCAGTGCCGCCGGTCATCGCGTTGATGTAGAGCGGCACCTGCCAGGAGATCCCGGCGAAGGTCGTGCCCAGGGACACCTGCGGCCGGTCGATGCCGGCCAGGGCGTGGTGGACGAAGGACACCTCGTCGAACTGGTTGATCCCGCTGCGGACGGCCTGTTGCTCGATGGCGAGCCGGACGTGGTCGTCCTTGCGCTGAGCGCTCATTGCTCGATCCCTTCCGGGGCGGGCCGGACGGGCAGGGGCAGCACCCCGGCCGCGGCCCACCGCTGCCGTACCTGTGAGATGTCGTGCAGGGCCTCGGCGTCGAGCAGGGCGATGCCGCAGTCGCCGCCGCCGGCGCCCGACGGCTTGGCCGCGCCGCCGGCGGTTTCGGCGGCCGCGCACAGTGCTGTCAGCTCGGGTGTGAAGATGCCGAGCCCGACCTCGTCGTCGAGGCGGGCCAGCTCCTGCCGGGCCCGGCGGATCTGACGCAGCAGGCCCTGGTCGTCACCGGCCTCAAGGGCGGTGATCGAGGCGCGTACGAAGTCGGTGGAGGTCTCCACGAACGTGCGGTGCGACGCGGTGCCGCGCCAGGTCCGGCGGTGCAGACCCGACACGAGCGAGGTGGTGGAGGCCGGGCTGCCGGTCCAGCCGACTTCGAGGGTGAGGCCGCGTGGGGCCGGAAGCCTTCGGACCGAGTGGCCCGGCCAGGGCGTGCGCAGCGCTTCCTCGATGCCGTGGCGGCGGGTGAGGTCGAGCACGAAGGCCCGGTCGGGTGCCTGGTACGCGATCCAGCCGCCCCATGTACTGGCGGCGAGGTCACCGCCGGAGCCCTTGGGGTCGATCCCGGCCGAGGAGATCACGGCCAGGCGGTACCGGGCGTCGAGTGAGAGGTCCGGTCCGCACAGGGACGTGATGGCGTCGATCGTGGCCACGGTCACCGCACCGCTCGACCCCAGGCCGTACTTGCGGCCGTTGTCATGCAGCCGGCTGCTGATCGAGATGTCCAGCCCGGGCAGGGGCAGGCCGCGTTCGGCCAGCAGTCGTTGCACGGTCTCCACCGCTGACACCACGTGTGCCAGTGCGCCGCGCGCGCCGTGTACGCCGTGTACGCCGTTTTCGTCGGGTTCCCCGTTCTCCGTGCCGGGAGCGTGGAGCCGTCCGTCGAGCCATCGCCAGTTCACCGCTCGGGGGACGAGATCGGAGGAGATCACGATGCCGGCCGCGTCGGAGAGGGTCACCGTGACGGTGATCTCCCGGTCCACGGCCACCAGGACGGCTGGGGTACCGGGCTCCACCACCGCGTACTCGCCCGCGACGAACAGCTTGCCGGGCGCGCTGCGGACGACCGTTCGCCCGGAGGTCATCGTTCGCCCTCGTCCACCAGGCGGGCGCCCTGCCCCGGCCCGGCGATGTGCACGGTGCCGCCCGCGGCGGCGTCGCGCACGGCCTCGGCGACCCGGTCGGCGTCCGTGCGACGGCAGAGCACCTTGACGTTCGGTCCGGCGTCCATGGTCGCGTAGGCCGATATGCCGTCGCGCCGAAGCCGCAGCACGCTGTCGAGGACGGTGAGCGAGGCGGGCGAAAGGTAGCGCACCGCTGGGCGCGCGCCCAGCATGGTCGCGTGCATGCCGAGGGAGTTGCGCTCGGCGATCTCCCCCACCGCGTCGAGGTCGGCGCGCAGGAGCGCCTCTCTCATCTCGGTCAGGTCGTCCCGGCTCGACGCGGCCCAGGGCTCGAACAGGGGTGAGGTCTCGACGGTGTGGCGCATGGCCGCGCGGCTGGACACCTCCTTGGGACCGGCGTCGACCACCGCGATGACCAGTGCGGGGTCGAGGTCGCCCGCCCGTACCGGCTCGGCGTAGGAGCTGAGGTCGGCCTCCGCAGGCGGCGACGTGGGGGTGCCGGCGTTCCAGACGGCGAAGCCGCCGAAGATCGACCGCGAGGCCGAGCCGGAGCCGCGGCGGGCCAGGCGGGAGAGCCCGGTGTCGTCGAGGTCCAGTCCGTACGCGGTGGCGGCGGCGACGGCAAGCGCGGCGAACCCGCCGGCGGAGGACGCCAGGCCGGCCCCGGTGGGTACGGTGTTGCGGGTGTCGACGACGGCCCGGTGCGTGAGCCCGGCCCGCCGGCGCACCAGGTCGAGGAATGCGGCGATGCGCCGCCGTTCCTCGCCTGCCGCGGGTGCGCCGTTGAAGGTCACTTCGTCGTCCGTGGCCTCGGCGTCGAGGTGGACACGGGTGGTCGTGGGGAAGATGTCCAGGGTCATCGACAGGCTGCTGGTCCAAGGGAGGTGGAGGCGCTCGTCACGCTTCCCCCAGTACTTGATCAGCGCGATGTTCGGGTGCGCGACGGCGGTGACCCCGTTCGCGCCCGGCTGTTCCCGCGGGCGGAGCGCGGTGATCTGTTGCTCAGGCATGAGTGACGAGCCTCCTCAGTGGGACGATCCACGTCTGCACGGCCCCCGCTTCGTGCAGCCGCCGGGTGACCTCTCTCGCCTGCTCGGGCTGGGTCAGCGCGAGGACGCAGCCGCCCAGTCCGCCGCCGGTGATCTTGGCGCCCAGGCTGTCCGCGGCGAGCGCGGCACTCACCATCGCCTCGATCCGGTCGGTGCTCAGCCCGGCCTCGCGGAGCAGTCCGTGGTACTCCGTCAGCAGGGAGCCGAGTTCCTCCGGCTTGCCGGCGGCGAGGGTGGCCACGGCTTCGCGAGTCAGTTCGGACGCCCGGCGTACGAACGTCTCCTGTGTTCCGGCGTGGAGTCGGAACCTCTCCCGCAGCTTGTCGACCGCTTCTTTGGTGCTGCCGACGGCGCCGCTGTCCGCGATGACGAACAGCGCGTCGCAGCCGACACGCAGGGTGCTGGCCTCGCCCGCCTGGAACAGCAACGGGGCGCTCGCGCCGACGGTGACGGCGTCGACGCCGCTGGCCCTGCCGTGCATCACGTTCTCGGCGGCCTGTACCAGGTCGAACGTCGTCCGCTGCGAGACCTCGCGGCCGCAGAGGTCGGCCAGGGCGAGGACGACGGCACGGGCGCAGGCCGCGCTGGAGCCAAGTCCCCTGCCGAGCGGGATCGAACCGTCGATGATCACATCGAGGTGCCGGCCGTCGTCGATGCCCATGGACGCCCTGAAATCGGTGGTCAGCCGGCGCAGCCCCTCGGATGCCTGCGTTCCGACCTGCTTCCAGGCGGATCCGGTCATCGTGAAGGACACACCGGCCGGTTCCCCACCGCGGGTGGAGAACCCGGCGCTGGCGGTGATCGACAGCTGCGGAACGGGCAGGGCGAGCGCCGGGGCTCCGTAGACGACCGCGTGCTCCCCCAGCAGAATCAACTTGGCGTGGGCGCGGCCGGTGCCGACCGAGCGAGCGCGGCGGCTTTCCGCTGTCCCCGCCACCGAGGCCGGTGGTGTCGACGTACTCAGCTCCCCTTGTCGAAATTTCATTGAGATCGCGTCATCCAGACTTCTGGGAAGGAACGAAGCAAGCCCGTTCGACCGCGTGTCGCGTCATGCGACGTCATCGCGCGGGGCGAGTCAGGGCGTCGAGCCGCATCCGCCGGTGCGTGCTCGCGAGACCGCGTCCGTGGCGGCGCCGAGACGGTGGTGACCCGCGCCGACGTGGTGCTCACGTGGTCCTGAGTGTTGTGGTGGTGACGAAGGTGTCGAGGGTCTTCCTGACCTCGTCCGGGAACGGGGCCTCGTCCAGGACCCGCCGGGCACGCTGCACCCGATCGGTGATCATCTGCTCCACCTTGTCGGCGGCGCCCGTGGCCCGTAGCACCCCGCGGACCGTCTCGGCACCTGCTTCGTCCAGGTCCGGGTCGCCGACCAGGGACCTCAGCACCCGCGCCTGCTCGGCGTCGGCGGCGTGCAGGGCGTGTGCCATCAGGGCTGTCGCCTTGCCCTCCCGCAGGTCGTCGAGGGTCGACTTGCCGGTCTTGGACGGGTCGCCGAAGACGCCGAGCAGGTCGTCGCGCAGTTGGAAGGCCTCTCCGATCGGAAGCGCGTAGGCGGTGCAGACGTCCAGCAGGGACTGGTCCGCCCCGGCAAGGGCCGCGCCGATGTGCAGCGGCCGCTCCACGGTGTACTTGGCCGTTTTGTAGCGGATCACTGCCAGCGCCCGTTCGACGTCCGCGGTGGGCTGCCCGGTGGCCAGCAGATCCCGGTACTGACCGATCATCACCTCGGTACGCATGGCGTCCAACAGCGGTCGGACGGCGACCAGTTGCTGCTGGTCGAGGCCGCTGGAGTACAGCAGCTCGTCCGACCACACCATGACCAGGTCGCCGAGCAGGATCGCGCTGTTGGTGCCGAACCGCTCGGCGGTCGTGCCGTTCGCACCCGTCTCCAGCGTGCGGTGGAGGGTCGGACGGCCGCGCCGGGTGTCGGAGGCGTCCATCACGTCGTCGTGGATGAGGGTGAAGGCGTGGAAGAGTTCGAGCGAGGCCGCCGCGCCGATGACGGGCTCCGTTTCGCCGTATCCGCCCGCCGCGTGCCAGCCCACCATGCACAGGAGCGGCCGTATGCGCTTGCCGCCCGCAGCCAGGAAGCCACGCAGGTGCTCGATGAGCGAGACCAGGTGGACATCCGTGTCCCTGCCGCACTTGGCATCGAGGAAGGCGTTCAGTCGCTCGTCGATCAGGCCGCGCAGATGAACCGAGTCCAGGGCGTCGGACCCCAGCTCGCGAAGGTTGGTGGTGGGGCTCATGTGTCGTTGCTCCTGTTCGTCAAGATCGTGTGGGCCGCGTCCGTGAGGGCGTGGCACGGAGGGAAACCGCCGAAGGAGGCATCACTTTCGGGCCGGGCCGAGGAGGGTCCCGGCAGTCGCCCGGCCGCGCCGCGGGTGCGAGTCGCCGATGGAGGGGCGAGTGGTGACGGGCTGTTCGGACCGCGACGCATGGCCGGCCCTCCGTACACGTGGGTTCATATGCCGGAGGGCCCGGTGAGATCGCGGTCGGACCCCCATCCCCGGAAGTCGGCGCCGCTGTAGAAGGTGACCGACCAGTCGAGCAGGCGGAGCAGTTCGACAGCGGGTGCGAACCCGGCCGTCGCCAGCGGGTCGAGCTGCTCCTGCGCGTTGCGGGAATGCCGGTCGAGTTCGTCGTGCACCCAGGCGGGTGAGGTGTCGTACATCAGGATGTTGTTCTGACCGGGCTCGGCCCGCTCCCGCTCGAAGGTGGCCAGGTCGTTGGAGAGGCGCACGGCGACCTCGATCGCCTCCAGGGCGTTGTCCAGGACCGGCAGGACTTCGAGGAGATCGTCCCGGTCGCTGGTCGCCCAGCGCGGGAAGTGGGTGATCCACGCATTGGAGCTGGCGGCGTACGTCAGGTACTCCTGCGGATCGGAAGGGCCCTCGCCGCGGTCCCTGGCCAGGCCCGCGGTCCAGTCGTACCGCTCGCCGCGCAGTGCCTCGGCAAATCGGTCGCCCCACAGGCCGGCCAGTTTCGGGTAGTGGGGAGCGCGCTCCAGAGCGGACTGCCAGCCGGACAGGGAGGCCAGCAGGGGATGGCCGTCGTCCCGGTCGCCGCCCCGGACGATGGCCTCGCAGCGACCGAACAGGTCGTCGAGTTCGTCGAGGCTCCGGACGTTCTGCTCGACGTGGTCGTCCAGGGCGTAGGCCCACACGTACATCCGGGCCGACAGCCGGAGCTCGTTCGCGCCGCGCCACGGGCTGATCGCCGCCGTGGAGATCGCCAGGGCCTCGATCGGCGTGGCCCCGAGGACCTGCGGGTACTCCGCCGCCCAGGACCGCAGATCGGCCAGGACCTTCAGCGCCAGCACGGTGACGGGCACACATTGCGCCGCGGAGGGGAGGGAGAGGTCGCCAAGGGGCCGGGTCACGGTCGTGCCTGCTTCTCGGCCTCGGCCAGGCGCCGCGTCGCTGCCAGGGTGCCGAGGATCTCGGCGCGGATGACCCGGACCGGTGTGTACAGGTCCTTGTCGTGCCACAGCGGAGGATTCTCGCGGTCGTCCTCGACATGGCCCGACAGGAACGCCCTGCCCGCCCGGATCGCTTCGAGGGCCGGACGGTCGGGGGCGGCGCGGTGGTTCAGCACCTGAAGGGCGTAGGCGGTCTCCTCGCCGGTGCCCTCCCAGCGCCCCCATGACCCGTCGGCGTGCTGGGTGTCGAGCACCCAGCGGATGGCGTCGTCCAGGGCGGCGGACGTGCGCGGCCCGTCCAGGCGGGCCATGGCGGCGGCGCCGCAGGCGGTCGCGTAGTACGGAGAGGCGTGCCACTTGTCCATCCACCGGCCGTCCGGCTGCTGCTGCTCGACGAGCCAGCCGCCCACCCGCTCGGCGGCGCGGTCGTAGCGCGTGTCGCCCTCTCCGCAGCGATCCGCCAGGGCGACGAGGACGTGTGCGTTCGTCGAGGTGGAAGGGGTGCGTTCCTTCGGGAAGCAGGTGAAGTAGAGGCCGGTGTCGTACGACCACAGGCAGTCGACCGATTCCGGCTTCCCGAGGAGATCGAGGGCGTGCAGGGCGGCCGACGTGTCGTCGGAGTCGGCCGGGAGACCTGGGCCGGCGGACAGTCCGCTCGTCCCCAGCGCGGTCCGCAGAGTGTCCGGGACCTGGGCGGGGATGTCCACGTCCAGGCCGGAGCCGGACAACGCTGTCACCACCCAGGCCAGTTCGAAGTAGCTGATCGAGGTGATGCCCGAGACGGGGCCGCCATGACGTGCCTGGGTCTGATGCAGATACTCCAGGCTCGCCTTCGCGGCGTCCGTATGAGGCGGATCGCCCAGCCAGGCGGAGGTGGCGGCAGGGGAGGCTCCCACCGCCCCGCCCACCGGCCTCACCGTGCCGGACCGCACGGCCGGGGCGCCGAGGGCCTCCAGCGAGTGCCAGGTCTTCTCCGGTATGCCGGTGTGCTGACGCAGCAGCTCGCGGATCCCGCTCAGCGTTCCCGTATCGGCCCGGAGGTCCAGACGGCCGGGCAGATCGCCCCGGTCGTCCATCCGGGAGAGCCGCTGATCGATCTGCTCGATCAGCCAGGGCACCAGCAGCTCCACGGCGATGGTGTCCGGCAGTTCGGCGTTCCGGGGGAACCGCCCGGCCAGCGCGGCCAGCCCCGACTCCACGGCCCCGGCGACCCGCCGCGCGTCCTGCGTACCGGCGACGGACAGCAGGGCGTCGACGGCGCTGAGCGTGGGCAGCAGCCCGTAGGCCGCCGGCCCGCCCCACGTTCCGTCCTCGTGCTGCTGGGCCAGCAGGAACTCCACGCGCTGCCGATGGCCCTCCAGCCAGGGGGCGGACGCCACCATCCGCGCGGTCTCGTACACCGACGGCGAGGTGAGTCCGTAGGGATCGGCGATCATCTCGTCGACGATGTCCTGAGCCGCGTCACGCAGGGCTGCGAAGGATGTCACGTTCATGATCCGGCTACCTCTGGTCTCGGAGATCGGGGGTCGTCGCATTCCGCACCGGTGCGTGCGGGCGTTCCTGGAGCCTCATCGGGAGAGGGCCCGTCTTGAGCGTGGCGCGGGCGATGGGCCGCATCGGCCGGTCACCGACCGGGGTCAGGTTCCAGCGGCCGGCGATCCCCGCGACGGCCAACATCGCCTCGTTGAGCGCGAACTGGTCGCCGATGCACTTCCTGCCGCCCGCGCCGAAGGGCAGCACCGACCGGCGTGCGACGTCGCTCATCGCGCCGGGCAGCCAGCGATCCGGATCGAACCTCTCCGGCCGGGGGAACAACTCCGGGTCGTGCTGCAGGATGTAGGGGCTGAGCAGGAAGGTGGTTCCCTCGGGGAACGAGTGCCCGCCGAGTTCGCAGGCCGTGGTGGTGGACCGGGTGAACATCCACGCCGGCGGATAGAGGCGAAGGCTCTCCATGAGCACCTGCCTCGTGAACGTCAGCCCGGAGAGATCCTCGAAGCGGGGCGTCCGGCCGCCGAGCGCGCCGTCGACCTCCTCCCGCAGGCGGGCGCCGATCTCGGGGTGCGCGCCGAGCAGATGGAAGGTGAACGCCAGCGCCGTCGCGGTGGTCTCCGACCCGGCGATCAGCAGGATCAGGACCTGGTCGAAGATCTCCTGCGTTCCGAGCGGGGCTCCGGTGGTCTCGTCGCGCGCGTTCATCAGGCTCGCGAGCAGGCCGGGGTCCTCGTCCTTCTTGCGCCGCACCTCGTCGATGATCTCTTCGGTGAGCTTGCGCATCTCCGCGATCGCGCGGGGGTATTGCCGGTTCATCTTCGTGGGCACGAGCGACAGGACCCGCGCCGGGACGAACATGCGCCGGAAGAAGCCGTCCATGAGGATCGGCAGCCATTTCTCCACCTGGGCCACCAACGCGTGGTCCGCGGGCACCGAGAAAAGGGATCTGGTCGTGATGCGAAGAGTGAGTCCTGCCATCGCCTTGTCGACGTCGACGACCTCGCCCGATCGCCAGGAGCGCATCAGGGCTTCCGTCTCGTCCGCCATCAGTTCGGCGTAGTGGCCGATGTGCCGGTGGTCGAACGACGGCTGCATCAGCGGGCGTTGCCGACGGTGATCGGCCCAGCGGCTGGTGACCAGGCCGTTTCCCACGGCCTCGCGGCCCCGGTCGTAGAACAGCCCGCCCTTGTCGTAGAGCCGGGTGTCCTTGAGTATCTGCCGGAACAGGGCGGGATCGCAGGGCACATAGGCGTCGCCGGGACCCATCCTGACTCTCACCAGGTCGCCGAGTGCCGGGAGTGACTTCAGGAATTCCAGCGGCTGTACGAGCAGAGGTACGGCATGGCCTGCGAGAGGCAGGCTTCGAGGGGCTCTTCTGATGGCAGGTAGCTCCGGCATGGCTCCAAGTACTGCAGAAAGGGACGCCTCCCCGGCAGGGGAAGAGCACCCCCGACCTGTCGCGCTTTCACCGCCTGTCGCGCTTGCCCGCACAGGCGCGACACGAGGCCGAAGCGCGACATGTCGGCCCGCCCGTGGGCCTTGCCGGCCGGACCCCGGAGCGCCGCCAATGGGGAGTCGTACAGGTGCGGAAACCCCTACGGGAGGATGCCTGTGGTCGAGCGGGTCGCACTCGACGCCCCGGTGGCGGGACCGGATGCCGACAGCCGGCCGGACCTCGACCGCTCGGCTCTGCTCGCGACGGACCACGGCAGGCTCCACGCCCTCGCGGCCGGGATCAGGACGCTGCCGGTGGGGCAGGTGTGCGCGGGAGGGCCTGAACAATCGGGCCGCCCGCCACTCCCGCCGATTTGGGCGTCGACTTTTCCCGTACCGGTTGAACAGCTCAGATATTCAGGCGATGATCGGGCCGAATCGAATACCGTTGGTGATTGCATCCTGGGGGTTGAAGTGAGCGATGTGACCGTGCGGCCCATGGCTGCGGCCGAGTTGGAAGTCGCATGCCGAATAGTCGGACTCGCCTTCGCCGACAATCCGAGCAATCTGGCCACCGTGCGCGGGGATCAGGAAAAAGCCACCCGGGCGATGGAACAGGGAACACGCATCATCAAGCTCGGGAGCCCTTTCAGCCATGTGCTCGGCGCCGAACGCGAGGGCCGGCTCGTCGGCATCCTGAACGCCGCGGAATGGCCGCACTGCCAGATGAAGCTGGGTGAGAAGCTCAAGACGGCGCCGATGATGATCCGGACGATCGGATTCAACTTGCCCCGCGCCTTCAAGGTGATGAGTTCGAGGGCCAAGCACGAGCCCCGCGAGGCCCACTGGCACATCGGACCGGTCGCCGTCCACCCGGACGAGCAGGGGCACGGGGTCGGGACGGCGCTGCTCAGGACGTTCCTCGACGGGGTCGACAAGCAGGGGACACCCGTCTTCCTCCAGACGGATGTCGACCGCAACGTCGTGCTCTACCAGAAGTTCGGCTTCGAGATCGTCTCCCGGGAGACGATCCTCGACGTCGACACCCGTTTCATGTGGCGCGCGGCGCGCTGAGCGACCTCAGCACCGCGTGCAGCTCCCCGACGACCAGCCGGCTGCACGCGGCCGCCGCGGGCACCATGTCCTGCATCAGGAAATAGCCGTGGACGAGTCCCGGCCCGGGAACATGGCGTACGGAGACGCCCGAGGCCGCCAGTTTCTCGGCCAGCCGCACCCCCTCGTCGTGGAGCGGATCGAACTCCGCCGTGGCCAGCACCGTCGGCGGCAGGCCCCGCAGGTCGGCGTTGAGCAGGTCGACGGCGGGATCGCCGCGCCGCTCCGGGTCGGGGACGTACATCTCGTAGTTCCAGGCCATGTCCTCGACGCTCAGCAGGTACCCCTCGGCGTGCGCGCAGGCCGCGGCGATCCGCAGGCTCGGATCCACCGGCGGGTACACCAGCAGCAGCGCGGCGAGGTCCGGGCCCCCGGTGTCGCGCGCGTCCATGGCCACGCCCAGCGAAAGGCTGGCCCCCGCGCTGTCGCCGGCCACCACATGCTCACGGCCCGGGAACGACTCGGCCGTCCAGCGGGTCGCGGCGACGGCGTCGCGCAGCGGAATGGGGTAGGGGAACTCCGGGGGCCGTCGGTAGCCGACGGAGACGACGACGGAGTCCAGCGACGCCGCGAGCATCCGACAGGCCCGGTCGTGGCTGTCGAGGTCGCCCAGCACCCAGCCGCCACCGTGCAGAAAAGTGATCACCCGGCGCTCGTCCGATTCCGGGGTGTACACCCTGCACCGGATCGAGGATCCGTCCTCGGTGTCGATCGTGCGATCGGCGGAGGCGACGGCCGCGCGGGGGTGTCCGTCCTCCCGGTGGGGGCGTGCCGAGCTCGCCCGGTATCGCTCACGGGCCTGTTCGACCGTCAGGGCGCGATCCGGAATCGGCGGCCCCCCGGCGCCCTGCCAGGCGATCAAGCTGCGTAAAAAGCGGTCCAAAGGCATCGCGGGCCCCCTGCGGGCTGGTTCACGGAATCGATGATTGATGATAAATGGTTCGTTCTGGAAGAACCATGGTGAAGATCGCTCAAAAGGGAATGCGGATTGCACGGGCGCATATGGAAATTTAATGCTTCGCTGGTTCGGGCCCCTGCTGTACCTTCGAGAGGTGGTTCCAGGTCGGGGGAGAGGGTTGCGCGCATGTTCAATCCATTCGAGGACGACAGTCGAGAATATCTGGCGCTGTGCAATGACGAAGAGCAGTATTCGCTCTGGCCTCAGGGATTGGAAATTCCCGCAGGCTGGCGCACGGTGTACGGACCGGCCGCCCAGGAGAAGATTCTTGACCATATCGAACGGTCATGGACGGATATGCGGCCGAAGAGTCTGCGGGACGCGGGCGGGCAAGGAGACTGTCCGTGACCACAGATGTGAAGAGCTGGGTGAGATTCGTCCGCTGGCCCGCCGAAAGCAAAATCCGTGAGGAATGCCGGGCACGACGGCGGCTGTGCCTTCTGGTCGTGGAGCACGGCGCTCCGCCGCCGGAACGGATCGGACTCTACGAGGACTGGGTGCGCCCGCCCATCGTTCCGGAGGATCTCCAGGCCCGGGTCAGCCAGTTGGAGGCCCGAGTCGTCCTCAACGAGAAGCCCGTGCTCGATCCGGCGGGCATCCTCTTCTTCCGGGACTCGTCCGTCACACTCTCGATGCTCCAGTGCGAGATCCTGTCCCCGCTGATCTCCCGGTACTGCCAGGTGGTCTACCGCAATGAACTCGGGAAGATCCTGGAGCAGTGCGGAGCCAGCGCGTCCAGCAACGCGATCGACCTGCACGTGCTCCGGCTGCGCCGACGCCTGCAGCCCGTCGGCCTCACCCTGCGCAACGTCTGGGGACGCGGCTTCACCATCGAGCCGGACTAGCCGAGCCGGACTAGCCGAGCCGGTCGAGCCGGCCGGGCCAACCGGACCGGGGTGTCCGACACCCCTGCGCAGCACGCCACTGTCCATGCCCATCACGCCGGAAGCCCGCGCCGGAGGCGGAGTTGAGAGTTCTCTCGGATTTCTTCGAGTCCCAGGTCGCCGAGGTGCCCGATGCTCCGTCGGTCCTCTTCGGTGACACCGTTGTCGACTACGCGGAGCTGAACGCCCGCGCCAACCGTCTCGCCAGACGGCTGATCGCGGCCGGCGTCGGACCCGACCGCCTCGTCGCGATCGCCGTGCCGCGTTCGGTGCGGCTGATCGTCGCGGTGCTCGCCGTACTGAAGGCCGGCGGCGCGTATCTCCCGCTCGACCCGGCCTATCCGGCCGACCGGCTGACGCACATGGTCGTGGACGCCGAGCCGGTCATGCTGCTGCGCACGGAGGACGTCACCTCGCTGCGCCTGGACGTGCCCGAGGTCGTGCTCGGCGACCCGTCCTTCGAGGCCGCCTGCGAGCAGGAGAGCGGCGCCGACGTCACTCAGGACGAGCGCCTCGCACCGCTGCGCCCGGCCCACCTGATGTACGTCATCTACACCTCCGGTTCGACCGGCGTGCCCAAGGGCGTCGCCGTCACCCACTCCGGCGTGGCCGACCTGGTCTCGACCCAGGCGAGGGTGTTCGGGGTCCGCCCCGGCGAGCGGGTGCTGCAATGGGCCTCCTTCAGCTTCGACGCCTGGTTCTGGGACTTCACGCTGGCCCTGCTGAACGGCGGGGCACTCGTCATGGCCGAGCAGCACGACCTGATGCCGGGGGAGTCGCTGCGCGAGACCATGCTGAAACACGAGGTCGACCACGCGGTCATGCCGCCGGTGGCGCTGGGCATCACCGACAGCGAGGGGCTGCTGCTCGGCGGCACGATCACCTCCACCGGCGACGTCTGCACGAGGTCCCTGGCGGCGGAGTGGTCCAAGGACAGACGCCTCTACAACGGCTACGGCCCGACCGAGGTGACCGTGGGCGCGTCGATCGGCGGGCCGATCGACGGCATCCAGGAGGACGTGTCCATCGGCACGCCGTGGGACGGCGGCACGGTGTACGTGCTCGACGGGTCGCTGGGCGACCTGCGCGACGGCACGGACGGCGAGCTGTACCTGGCGGGCTCGGGCGTGGCCCGGGGCTACCTCAACCGTCCGGGCCTGACCGCGTCCCGCTTCGTCGCGGATCCGTACGGCCCGCCCGGCAGCAGGATGTACCGGTCGGGCGACCGGGGCCGACGCGGCTCCGACGGTGAGCTCTTCTTCACCGGCCGGGTCGACAACCAGGTCAAGGTGCGCGGCTTCCGCGTCGAACTGGGCGAGGTCGAGGCGCGGTTGGAGAGCCATCGGGCCGTGGAGATCGTCGTCGCGGTGGTGAGCGGCGAAGAAGCCTCCTCCCAGCGCATCGTCGCCTACGTCAAGCCCTCGGCGCGCCACGAGGTGACGGAGGACCAGCTGCGCGCACACGCCCGCGAGGCCCTGCCCGAGCACATGGTCCCGTCGGCCGTCGTCATGCTGGACCGGTTCCCGACCCTGCTGAACGGGAAGATCGACCGCCGGGAACTGGAGCAGCGGGCGGCGCGCGTCGCTCCCGGCGCCATGACGCCCGACGCCATGACGCCGGCCACCGCTGACCCCGTCGGAGCGGGCGGCGAGGGATCGTACGAAGAGATCCTCTGCGCCATGGTGAACGAGACGCTGAAGATCGGCCACGCGGCGCCCGAGGACAACTTCTTCGACCTGGGCGGCCACTCGGTGCTCGCCGCGCAGCTGGCCCGGCGGGTGCGCTCGGAGCTCGGCGTGGCCGTGCCGATGCGCGACATGCTCGCGGCCGAGAGCATCGGGGAGCTGGCGAGCATCGTCGAGCGGGCCGAGCGGACCGAGCGCGCCTGATCCGGCGTCAGCGGCCCTCGAAGCGCACCGGCAGGTCGTCGTAGCCGTTGAGGAAGTTCGAATAGATCGGCCGGGGCGTGCCGCACAGCTCCATCCGGCCGACCTGGGCCACCAGGGCGGTCAGCAGCATCCTCAGCTCCGCGCGGGCGAGGAACGCGCCCAGGCAGTAGTGCGGGCCGTGGCCGAACGAGAGGTGCTTGTTGGGCGAGCGGGACAGCGTGAACCTGCGCGGCTCGTCGAAGACCGCCTCGTCGTTGTTGGCGGAGACGGTCCACAGCGTGACGATGTCGCCGGCGCGCACCGCGCTGCCGTCGATCTCCAGGTCCCGGAGGGCGGTGCGGGCCACATGGAAGGAGGGCGTCGACCAGCGGAGGACCTCCTCCACCGCCGACTCGACGGAGACCTCGCCCGTCCGCAGGGCCCGCCACTGGCCGGGATGGTCGATCAGGGCGAGCACCCCGCTGATCGCCGAGACCCGGGACGTCTCGTCGCCGCCGAGGATCAGGCTGTAGCAGTTGACCGCGAGTTCCTCGACGGTGAGCGGGCGGCCCTCCACCTCGGCGGCGGCGAGCAGGCTGATGACATCGTCACCGGGCCGGTCGCGGCGCTCCTGCGCCAAGTCCATGAAATAGAGCACGATCTCGTTGCGGGCGGCGATCGCGTCGAGCTCGTCGTACGCGGCGTCGACCGACGAGAGCGCCATCTTGTTCCAGCGCAGCAACTCCTCGCGGTCCGCCGCCGGAATGGACAGCAGATCGCAGATCGTGTTCATCGGGATCCGGTCGGCGATCTCGGCGGCGAAGTCGAAGGTGCCCCGCCCGACGACCGAGGACACCAGCTCGGTGGTGCGCCGCCCGACCTCCTCGACGACCTCGCCCAGGACCCGCGGGGTGAACGCGCTGAACATGAGGTTGCGCAACGGCCGGTGGCGCGGGGCGTCGGTCACCGCCACCATGCTCCCGCCGGCCGAGTCGTCGCCGCGCAGGACGACGTCGAGGACGTTGCCCCGGGCGGAGCCGAGGGCCCCGTCGGTGTACAGCGGCTGCACATCGGCGTACCGCGACACCACCCAGAACCCCGGGTTGCGGTCGGTCGGCTCGTGCCAGTGGACGGGATTGCGGGCCCGTACGTCACGCCAGTACGCGTGTACGTCGTTGTCGACGAACGCGGCCGGATCGGTGAGGTCCAGAGAGCGTGCGCCGAGATCGGTCCGGGTCATGTCTGATGATTCCTTCCCGCTGGGTGGAGCGCCCCGGAGGAGTCCGGGCCGCGCGACTGTCGGCCGTACGCCGGGGCGTACGGCCGACGGGCGGATCACCGGCCCGCGGAGTGCGGCCGGTCCGGTGGCCGTGCGGGTCACCGCCCGGCCCGGGCCTCCGGATAGCGGGCGGCGACCTGTTCGCCGGCCTTCGGGCCACGGGCGAAGACGAAGCCGGCGGTGTCGACCCGGCGGCCGGTCGCCCGGTCGACCACGACCGGGTCCACCTCCCTGCCCGTCTCCTTGTCGACCAGGACGACGCTGCGGTCCTCCGGGGCCAGCCGGTGGTTCCCGAAGGCCGCCATGACCAGGAGGAGCGGGCGCAGCGAGCGGCCCAGATCGGTGGGCCGGTACGTCGGGTCGTCCGGCTCGGCGGTGTCGCCGGCGGTGTCGTCGATTTCCAGCAGGCCCTTCGCCCTCAGCGCGGCGATCCGGTCCGCCAGAACGTCGGCGGGGGTCTCCAGATCCCGGCGGATCGAGGAGAACCGGGTGTGGCCGCCGAGGACCACGTGCAGGATCTCCAGGGTCCACCACCGGTCGATCACCTCGACCGTGCGGGCCAGCGGGCAGTCGGGGATGCGCGCCCGGGTCACTGTCCGCTCCCGTCGTCCGCCGCATCCGGCAGCGACCAGTACCGCCGCATCCCGTACAGCAGCGGACCGGCCGGCCGGGTCGCGTGGCTCGCCACCCGGTGCACCCGCCCGAAGACCACGACATGGTCCCCGACCGTCAGCGTCTCGCTGACCTCGCAGTCCGCGATCGTGTGGGCGTCCTCGATCAGATGCGGGACCCCGGACTCCGGATCCGGGACCCAGGCGGCCTTCTCGAACCGGTCCGGGGCCCCGGAGGAGAACAGCCGCGCCACCGGTTCGGCCCGGTCGTGCAGGAGGTTGACGGCGAACGCGGACGTGTGCCGCAACGCGGCCAGCGTCGGACTCCGGTCCCGCAGACAGACCAGCAATGTGGCCGGCTGGAGCGAGACGCCGCACAACGAGGAGCAGGTCATGCCCCACGGCTCGGCATCGGGCCCCACGGTGGTCACGATCGTGACGCCGACCGGATGCGCCGTCATGAGGGAACGGAAGGCCGCCTGGTCGACGGTCGCCCGTGTCGCCGTGCCGGCCGGGGAGTTCGCCATGCCGGTCATCCCTTCGCTTCGGCGGCGCATTCCTCGACGAACTCGATGATCCGCTGCACACCGGTCTCCAACGCCACCGGATCCACGCAGAACGCGATCCGGACCAGATGCCGTGCCCAGGGCGCATAGTCGTGGGAGCGGATGCGGCCCTGCTCGTCGACGTCGGGGCGCATGGCGAACCCGTTGCCCGCCACCACCGCGACGCCCTTGCGCTCCAGCAGCCGCATCGCGAACGACTCGGCGTCCAGCCCGGACCGGCTCACGTCGAGCATCGCGTACCAGCCGCCGGCGGGCAGCTCCCGCAGCAGCCCGGCCTTGATCAGCGGCGGCAGCGCCACGTCCCGGTTGCGCTGCACCAGCTTGCGGTTGGTCGCCGTCGAGTCCGCCCGGCTGTTCAGCGCGGCGATGCCCGCGTGCTGCACCGGGGTCGACGTGCCGATGATCCCGGCCTCCTGGACGACCTTCATGACGTCGGCCATGCGATCGGTGGCCGGCGCCACGTAGCCCAGCCGGTAGCCGGTCATCGCGAAGCCCTTGGAGAAGGTGAAGACGCTGTGCACGATCCGCTCGGCGACCGGGACCTCACGCTCGAAGGAGGCGACCGAGATGTGCTCCCCCTCGTAACAGAAGTGCTCATAGGCCTCGTCGCTGATGACCTGCCAGCGGTTCCGGCGCGCCAGGTCCAGCAGGGTGCGGATCTCGTCGCCGTCGAGGACGGCTCCGGTCGGGTTGGCCGGCGAGTTGATCAGCAGGACCCGGGTGCGGGGCGTCGCGGCGGCCGCGATCCGCTCGGGATCGGGCCGGAAGTCGGGGCCGAGCGGATACAGCACCGGGCGGAAGCCCGCGAGCAGGCTCTGCTGCAGATGGACCGGCCAGTGCAGCTCCGGCAGCAGGATCTCCGCGCCGGGCTCGGCGAGCGCCTGGAGGAGGCCGGTCAGACCCTGGGCCGAACCGGGCGAGATCAGCAGCCTGTCGACGTCGCTGTCCAGACCGTTGTCCATGCGCAGCTTCTCGGCCGCCGCCTCCCGCAGCGCGGGCAGGCCCTCGACCCCGGTGTACTTGGTGTCGCCGCGCCGCACGGCGTCCACGAAGGCCTGGGCGACGTCTTCGGACGGATCGAAGTACGGGTCGCCGACGTGCAGCTTCACCACGTCGACGCCGGTCTCCTTCGCGAGCTTCTCCGCCGCCCAGAAGATGCTGACCAGGCAGGACGAAGGAATGGAGCCGGCGACGGACCTGTTCTCTGAACTCACGCTCGTACCCCTTTGTTTGTGAGAGTGTTCTCGGCCGGTTGGTCGGGTCATGCCGTACGTCCGCCGTCGACGGGCATCAGGGCGCCGGTGACCCAGCCCGACACCTCGGGGTCGATCAGCAGGCAGACCCACCGGCCGATCTCCCGGTCCTCCCCGAACCGCCCCATGGGGGTCGACGCGATCAGCCCCTCCCGCATCCGCTCGGTGCCTGCCGCGTCCAGGCCGGTCCCGTCCCACATCGGCGTCAGTACCGGTCCGGGCAGGATGGCGTTCACCCGCACGTCCGGCGCGAGCTCCACCGCCAGGGAACGGGTCAGGCTGTTGAGGGCCGCCTTGGTCGCGCCGTAGAAAGCCCGCCCCGGCATGGCCAGGACGCCGCCGACGGACGAGATGTTGACGATGCTGCCCCGGCGGTCCCGAAGATGCGGCAGGGCGCAGCGGATCAGTTCGGCGGGCGCACGGACGTTGACGGCGAACATCGCGTCGAACAGCGCGGCGTCGACCGCGTCCAGGGTGCCGAACCGGGCCAGGCCGGCGTTGTTGACCACGGCGTCGATCCCGCCGAATCTCATCGTCGCGGCGGCGACGATCCGTTCGGCGGCCCCGGGCGCGGCGACGTCCTGTGCCACGACGTGGACCGCGTCCCCGAACCGCTCGGCCAGCTCCCGCAGCGGTTCCTCGCGGCGGCCGACCACCGTGACGTCGGCGCCCTCCTTCAGCACGCATTCCGCGATGCCCCGGCCGATGCCCGTGGCCGCACCGGTGATGATGACGGACTTTCCGGCAAGGGTCATGGCAGCGTCGGGACTTCCTGGAGGACTCCGGTGATGTCGGCGATCAGTTCCGCAGGCTCCTGGAGCACTCCGAAGTGCCCGCCGGGCCTGCTCCGTACGCTGGTCCGGCCGGTGGTGACCGCGGCCCACGGCTCGACCCGCGCGGCGTCCACCAGAGGATCCTCGGTGTTGTAGTGGCAGTGGACCGGGCAGCGCAGCGGCTCCGGACGCGTCGGCGGCCGGTAGGTCTCGGTGAGTGCGATATACGCCCGCAGGGTCGGCAGCAGCAGGTCCCGCAGCTCCAGGTCGTCCGCGATCGACGGGTCGATCCCGCCGAAGTCCCGCAGGGTGGACCAGAGTTCGGCGTCACCGGCGAGATGGATCCGGCCGCCGAGCGCCTGCCCCGGTGCGAGCGAACCAGAGACGACCAGCCCGTGTGCGGGGAGGCCGGCCGCCTGGAGCAGTCCCGCCGTCTCGTACGCGGCCAGCGCGCCCAGGCTGTGCCCGTACAGGACGCAGTGGACAGGATCCCGCCGGGAGAGTTCGGCGGCCACGCACGACGCGATCTCGGCGATGGAGCCCGCGGGCGACTCGCGGATGCGGTCCGCCTGGCCCGGATACTGCACGGCGAGCAGTTCGACGCCCGTCGGCAGCGCGGAGGGCCAGTCACGGTAGGCCGCCGCGGTACCACCGGAGTAGGGGAAGCAGACCAGCCGGGCCGTCGGGCGCTCCTCGCCGCTGATGACCCGTACCCAGTTCCGCCCCTGCGCTCGTACTCGGTTCACGAGTCGAGGTTCGCCAAGCCGTCGGCCTCCCCGGCCAAAACTTTCAAAGCTCTGTTGGGGATTGATGCGGCTCCGGAGCCCCTGCCCGACTCTGAAGGCGTCGCAACCGAGGAGGACGCATGCTGGACGGGTTCGTGCCGTGGCCACCCGACTTCGCGGAGAGATACCGGAAAGCCGGCTACTGGACGGGGGTCCCCCTCCGGCAACGGGTGGCCGACAGTGCCGAGCGCCACCCGCACAAGATCGCCGCCGTGGACGGCAGACGCCGGGTCACCTACCCGGAGTTGCTCGACGAGGCCGACCGTATCGCGTCCGGCCTGGCGGAACTCGGCGTCCGCAGGCACGACCGGGTCGTGCTGCATCTGCCGAACGTCATCGAATTCCTTTCCACCATGATCGGGCTGTTCCGCATCGGGGCCATCCCCGTGATGGCGCTGCCCGGACATCGCAGGGACGAGATCCTCCACCTGGTCCGCGCCTCGGAGGCGGTGGCCTACGTCGGCCCGGACCGTCTGCAGGGCTTCGACCACCGCAAGCTGGCCCGCGAGGTGCGCGCCGACGCGCCGGGGCTGCGGCACATCGTGATCGCCGGAGAGGCGGAGGAGCACACACCGCTGTCCCGGCTGGCCGCCTGCACGCCCCGGGACATGGAGCCGGTCGACGCCTCCGAGGTGGCGCTGCTGCTGCTGTCGGGCGGGACCACCGGGGCGCCGAAGCTGATCCCCCGGACCCACGACGACTACGCGTACAACATGCTCGCGTGCGCCGAGGCGACCGGGTTCGACGAGGACAGCGTCTACCTCGCCGCGAACCCCGTACCGCACAACGCCGCGCTCGGCTGCCCCGGCGTGCTGGGCGCGCTGCTCGTCGGCGGGAAGGCCGTGCTGGCCGCCAACCCCAGCCCCGGCCTGGTGTTCCCGCTCATCGGGAAGGAGGGCGTCACGCACACCGCGCTGGTGCCCGCCCTGGCGCTGCTCTGGGCGGAGCAGGCGCCCGGCGACCCGGTCGACATGACCGGCATGACCATCCAGGTGGGCAGTTCGAAGTTCGGCCCCAACGCGGCGGCACGGGTCAGCAAGAACCTCGGCTGCCGGATCATGAATGTGTTCGGCACCGCCGAGGGACTGATCACCCACACCCGGCTCGACGATCCGCAGGAGGTCGTCTTCGGCACCGAGGGCAGGCCGCTGTCCCCCGACGACGAGATCAGGATCGTCGACGCCGACGACCACGAGGTCGCCCCCGGCACGACCGGCGAACTGCTCACCCGGGGCCCGTACACGATCCGGGGCTATTTCGCCGGACCGGAGGCCAACCGCCGGGCGTTCACCACCGACGGGTTCTACCGCACCGGCGACCTGGCCCGCACGACCGGCGACGGGAACATCGTCATCGAGGGCCGGCTGAAGGACATCATCCACCACCTCGGCGAGAAGGTCTCCGCCGAGGAGGTCGAGAGCCATGTGCTGACCCACCCGCTGGTCCGGGACGCCGCGGTCGTCGGCGTACCGGACGAGGAACGCGACGAGCGCCTCTGCGTGTTCGCCGTCCTCACCGCGGGCACCGACGCCGGGGCGCTCTCGCTGCGCACGATCAGGGAGCACATCCGCGATCGCGGGCTGGCGACCTACAAGCTGCCGGACGACCTGGTCGTCGTGCCCGACTTCCCCCGTACGCCCGTCGGGAAGATCGACAAGAAGCTTCTGCGCGAGGAGCGGACGCGGTGAGCGACCAGGCGGAAGCCGGCCACTGTCCGGCGTACGGAGAACGACTGAGGCTGGACGAGCTCCTTGAGGTCGCCCGGGTGCACGAGACCCCGGAACGCGCCCTGTTCTTCGGCGCCCACCAGGCCTGTGAGATCTGGTTCGCGGTCGTCCTGCGCCACCTGGAGGCCGCCCGCCGTGCCCTCGCCGAAGGGCAGGGCACAGAGGCATGCGCACATCTCGACCGGCTGCCCCGGATCATGGCGGCGGTCACCCAGCACTTCGACGCCCTGCACGCGTTGACGCCGGACGAGTTCGATGCCGTCCGGGCGACGCTCGGGACGTCCAGCGGCTTCCAGTCCGTCCAGTTCCGCGAGATCGAGTTCCTGTGCGGGGCCAGGGACCGGCGGATGCTGAACATCGCCGGGCTGACCGACCGGGACCGGGACCGGCTGCTCGCACGTCTCGACGAGCAGTCGCTGGACGCCGCGTTCGGCGAATACCGCGACCGGGCCGGCGAGGACGTCAAGCGGATCCATGACGCGATGGCCGCCTTCGACGCCTCGATGCGCTTCTGCCGGGGGCGGCACGCCGCCCTGGCGGAGGCGCTGCTCGGCGATGTGGCCGGCACGGCGGGCTCGTCGGGCGCCGCGTATCTGTGGGGCTCGATGGAACGCACCCTCTTTCCGGAACTCATACAAGGAGTACGCAGTAATGACTGTTGACGGTGCTGGCAAGCAGCGGGCGAGCGACCCGGGCAGGACGAAGCGGGTCGTGGTCGTCGGCGGCGGCACGGCGGGCTGGATGACGGCGTCCTACCTGGCGGCCGCGTTCGGCGAGCGGATCGACGTAACCGTCGTGGAATCGGCCAGGGTCGGCACCATCGGCGTCGGCGAGGCCACGTTCAGCGACATCAGGCACTTCTTCGAGTTCCTCAAGCTGTCCGAGTCGGACTGGATGCCGGCCTGCAACGCCACCTACAAGCTGGCCGTGCGGTTCGAGAACTGGCGTGAGCCGGGCCATCACTTCTACCACCCGTTCGAGCAGCTCGGCTCGGTCGACGGGTTCCCGCTCAGCGACTGGTGGCTGCGCAGCCCGACCACGAGCCGGTTCGACAAGGACTGTTTCGTCATGGCGTCGCTGTGCGACGCCGAGCGCTCGCCCCGCTACCTCGACGGCAAGCTGATCGACCAGGGCTTCGTCGAGCAGCAGCGCGAGGAGACCTCGGCCCGGTCGACTATCGTGGAGTACCAGGGGACGCAGTTCCCTTACGCCTACCACTTCGAAGCGGCCCTGCTGGCCAAGTACTTGACGACCTACGCCACCGAGCGCGGCGTCCGCCACATCACCGACGACGTCACGGACGTCGTGCTCGACGGGGACGGGTCCATCGCCCATGTGCAGACGGCCGAGCACGGGCGGCTGGAGGGCGATCTGTTCGTGGACTGCACGGGATTCCGCGCGCTCCTGCTGAACAAGGCGCTCGACGAGCCCTTCGTCTCGTACCAGGACACGCTGCCCAACGACCGCGCGGTCGCCCTCCAGGTGCCGCTGGACATGGACCGCGAGCCGCTGCGGCCCTGCACCACCGCGACCGCCCAGGAGGCGGGGTGGATCTGGACCATCCCGCTGATCAGCCGCATCGGCTCCGGCTACGTCTACGCCAGTGACTACACCACGCCCGAGGAGGCGGAGCGCACGCTGCGCGAGTTCATCGGCCCCGGCGCCGAGGACGTCGAGGCGAACCACATCAAGATGCGCATCGGCCGCAGCCGCCGCTCCTGGGTGAAGAACTGCGTGGGCATCGGACTGTCGAGCGGCTTCGTGGAGCCGCTGGAGTCGACCGGCATCTTCTTCATCCACCACGCCATCGAGCAGATCGTGAAGTACTTCCCCTCCGGCCGCGACGACCACCGCCTGCGCAACCTCTACAACGAGTCGATCGAGCATGTGCAGGACGGCGTCCGCGAGTTCCTGGTGCTGCACTACGTGGGCGCCAAGCGCGCCGACAACCAGTACTGGAAGGACACCAAGACGCGCAGGGTCCCCGACGAGCTGGCCGAGCGCATCGAGAACTGGAAGCACAAGGTGCCGGACGCGCAGACCGTCTTCCCGCACTACCACGGGCTGCCGCCGTACTCGTACAACTGCATCCTGCTGGGCACCGGCGGCATCGAGGTCCGGCACTCGCCCGCACTCGACATGGCCGACGAGCGGGCGGCGATCGCGGAGTTCGAGCGCATCCGGCTGAAGGCGGACAAGCTCGTCCAGGAACTCCCCACCCAGAACGAGTACTTCGCCGCCATGCGCTCCGGCGCGGTCTGAGTGAGCGGGGACATGGACCTTCAAGCCCTGCGCGAAGTGGTAGCCGGTGTGCTCGGCATCGAGCTGACCGCGGCGGACGACGACTGCAACCTTTTTGAGCTCGGCCTGCAGTCCATGGACCTGATGCGGCTGGTGAGCCGGCTCAACCGGGAGGGCCTCGACGCCTCGTTCGCCGAGCTGGCCGAGGACCCCCGGTTGTCGGCCTGGCCCGGGATGCTGACCCCCCTGGAGGGCGGCGAACCGGCGCCGGAGGCCGTCGAGAAGCACGACGACGAGGCGGATCGGAGCTTCCCGCTGACCGCGGTGCAGCAGGCGTATCTGATCGGCCGTGCCGAGGGCCAGCCCCTCGGCGGCGTCGGCTGTCACAACTACATGGAGTTCGACGGGGTCCGGCCGATCGAGCCGGACCGTCTGGAGCGGGCCGTGCGGGCGCTGCTCGCACGGCATCCGATGCTCCGGGCGCGCTTCGCCGACGACGCGACCCAGCAGGTCCTGCCCCGGTCCCCGTGGCCCGGCTTGACCGTCCACGACCTCCGCGCCCGGCCGGCCGCCGAGGCGGAGGCGGCGGCGCTGGAGCTGCGCGAGCGGCTGTCGCACCGGGTGCTGGACGTCGGCCGAGGCGAGGTCATCGACGTCCAGCTGACGCGGCTGCCCGGCGGGGTCGACCGGCTGCACTTCAACACCGACCTCCTGGTCGCCGACCTGGCCAGTTTCCGGCTGCTGCTCGGCGAGTTGACCGCCCTGTACGAGGACCCCGACAGCCTCGACGAGGTCGGCTACACCTTCGGCCGGTATCTCGCGGACCAGGCCGCAGGCCGCCGGACCGAGAGCGAGCGGGCCCGCCCGTACTGGCAGCGGCGGGTGCCGACGCTGCCGGGCGGCCCGAAGCTGCCCCTGGCGATCGACCCCCTGGCCGTCGCCGCCCCGCGCTTCGCCCGCCGGTACTTCGACCTCACGGCCGACGAGTGGAGCGCCCTGGAGCGGCGGGGGAACAAGGCGGGCCTGACCCCGTCGGTGGTGCTGGCCACCGCGTACGCCATGATCCTGAGCCGGTGGTCCGGCGACGAGCGCTTCCTGCTCGGCCTGCCGCTGTTCGACCGCGATCTCGGCGCGCACCCCGAGATCGAGCGCGTCGTGGGCGACTTCACCGGTCTGGTGCTGCTGGAGGTGGACCTCTCCGGGTCCGGCTTCCAGGAGTGCGCGCGTGCCGTGCAGAAGCAGGTGCACGAGGACATCGGGCACGCCGCCTACAGCGGCGTCGACGTCCTGCGCGACCTCGCCCGCTCCGACCCGGACGCGCCCCGCACCGCGCCCGTGGTGTTCTCCCTGGACCTGTCGGCGCCGCTGATCCCGGACGTGTTCGCCGAGCGCTTCGGCGACGCGAGCTGGATGATCTCCCAGACGCCGCAGGTCTGGCTCGACCACCAGATCTACCGCACCCGGGACGGCAGTGTGCGGATGGTCTGGGACGCCGTCGAGGAGCTGTTCCCCGACGGCCTCCTCGACACGATGATGGCGGCGTACGAGGCGCTGGTCCGCGAGCTGATCGACGGGGAGTGGGAGACCGCGCCCTCGAAGACGCCGTTGCCCGCCGCGCAGCGGGCCACCCGGGAGGCGGTCAACGCCTCCACCCGGACCATGACCGGCAACCTCCTGCACACGGCGTTCTTCGAGCGGGCCGCCGACCGCGCCGCGCGGCCCGCCCTGCTCTGGGGCGACGACGCGTCGATGACGCACGACGAGCTGGCCCGGGACGCGCTCGGCATCTCCGCCGCGCTCGCCGGGCGCGGAATCGGCCGCGGATCGTACGTCGCCGTGATCGCCCCGAAGGGACCGCGGCAGATCGCGGCGGTGCTCGGGGTGCTCGCGGCGGGCGCGGCGTACGTCCCGGTCGGCGTCGACCAGCCCGCGGAGCGGCGGGCCCGCATCCTGGAACTGAGCGGCGCGGAGGTCGTCCTCGACGGCAGCGGGGCCCTGGGCGCGACCGAAGCGGGTGTCGAGGTGCTCCCGATCGAGAGGGCGCTCCGCACACCACCGCTGGGCGCACCGGTGCCGGCCGAACCGGGGGACCCCGCGTACGTGATCTTCACCTCGGGCTCCACCGGCCTGCCCAAGGGCGTCGAGGTCAGCCATCGCGCCGCGGTCAACACCGTCGAGGACCTCAACGAGCGGTTCGGGATCGGGGCGGACGACCGGGTGCTGGCGGTGTCCGCGCTGGATTTCGACCTCTCCGTGTGGGACGTCTTCGGCTTCCTCGCGGTGGGCGGGGCCGCCGTCCTGGTCCCGGAGTCCGGGCGGCGCGACGCCACCGAGTGGCTGACGCTGTGCGAACGGCACGCGGTGACCGTCTGGAACACCGTCCCGGCCCTGCTCGAAATGGCGTTGACCGCGGCGGACGGCTCCCCGTTCCCCGGCTCGCTGCGCCTGGCCCTGCTGTCCGGCGACTGGATCGGGCTCGACCTGCCCGAACGGCTGGCGCGGGCGACGGACGGCCGCTGCCGGTTCATCTCGCTCGGCGGCGCGACCGAGGCCGCGATCTGGTCGAACGCGTACGAGGTCACCGAGGTACCGGCGGGCTGGCGCTCGATCCCGTACGGGAAACCGCTGCGGAACCAGAAGTTCCGGGTGGTGGACGGGCGGGGCCGGGACTGCCCCGACTGGGTGCCCGGCGAACTCTGGATCGGCGGCGCGGGGGTCGCGCTCGGCTACCGGGGCGACCCCGAGCTGACCGCGGCACGCTTCCCCGAACACCGGGGCGAGCGCTGGTACCGCACCGGGGACCTCGGCCGCTACTGGCCCGACGGCAACCTGGAGTTCCTCGGACGCCTCGACCACCAGGTGAAGATCAACGGCTTCCGGGTCGAACTGGGGGAGATCGAATCCTGCCTCCAGGGGCACCCCGAGGTGGCCCAGGCCGTGGCCGTTCCGGTCGCCGAAGGGCGCAGGGAACTCGTCGCCGCCGTGGTCGAGCGCTCGTCCGCACCGGACCGGGTCCACGCGGAACCCGACCGTACCCGGAACCCGTTCCTGCCGCCCCGGGAAATCGGCGAGACCGACCCGCATCAGCTCGAACACCGCCTGGTGGAAGCGCTGTTGGCGGAAGTCGTCGCACCGCTGACCGGATCCGACGGCGTCCGCCCGTCGGTCTGCGACGGACAACGCCCGGTCGTGGACATCTGGTTCGCGTATCTCACCGAGCGCGATGTGCTCGTCCGCGCCGCCGACGGTACGCACCGGCACGGCGCCCGCTGGGACGAGGTCACGCGCCCGGAGTGGATCGCGTCGGCCCGCGAGGCCGCCGCCGGGACCTCGTTCGAGACCGTCGCCGCCGCGCTGCGCTGGGCCGGACCGCTCCTGTCGGCCATCGTCTCCGGCGACGCCGACGCCACCGCGCTGCTGGACGACCCGGTACTGGCCCCGGAGGCGCTCGGCGATCTGATGCCGGCGACAGCCGACTGCCTCCGGGCCGTCGCCGAGGACCTGCGGGCACGCGGCGGCGGCTCCGCGACCCCGCGCGTCGCGGAGTGGGACGTGGCAGGGGGCCGTGGCACCGCGCGCCTGCTCGCCGGACTCGGCTCCGCCCCGGTCGACTACATGCTGCTCGGCTCCTCGAAACCGGCGCTGGCCAGGACCCGGACGCTGCTGGAGGAGCAGGGGCACCGCACCCGCACCGCATGGCAGAGCCCCGACGCCGTCGCCGTGCAGCATCTCCACACCTACGACGCCGTCGTGGCCAACAACGTCCTGCACCGCATGCCGGACCCGGACCTGGCCGTGGCCACCCTGGCCCTGCTGCTCGCCCCGGGCGGCCGCCTCCACCTCCTGGAGCGGGCACACCCGACGCCGCTCGCGCTCGTCACCGCCCTGCCGTTGGAGGCAAGGGCGGGGAGGTTCGCGGCGGGCCGCCCCGAAACCCCCTGGCTGTACGACGCCGAGCGGTGGCGGCAGGCCTGCACCGGGGCCGGCCTGACCGGCGTGCGGGTCCTGCGCACCGAGCCCGGCGGCGAGATCCTGCTCTGCGCGGACCGGCCCGGGACGGCCCACGGGATCGATCCCGCCGGCCTGCGCGGCTGGGTGGCCGACCGGCTGCCGGAACACATGGTCCCGGCCCACTTCGCCGTCCTGCCCGCACTGCCGCTCAGCGCCAACGGAAAGATCGACCGGCGGCAGGTGCGGACCATCCTCGAACAGTCCGTCGACCGGCCGCGTGACGTGGACGATCCGCCGCGGGGCGACACCGAGACCTTCGTCGCCGACCGGTGGACGAAGCTGGTCGGACTGGAGTCGGTGGGCCGCAACGAGAACTTCTTCAGGCTCGGCGGCGACAGCCTGATCGCGACCCGCTTCGTCGCCGAGGTGCGCGGGGCCTGGGGCGTCGAACTGCCCATGCGCGACGTCATCCGTACACCGACCGTCGCGGGACTCAGCGCACTGATCGACCGGCTCCGTGCCGCCGACGCATACGAAGAGGGTGCGGTGTGAACGCCAACGACCTGCTCAAGGAGTTCTCCGACGCCGGGATCCAGCTGTGGCGCGAGGGCGAGAACCTGCGCTTCCGCGCCCCCCGGGGCGTCATGGACGACCGGCGTCTGACGGAGCTGCGCCGCCACAAGGCGGAACTGCTGACCCTCGTGGCGGACACCGGAGCGAGCCGCGAGGAGGACCCCGTATGGCAGGACCGGCCCGACGAACGGGACCGGCCCTTCCCGTTGACCGACATCCAGTCCGCCTACCTCTTCGGCCGCAACCCGGCCTTCGGTTACGGCGGCGTCTCCTGCCACCTCTACCAGGAGCTGGACTACCCGGCCGGCCTGGACCCGGCCCGGCTGCAGAGCGCCTGGGACGGTCTGGTGCGCCGCCACGACGCCCTGCGGACCGTCGTCCACGAGGACGGCACGCAACGCGTCCTGCCCGAACCGGAGGACACCCGTATCGCGGTCGCCGACCTGCGTGACGCCTCCGACGACGAGGTCGCCAAGGCCTTCGCCGGAGTGCGCGACGAGCTGTCGCACGCCGTGCACCCCACGGGCGAGCGCCCCATGCACGAGCTGCGCCTGACCCTGGCCGCCGACCGGAGCGTCCTGCATCTGTCGGTGGACTTCATGGCGCTGGACTGGCTCAGCATCCAGCAGGTGCTTTCCGAGCTGGACCGCCGCTACCAGCAGCCGGACTGCGCCCTGCCCGAGATCGACGCCACCTACCGGGACTACGTGTTCGCCGAGCGCCGGCTGCGCGATACCGACCGGTACACCCGCGACCGCGCGTACTGGTGGAACCGGGTCGACGAACTGCCGGGACCGCCCGCCCTGCCGCTGCGCGACGACCACGATCCGGCGACGACGGCACCGCGCTTCCGCCGTCTGACGACGACACTGGACGACCGCGTGTGGCAGGCGCTCAAGGCCCGCGCCGCCGAGCAGGGCAGCACTCCGGCCAACGCGGTGCTCGCGGCCTACGTGGAGACGATCGGCCGCTGGAGCGGCACACCGCGCTTCTGCGTCGGACTGCCCGTGCTCCACCGCCTGCCGCTGCACCCGGGGGTGGACCGGCTGCTGGGCGACTTCACCTCGCTGAGCCTGCTCGCGGTCGACCGCGAGGAACGGACGAGCTTCGCGGAGCGCGCCCGTGCCCTGGGCGAGCGGCTCTTCGACGACCTCGACCACCGGCTGTGCAGCGGGGTCGAGGTACTGCGCGAGATCGCCCGGCGGCGGGGGCGCGAGGAGGCGATGCTGCCGGTGGTGTTCACCGGCAGCATCGGGGTCGGCGGCGACGCGGTGTCGGCCGCGGGCAGGAAGCCGCGGCCGTCGTACGGCATCAGCCAGACACCGCAGGTCTGGATCGACTGCCAGGTGGGCGACCAGTTCGGCGGCCTGGATGTGAACTGGGACATCCGCGAGGGGACCTTCCCCGACGGCATGGTGGACGACATGTTCGCCGCGTTCGAGGCGTTGCTGCACCGGCTGGCCGAGGGCACCGAGCCCTGGACCGCGGTGGATCCCCAGCCGCTGCCGGAACGCCAGCGCACCCGGCGCGCCGAGGTGAACGCGACCGCCGCGCCGGTGCCCGGGGGCCTGCTGCACGATCCGCTCGTCGCCCGTGCGCGCGCGTTCCCCGACCGGGTCGCGGTGATCGACACCGCCGGGACGCTGACGTACGCGCAATGGCTGGGAGGGGCCGCCGCGGTGGCGACGCGGCTCCGGGCCGAGGGGTGCCGCCCCGGTGACTTCGTCGGCGTCCTCATCGACAAGTGCCGGGACCAGGCCGTCGCGGTGCTCGGGGTGCTGCTCGCGGGCGGCGTGTACGTCCCGGTCGACTCCGGCCAGCCCAGGATCCGACGCGACCGCATCCTCACCGACAGCGGCGCCGGGTTCGCCGTCGTCGCCGACGTCACGACCGGTGAACTCCCCGAAGGCGTACGAGCGGTGGCCGTGGCAGGGCTACGGCCCGTCCCGCTCGCCGAGATCCCCGAAGGCCCCCGCGTCGCGCCCGACGACCTCGCCTACGTCATGCACACCTCGGGTTCGACCGGGGTGCCCAAGGGCGTGATGATCAGCCACCGCGCCGCCCTCAACACGGTGCTCGACATCAACCACCGCTTCGGCGTCGGTGAGTCCGACCGCGTCCTGGGGCTGGCGGCGCTGAGCTTCGACCTGTCCGTCTACGACCTGTTCGGCCCGCCGGCCGTCGGCGCGGCCCTCGTCCTGCCGGACCCCGCGCGCCGCGGCGACCCCTCGCACTGGGCCGAGGCGGTGGCCGAGCACGGAGTGACGCTGTGGAACTCGGTGCCCGCGCAGCTCCAGATGCTGCTGCACTACCTCGACGCCGAACCCGCCCGTCCGGAGAGCCTCCGGCTGGCGATGCTGTCGGGCGACTGGATCCCGCTGACCCTGCCCGGCCACGCCGGACGGCACCTGCCCGGCACCGAACTGATCAGCCTGGGCGGGGCGACGGAGGCGGCGATCTGGTCGATCCACCACCCCGTCACGACCGTAGAACCCCACTGGCGCAGCATCCCGTACGGCATCCCCCTGGCGAACCAGCGCTTCCACGTGCTCGACACCGCGCTGCGCGACCGGCCCGACCTGGTCGCCGGCGAGCTGTACATCGCGGGCACCGGCCTGGCGACCGGCTATCTGAACGACCCCGAGCGGACGGCGGAGCGCTTCGTCCACCACCCGGAGACGAAGGAGCGGCTCTACCGCACCGGCGACCTCGGCCGCTACCTGCCGTCCGGTGAGATCGAGTTCCTCGGCCGCGCGGACCAGCAGGTCAAGATCCGCGGACACCGGATCGAACTGGGCGAGATCGAGGCCGTGCTCGGCGAGCACCCGATGGTGGGCACGTCGGTGGTCCTTGCGACGGGCGACAGCGCCTTCGAACGGGCCCTGGTCGCCTTCGTGATCCCCCGGCGGGAGTCCGGATCCGTCGAGCCCGCGGAACTCGTCGGATGGGTGGCCGACCGGCTGCCGGCGCACATGATCCCCGCACGGGTGCGCCTCGTCGAGACGCTGCCGCTGACCCCGAACGGCAAGGTCGACCGGAAGAAGCTGCTCGCCTCGGCCCCGACGCCCACCGCGCCGCGCGACGAGTCCTCCGAGCCGCCGCACCCGGGCGTCGAGCGACGGATCGCCGACCTGTGGGCCGAGGCCCTCGGAGCCGAGCCGCCGAGTCGCGAAGCGGGATTCTTCGACGTCGGCGGGGACTCGCTGCTGGCGGCCCGGTTCGTCGGGCGGGTCCGCGAACTCGTGCCCGAGGCCGCGCACCTCACCTTCGACACCCTGCTCCGCGCCCTGCTGGACACCCCCACGGTGGCCGGCCTGGCCCGGTGGCTGCGGTCCGACGCCGAGGCGGCTCCGGCCACGGAGGCGGCCCCGGCGACCCGCACCTCGTCGCTGATCCCGCTCGCCGGATCCGGGGCGGGACCGGTGCGGCTGCTGGTGCACGACGGATCGGGCACCCTGGCGCCGTACGACGCGCTCATCACCGAACTCGGCGCGGACGCGCCCCTGTTCGGGATCGCCGTGCCGGGCGGCGCTACTCGCCCCGACCTCGCCGCACCCGACCTCGCCGCACCGGACCTTGTCGAGGACCTGGCCGCCGGATACGCCCGCGAGGTGCGGGCCGCCGGGTTCGACGGCGTGGAGATCATCGGCTACTGCCTCGGCGGCCCGATCGCCCTGGAGCTGGCCCGCGCCCTGAGCGGGGCCGATGTGACGGTACGACGGCTGACCCTGGTGTCCAGCCACCGCATTCCCTCCCCGCCGCGCGAGGACCTCGCCGTCGACCACGCCTTCACCCGGACGACGAGCGCCGATCCGGCGGTCTTCGCACGGATCCTCGACGCGGTGGCGCAGTACGATCCGCTGCCGTACGCGGGGGACATCACCTTCCTGCGCCCCGTCGAGCCCACGCCGGGCGTCCTCGGACCCACGGACGACACGAGCGCGTTCTGGCGCGGGATGTGCCTGGGGGACGTGACGGTGGTCGACGTGCCGGGCGATCACTTCAGCTGCCTCCGGCCGCCCCATGTGGCGCGCCTGGCGGACGCACTCACCGCGCGGCCCGCGGAGCGCCGATGACCCGCCCGATGCGCGTCGTCGTCTGCGGCACCCGTTTCGGCCAGGTGTACGCCGCGGCGCTCGCACGGGCGCCCGAGCGCTTCCGGCTCGTCGGCATCCTGGCGCGGGGCAGCGCCCGTTCCACGGCGCTCGCCGAGGAGTACGGCGTCCCGCTGTACGACGCGGTCGAGCAGCTGCCCGACGACGTCGACGCGGCCTGTGTCGTGGTGTCGACCGCGGTCGGCGGCGGGCGCGGCGCGGAACTGGCCAAGGCCCTGCTCGAACGCGGCATCCATGTGCTCCAGGAGCATCCGGTCCACCCGGACGAGCTGGCGGACTGCCTGCGGGTGGCGCGCCGGTGTGGGACCCAGTACCTGCTGAACACCTTCTACCCGCACCTCGAACCGGTCCGGCGGTTCACCTCGGCCGCCCGCGAGCTGGTCCGGCTGCGCAAACCGGTGTTCGTCGACGCCCTGTGCGCGGTGCAGGTCTCCTTCGACCTGCTCGACATCCTCGCCGGGATCTTCGACGGGCTGCGGCCCTGGTCGATCACCGGGGTCGGTGCGCGCGCCGGCCGCCCGCTGGTCGGGGTGGACGCCCGGATCGCGGGTGTTCCGCTGACGCTGCGGGTGGAGAACCGGATGCAGGCGGGTGACGACAGCACCAGCCTGTTCCTGCACCGGATCACCATCGGCACCGACGCGGGCAACCTGATGCTGGCCAACACCCACGGTCCGGTGATCTGGAGCCCGGTGCTGCGCCTGCCGTCGAACCCGGAGGGGCGGTTCTTCCCGGGCCGGTCGGGCTCCGCGCCGGGGTGGGCGGACGATTCCGGTCCCACCGGCGCCCATGTGGGTCCCGCCAGGACGCCCACCTGGGAGGACGCCGTCCACGACGTGTGGGGCGACGGGGTGCTGACCGTCCTGGACGAGCTGCGCGAACGCGTCGAGGCGGGCGTGGACCCGCTGCACGGCCAGCAGCGCCATCTGGCCGTCGCCCGCGCCTGGAAGGAGCTGACCGAGGCCCTGGGCTATCCCGAGGCCGCCGAGCCCGAATCCGGGAAGCCGCTGACAGTCGACGATCTCTGGCCGGAATCCCTGTCCCCCCGGGCCCACAGCCGGGTACAGTGATATTCGTACGCGTACGATTGGAGAGTGATGAGCGCGATCGACGCTGTTGGAGCGGGGGGGCTGTCCACGCCGACGTCGGACTCCGACTCCGTGGAGAAGCAGAGCCTGTCCAGGCTGCTGCGTCCTCATGTCCGTAAGTTCGCGGCCGTCGCGATCCTGCAGGTGATCGGCGCTCTCGCGGGACTCGCGCCGCTGCTGGCGGTCGTCGAGCTGGGCCGCACCCTGCTGGCGCCGGGCCCGATCGACGAGGGGCACGTCTGGACGGCCGTGATCCTGGGCGCGGCCGGCCTGTTCGTGCGGCTGCTGTTCACCGCCGCGTCCTCGGGACTCGGCCATGTGCTGGACAGCCAGGCGCAGCTGACGTTCCGTCGGCAGCTCGCCGACCGGCTCGGCCGCGTGCCGATCGGCTGGTTCTCCCGCCGCAAGACCGGTGAGCTGGCCAAGGTGGTGGGGGAGGACGTGAGCGCCGTGCACCCCCTCATCGCCCATGCGCCCGGCGAGCTCGTCTCCGCGTTCGTGGTGCCGCTGGTGTCGCTGGTCTATCTGTTCACCATCGACTGGCGGCTCACGCTGATCACGCTGATCCCGGTGGTGATGGCCATTCTCCTGGTCCCGCTGCTGATGCTCCCCGCCAGGACGCGCGAGCAGGAGGAGTTCGACGAGGCCATGGGGCGGATCGCCAGCTCCGTCGTCGAGTTCGTGCAGGGCATCTCGGTGGTCAAGGCGTTCGGCGGATCCGAGCGCGCCCACGGGAAGTTCCTCACCGCCGTCGACGACTTCGTCGGGACGTTCTTCCGGTGGGTGCGCGGCATGTCCCTGGTCGCCGCCGGGATGCAGCTGGCGCTGTCCCCGCCGTTCGTGCTGCTCGTCGTCCTGATCGGCGGCACGTCCATGATCACGTCCGGCAGCCTGGCCCCGGCCGACCTGCTGCCCTTCCTGCTGCTCGGCCTGGGCCTGACGGCCCCGGTGGCGGCCCTGGGCCACGGCTTCGACGACATGCAGGCCGCCGGCCGCGCGGTCGGCCGGATCAAGGAAGTCCTCGACGTCCCGGCGCTTCCGGAGCCCGCGCATCCGGTCGCGCCCCAGGGACACCGGGTGGAACTGCGCGATGTCCGCTTCGGCTACGAAGAGGACCGCGAGGTGCTGCGCGGGGTCGACCTGGTGCTGGAGCCGGGGACCTTCACCGCGCTCGTCGGACCGTCGGGAAGCGGGAAGTCGACCCTGGTCCAGCTGCTGCCGCGGTTCTTCGACCCGAGCCAGGGCTCGGTCGCCATCGGCGGCGTCGACCTGCGCGAGATCGGCAGCCGGCAGCTCTACCGCACGGTCTCCTTCGTCTTCCAGGACGTCCGCCTGCTGCGCGCCTCGGTCGCGGACAACATCGCGCTCGCGGTGCCGCACGCCGAGCGCGACGATGTGGTGCGCGCCGCCAAGCTGGCCCACATCCACGACCGGATCCTCGACATGCCGGGCGGCTACGAGACGGTGATCGGCGAGGACGTCAAGCTCTCGGGCGGCGAGGCCCAGCGGATCTCCCTCGCCCGCGCGCTGCTGGCCGACACACCCGTCCTGGTGCTCGACGAGGCGACCGCCTTCGCCGACCCGCAGACCGAACAGGCGATCCGCCAGGCCCTGGCGAGCCTGGGCGGCGAGCGGACGCTTCTGGTCATCGCCCATCGCCCGGAGACGGTCGCCGACGCCGACACCGTCGTGATGCTGGAGAACGGGTCGATCGTCGAGCGGGGCCGACCCGCCGAACTGCTGACGCAGGAAGGAAAGTTCGCCGAGTTCTGGCGATCCCAAGGAGGACAGCCCCGATGATTCGAACGCTGCTGCGCGTGCTCGGACCCGAGTACGCCCAGGCGATGCGCCGCACCGTGGTCCTGATGACGATCACCGCGATGGTCGAGGGTCTTTCCTACGCGCTGCTCGTCCCGGTGCTGCGGGAACTGTTCGGCAGCACGCCGGACGACGCCGTGCCGTGGCTGATCGCGTTCGGGGCGGCGGTCGCGGTCTACGCCGTGCTGCGCTATGTCAGCGACCTCTCCGGCATGCGCGTCGGCACCAAGATGCTGCACGGCATGTACTACCGGCTGGGCGAGCACCTGGCCCGGCTGCCGATCGGCTGGTACAACGCCGGCCGGGTCGGCGAGGTCTCCGTCATGGCCAGCCGCGGCCTGCTCCAGGCGATGGGCGTCTCCGCGCACCTGCTGGCCCCGTTCATCTCCGCCCTGGTGACCCCCCTGACGATCGTCGCCGTGATGATCGCCTTCAACTGGCAGCTGGGCGTGGCCGCGTTGCTCGCCGCACCCGTCGTGGTGGCGATCCAGAAGTGGACCGCGCGCTCGATGGCGGGCACCGACGCGGACCGCCACGAACGGGACAAGGAGGCATCGGACCGCGTCATCGAGTTCCTCCAGGCCCAGCCGGTGCTGCGCGCCGGCGGCCGCACCGGAGAGCGCTTCAAGCTGCTCGACGACTCGCTCCAGGAGGTCCAGCGCTCCTCCCGGCGCACCGTGCTGGCGATGCTGCCCGGCGCGGTGGGCCTGACGGTCGCGGTGCAGGTGGCCTTCACCGCGGTGCTGGCGCTGGGCACCTCCCTCGCGCTCGGCGGGAGCATCGGAGCGGCGGAGGTCCTGACGATCCTGGTGCTCGCGGCCCGCTGCGCCGATCCGCTGCTGTCGCTGTCGGACATCGGCGCGGGGCTCCGCGGCGCCACGTCCGAGCTGGAGCGGCTCGACAAGGTCCTGAGCACCCCGCCGCTGCCGGAACCCCATGAGCCCGTCCGGCCGGTCGACCACGACCTGGCGTTCGAGTCCGTCACCTTCCGGCACGGCGAACGCACGGTGTTCGACGAGGTGTCCTTCTCCGTGCCCCAAGGACAGCGGCTCGCAGTGGTCGGACTGTCGGGTGCGGGCAAGAGCACCCTGCTCCAGTTGCTCGCCCGGTTCTACGACGTGGACTCCGGCGCGGTTCGCGTGGGCGGCGTGGATGTGCGCGGGATCGACACCGAGGTGCTGATGGCACAGATCGCCATCGTCTTCCAGGACGTCTATCTCTTCGACGGCACCATCGAGGAGAACGTGCGCCTCGGCCGTCCCGACGCCGACGAGGCCGACGTCCGGGCGGCGGCGACCGCGGCCCGGCTCGACGAGGTCATCGAGCGGCTGCCCGGCGGATGGGAGGCGAACGTCGGCGAGGGCGGCGCGCTGCTGTCGGGCGGTGAGCGCCAACGCGTCTCCATCGCACGGGCGTTGCTGAAGAACGTGCCGATCGTCCTGCTGGACGAGGTGACCTCCGCCCTCGACCCGGTCAACGAGACCGCCGTCCACGAGGGCATCGAGCGCCTGATGGCCGGGCGGACCGTGGTGATGGTCGCCCACCGGATGCGGACCGTGCAGCGCGCCGACCGCGTCCTCTTCCTGGAGGGCGGCCACATCGTGGAGGAGGGCAGCCACGACGAGCTTCTCGCCCGGAGCGGCCGCTACGCCGAATTCTGGAACATTTCCATGGCACCGGCAGCGAGTGAATGAGTGGGTATGCGTATCGATTCCTTGTCGGGGGACCGGCGGGCCGGAGCATTTCGCCGGCTCGCGTCCCGCCCCTATGCCCGGGCCCGCGTGCTTCTCTTTCCGCACGGCGGCGGCAGTGCGAGCTATTACCGTTCGTGGGACCGGTCGGCACCTTGGGACATCGAATTCTTCGCCGTTCAGTACCCGGGCCGGGAGGATAGATTCGCCGAATCGGTGCCGGACGATATTCAAAGGCTAGCCGCCGTATTGGCGGCCGATCTCCCGCTCGACGGGCCGCCGGTCCCGACGATTCTGTTCGGGCACAGCATGGGGGCCGTCGTCGCCTATGAGGTCGCCCGACATCTGACGGCGGCGGGGGACCCGCCGATGGGCCTGGCCGTGTCCGGTCACCCCGCCCCGGCGCTGACGCGGCCGGGCCGGATCCACCTCGGCAGCGACGAGGAGCTGATCGAGGAACTGCGCCGCACCGACGCGACGCGGCTCGACCTCCTCGACGACGCCCCGCTCGTCCGGACCTTCCTGCCCATGATCCGGAGCGACTACCGCTTGAGCGAGACCTATCGGCCGTCGCCCGGCGCGCGGCTGCGGACTCCGGTCACGGTGCTGTACGGCGACCAGGACCCGGAGATCACAGCGGCCGAGGCCCAGGGGTGGCGCGAGGTCACCGACGCCGGATGCGCGTTCCGCACCTTCCAGGGCGGGCACTTCTACCTGGACGAACACCGCGACGCGGTCGTCGGAGTCCTGGCGGCGTGCGCGCGGACGGCGTCCGAGAAGATGTCGGTCCCCTGGCCGTCCGCCCCGTGAAGCCGCCGACTACCGGCCCTCCACGGTCTCCTCCGACCGCAGCAGCCCGTCGATGATCGCCGTCAGGCCCTGGCGGTGGGTGTCACGGGCGTTGAGCTCGGCCCATCGATCGGCGACCGCCGCCAGCCGGGGGTGCGTACCGCTCATCAGGCCGGCGACGACCTGGTCCTCGTAGGTCGGTCCGGTGGCCCGGCCGCGTCGCTGATTGCCGTTCGCACGGATGATCAGATCGCCGACGATGGCGAACCAGATCGTCCGGTAGATGTACACGGCGTGCTCCGGCGTGTGTCCGTAGTCCACGGTCGCACTGATCATCTCCTCGACGAACCAGAGCGCCGACGGGGCGATGAGGTCGCCGCCGGCCACCACCTGCACGATCCACAGCCGGTCGGCGAGCAGCTCGTAGAGCATGATCGACACCGCGATCAGCCGCTCCCGGGGGTCCTCCGGCAGCTCCGGGTGCGGGATGCGCCGGGCCTGGGCCTCCATCAGCAGCAGAAGCAGTTCGTCCTTGTTGCGAACGTGGTAGTAGAGCGCCATCGGCGCGCTGTTCAATTCGTTCGCCAGGCGCCGCATGGAAAGCTTTCCCGCGCCCTCGGTCTGCAGAATATGTTCCGCCGCGGCGATGATGGCATCGAGGGACAGATGAGGTGGCCGGCCGACGGCCTTGGCGCGGGATTTTTCTGCGGGCATCTCATCCTCCATACGGGTGGGTCGATCCTAGCATTCCGCAGCCGTGGAAAATCCACGCCGGCCGGGGTGAAACGAACATTGTCGGGTAATGGCGCCGCTGCTAGTTTGGCCGTATTCGTGCGTTCTTGCTTCATTGGAAATAGGCGCCATGGAAAAGAGGACGTGAGATGTGCGGGATAGCAGGCTGGGTGTCGTTCGAGGCCGATCTGACGCACCGGGGTGATGTGCTCGATGCGATGACCGGGACGATGGCCTGTCGCGGGCCGGACGGCCGCGGCACCTATGTGCGTACAGAGGTCGGGCTCGGGCATCGACGCCTCGCGGTCATCGACCTGCCCGGCGGAGCGCAGCCGATGACGGTGAGCACGCCGGCCGGTGACATCGTGCTGGTCTACTCCGGGGAGGTCTACAACTTCCAGGAACTGCGCGACCGGCTCAAGGCGTTGGGCCATCCGTTCCGGACGGACAGCGACACCGAGGTCGTGCTCCGCGGCTATCTGCAGTGGGGCGAGAGCGTCGTCGACCATCTGGACGGCATGTACGCGTTCGCGATCTGGGACGGTCGCGAACGGCGGCTGCTCCTCGTGCGCGACCGCATGGGGATCAAGCCGCTCTTCTACTACCCGACGCCCGACGGAGTGCTGTTCGGCTCCGAGCCCAAGGCGATCCTGGCGAACCCCCTCGTACGGAAGGCGGTCGACGCCGACGGGCTGCGGGAGTTGGTCGCGCAGACCAAGACCCCGGGCTGGGCGCTGTGGAAGGGCATGCACGAGATGGTGCCCGGCACGCTGATCAACGTCGACCGGGGTGGGCTGCGGGAGCGGACCTACTGGCGGCTGAGCGCGGTCGAGCACACCGACGACCGCGAGGGCACCGTGGCCCGAGTGCGGGAACTGCTCACCGGCATCGTCGACCGGCAGCTGATCTCCGATGTGCCCCAGGGCGTCCTGCTCTCGGGAGGTCTGGACTCCAGCGCGATCACCGGGCTGGCGGCGGAGCGGCTGGGCATGCGCGGTGAACAGGTGCGCAGCTTCTCGGTGGACTTCGTCGGCCAGGAGAAGAACTTCGTCCCGGACGAGATGCGCGAGACGTCCGACGCGCCGTTCGTCCGTGACGTCGCGGCTCATGTGGGCTCCGCGCACCGGGATGTGATGCTCGATCCGTCCGACATCTCGGACCCCGCGGTGCGCCGCGCGACGGTCGGCGCCCGGGACATCCCGAACGGGTTCGGAGATCTCGACAGCTCCCTGTATCTGCTGTTCAAAGCGATCCGGGAGCACTCGACGGTGGCGTTGTCGGGCGAGTCGGCCGACGAACTGTTCGGCGGCTATCCCTGGTTCCACCACCCGGAGGCCCTGCGCGGGGACACCTTCCCGTGGATGATGTTCATCCCGCCGATGAGTCTCGCGGCCCGGACCGATCACATCGAACCCGGCCTGCGGGCCCGGCTCGACGTGGCGGCCTACACCGCCGACCAGTTCGCGACGGCGCGCGCGCAGGTCGAGTATCTCGACGGCGAATCCGAGTTCGACCGGCTCATGCGCATGACGAGCCATATGCATCTCACGCGATTCGTCCGGGGGCTGCTGGACCGCAAGGACCGGCTGTCGATGGCGGTCGGGCTGGAGGTGCGGGTGCCCTTCTGCAGTCATGAACTCGTCGAGTACGTCTACAACACGCCCTGGGCGATGAAGTCGTTCGACGGCCAGGAGAAGAGCCTGCTCCGCCAGGCCGCGGCGCATGTGCTGCCGCGTTCGGTGCTGGAGCGGGTCAAGAGCCCGTTCCCCTCGCCCCAGAATCCGGGGTACGCCGCTCATCTGCAGCAGCAGGTGAAGGAGCTGGTGTCGGAACCGGACGCGCAGGTCTTCGCGCTGGTCGACCGTGCCTGGGCGCAGCAGATCGGGTCACAGGATCCGGCGGCCATGTCGATGGCCGTACGGTCCAACGTCGAGCGGATGCTCGACCTGCATGTCTGGCTGGAGCTGCACGCGCCCGAACTCCTGCTGGACTGAATCGACTTCGTACGGCGAATCGCCGCCATGGCATCCACTGCCATGGCGGCGATCGCTCTGTGTGCCGGCCCGCGCCTAGCGGATCGCCCCGGCCAGTTCCTCCGGGCGGGTCCGGAGTCCGGCCTGGCCGACGCGTACCGAGGGCTTCGGGAGGAACGGTCCCGTGAGCGCGGTCGTGAACAACGCCATCACGACCATCATGGTGAACATCCGGCTGTCCAGGACGCCGAGGCTGACGCCGGCGTTGAGGATGATCAGTTCGGTGAGGCCGCGGGTGTTCATCAGGATGCCGAGGGTGCCGGCCTCCCGCCACGGCATTCCGGACAGTCTCCCGACCATGGACGCGCCGATCATCTTGCCGGCGCAGGCGACGGCGATGATGGCGGCCAGTTCGATCAGATCGCGTCCGGACAACGCCCCGATATCGACATTCAGTCCTGTGACGATGAAGAAGACCGGCAGCAGCACCATGCTGATCCCCGCGAACGGCTTTCTGGCCTCTTCGCCGAACACGCCGCGGTACTCGCTCGGCATGATGAATCCCAAGGCGAATGCACCGAATATCGCGTGGATCCCGATCCAGGTCGTCGCACAGGACGACAGGAACAGCCCGGCGACGAGTACGACGATGAGCTGCGGTGTCATGCGGTCACGGCCACAGTGGCGCATGAGGAATGACAGGAACGGGCGCACGAAGACCAGCATCCCCGTGATGTAGAGCGCGGAGAATATCACCGTTTGCGCGAGGTCCCCGGCGCCGCCGGACGCGGTCACGATCGCCGCGACCAGAGCGAGCAGGCACCAGGCGATGACATCGTCGATGGCCGCGCTGGCCAGTGCGAGTGCGCCGACCCGTGTTCCCAGCATTCCGTGTTCGGTCAGCATCCGGGCCAGCACGGGAAAAGCGGTGATCGACATCGCTGCACCCATGAACAGGGCGAACGCGGTGAAGGAGACCTGATCTCCGTTCACGGTTTCGTGCCGCTGGTACAGCAGCGCCGCAAGTCCGATCGCCAGGCTGAACGGGACCACGACCGAGGTGACGGAGACCGCCGCCGCGGTACTGCCCCGGCCCTTCAGTAACTTTTTGTCGAATTCCCAACCAATTCCGAACATGAAGACGAGCAGTCCGACCTGGGCTATCGCCGACAGATACGGCCGTACTTCGCTCGGGAAGATCAGGGAGGGGAGATCCCCGGGTAACAGGCCGAGAAGACTCGGCCCCAGGGCGATTCCGGCGATGATCTCGCCGACGACGGGCGGCTGGCGTACGTATCGGACCAGCCAACCCAGGATGGATCCGACGACGAGGATGATGGCAATATCGGCCATCGTGATGGCGATGATCAGTTCTTCGCTGCGAGAGATATCCGCCATGATCGGTCCTCCGTACGTATGAATGGGAAATCCCGGGATTCTGCCTGGTGCGCGGAACATCGCCACAGTTCAGCGGCGTACACAAAGGCACCCCGAGAGATGACCGTGAAGTGATCCGGAGGTGGCGTTGAGGTGTCCTACATGTCAGATCCAGTGCGCTTCCCGTGCGATACGCAGCGCGTCGATTCGGTTACGCGCGCCCAGTTTCGTCACCGCGGAAAGGAGATAGTTCCGCACGGTCCCGTCGGAGATGTGCAACTGTGCCGCGATCTCGCTGAGCGTGTCACCCTGGGCCAGCCGCTCAAGTACGGAGAGTTGCCGCTGGGAAAGCGGACAGTCGTCATTTCCCAGCACGGCCACGGTCAGCTCCGTGTCGAAGACTCTTTCTCCTTGATGTACCCGATGGACGGATTCGAATAGACGGTACGGGGAGGCGCTCTGCTGTACCATTCCGGCGATTCCGGCGGTGAATGCCTGGCGTATGACCGGCCGGGTGAATGATTCGGCGAGCAGCAGACATCGACACCTCGGAAGGCCGGTGATCTTCTCGGCGACGGTGATAACGTTGCCGTCCGCGCCGTCGAAGCTGAAGATCACGACATCCGGATGGCGTGTATCGGCGAACTCGATTGCATCAGGATTGCCGGCCACCGATCCGACGACCTGAATCCCCTTGCCCTGTTCGAGCAGGGCGGTGAGCGCGTAGCGGGACACATTCATCTTGTCGGATACCAGTACGTTGATTCCCATTTCTTCCCCCTGTTGCCGATGCTGAGTAGAGTTTCTTGACTCTGGCCGAGCATGCGCATGATTCGGGGCCGGGCCGGCTCCCTTGAGCGGCCCAGCTGTCACATGATGGGAGTTACGCGGTGTTGGCGCATGTTAAGAACATGCAAATAACGTCGTGGACCTTCGCGGCGGCGTCACGCCGTTTCCCGCCGAAGTGTTCTGTCCTGGACGTCGGGACTCCCCCGTCATGACCTCCCTGAATCCCCTGCAGTCAGGCGATCGAACGGAAATAAATACTACAATAGTCATCAGGGAAATCAAGCTCAGAATCGCCGTTGCGGGTCGCTGTAAACGTGACTCATTCGCACCCCTTGACGCCCTGGGCGTCGCCGTTTTCAGGACAAGTGCAAACCCGGATTCCGGAAAGGGCGGGGCTCTATCAGCGGAAACGCAGTGAAGGCGGTGCTCGGCCACGACCGACGCCGGAAGGTTGATCCCGTACGCGTACGAATTCAAGCCAGGTTACCCTTGCCAACCTGCCGCCGCAGGTTGTGCAGTTGGGCTGACGGCGAGGTAAAGCCCCTGGTAGACGGGTTTTCGATCAAGAGAACCGTCTCCGCCAGAGACTTCACGTGCTTGTCCACCCGTCCGGAGCCGACGTGTGGACAACCATCGGCGCAGGTGGTCGTAGTGCCGGCGTCGGCCAACTTCCGAGCGAGATGGTCGGTATCGGTCGGCGTCAGAGCTACGGCGAGACAGAAACGTACGACTTCATGCCCAAGTTCACACCTTGGGTCGTATGTCCCTCAGCTCGGCTAGGTTTCGCGCAGGTCGGACGTCTGCGAGGGGGACGGTGTGCACAGTGCGCAGCAACCGGGTGGGGGACACGGGCCGGTGATTCGTCCGGCACCGGCCGGCTGCCCGCGAGGCACCCTGCTGTCGGAGCTGAACGGCGCGGCCGGGACGGACCCGGTGTCCGCCGTCCATGCGCGGTCGGCCCTGCTGCAGGCCGGCACCGCGCGCTCCTACGAGGCCGGCGAGATCATGCTGCTCGAAGGCGCCACGGACACGTTCGTGCTCGTCCTGCTGAACGGCTTCGCCAAAGTGACGACGACGGATGATCAGGGCGTGACCTTCTTGGTGGACATCCGTGCCGCCGGTGATGTGCTGGGGGAGACCGCGGCATTCGACAACGAGCCCCGTTCGGCCACGGTCACGGCGGCCGAGCGAGTGTCCGTCCGGCGGATATCGCAGGACGAGTGGCTGGGCTGGCTGGCCCGGTACCCGGCAGCCGGGTTGGCTGTCAGCCGGAGCATGGCCCATCGCAGTCGTACCGCGGTCCGCCGCCGCACCCAGTTCACCCGCGGTCCCGTCATCGCGCGTCTGTGTCGCGCCGTACTGGATCTGACGGAGCAGTACGGGGCCCGGACACCGGAAGGGCTGTCGGTCAGGCCCGGGCTGACCCACGCGGAGTGGGGGGAGTTCATCGGAGCGCGGGAACGGCGTGTGCAGCACGCGCTGCAGGAGTTGAGGACCGCGCGAGCCGTCAGCTACGGACGCTGCCGCCTCACCGTCCACTCCGTTCCGGCACTGCGGACGATCGCCGCCGCTCACTGAGCCGGGGGCCCGGCCGGCGACGAGTTCTTCGTGCGCGTCCCGCCGAACCGTTTCTTTCGCCGATCTTCTCCCGAACCCGCACTGCGACCGGTTCGGACGGCCGTCGGAACGCTTCACTACCGGCAGGGGTACGGGGGAGCGTCTCGCACGGTTCGCCGTACTCGCCCGTGCGTCAGGCGAGACCACCATGTGAAGCCATTGCGAGGCGCTGCATGCCTGCCATTCCCGTCACCGTGCTCGGCCCCGCCGAGTCCGGCAAGACCGTCTACCTCGCCAGTCTGTTCCGCAGACTGGCGATCCCGCGACCGGACCTGGGGTTCCATGTCCAGCTGCCACCGGAACAGTCGACCAGGCTGAACAGGATCTACCAGACGGTCACGAGCCCCGACGTCTGGCCGGACCCCGCACGCCGGTCCGAGATATCGGAGTGGGAGTTCTCGTGCTCCGTCCGCACCGCGCGCAACGAGATCTACAGCCCTTTCTCCATCACCTACCTGGACTACTCGGGTGAGCATCTCACCGAGCCGGACGGGCGCGTGGAAACAGGGAGCCGGGTCCTCAGCCGGATCGAGGAGTCCGAATTCCTCCTCGTCCTGCTGGACGGGGTCAAGGTGCTGCGATTCCTGGACGGAGACCCGCGGCTGACGGAGGATCTCGTCGCCGTCTTCAGCCACATGATGAAGAGCCGGGGCATCGTCCACTTCGTCATCACCAAGTGGGACGTCCTCTCGGCAGCGGGGCACACGGTGCAGGCGGTCATGGACTGCCTCCTGCGGCACCCGGACTTCAGGGACGTCGTCGAGACCATGCTGCGGTCTCCGGCCGGTACCAAGGGGGTGCGTTTCATCCCGGTCAGTTCCGTGGGCCCGGACTTCGCCGCTCTCGGACCCGACGGCATGACGATGGTCAAGAAGGGCGGATTTCCCGCGCCGTTGAACGTGGAAATCCCGTTCATGGCGGTGCTGCTGGATCTCTTCGAGGCCCAGCTGAAGGACATGGAGCGACAGGCGACGGCATCCCAGTCCCAGCAGATCGACCAGCGCAGTCAGCGACTCGCGTGGGTGCGCATGGCCAGGGACAGGATGCCGCTGGCACGGACGTTCCTGCGCGCGGCCGCAGCGAGGTCACCCGTGATGCGCCTGGTACGGGACCACATGGCCGAGGCCTTTCTCCAGTTCGTGGAGACCCAGATGTCCGCCTACGGCGACCGGGTCGAACAGGACATCACCCAGCTGCGCGACCGCATGCTGCAGGCCACCTCCGAGAAGGAGGCGCTCAACGGCCTGGTCGCGCTGTTCCACGCCAAGCTCGCCGAGTTCGAGGCCGAGCACCCGGGCTCACGGCTCATCAAGGGGGAATCGTCGTGGACCACGGCATGAAGCACTCCGAGCCAGTACAGGTGTGGCCGTTCGCTCTCACCCGGTCCGTCAACACCGGTTTCCGGATCGTGGCCGCGCCGGACTTCCTCGTGGACGAGGACAGGTACTCCCTGCTCCACGACGTGACGGCCGGCGACCCCACCGATGACGCCGTCTACCGACGCGAGTACCGGGTACGCGAGTCCGAGTCGCTGCGCCTGCTGTACCGGGTCGTCTATCTCAAGGCCTCCGACGTGGGCCTGGACGGCGAATACGCGATGAGCGGGCCCCGGCGCACGCCCCTGATCGAGGGGGTCGTCTGCCGGACGTCTTCCGGGCCGCCCGCCACACAGGAACTCCTCGCCGAAGTGCACCGCCGATGCGGAGCGGACGTACGGGCGTTCTTCGAGGCCGACACGACCACCCGTCCGGTGAGCCCCCTGCCGTCGTTCGGCGCTCCGGAGACCGGCGAGACCGTACGGGTCGTGGAGCTCGACCCGTACCCCATGGAAGGGAGCACTGTGACGACCCCCTGGGGTCGTCACCTATCGCGCCTCCGACGATTCGCCACCGCGGCCCTTTCCGCAGTCCTGTCGGCCCTCGGTCTGCGCACTGGTCGCCGGACTGGAACCGTTTCTGGGGAGGGCGGACGAGGTCCTGTACCTCCTGAGCCGACTCGCGGCGGGACAACAGGACAGGCCGCACCAGGCCGGTCCCGGCGACTGGCGCGAGCCGCCGGAACGATCGTGCTGACCCTCCTGCTCGTCCTGGTCATCAGGAAGCTCAAGTGACCTACGAGGGCCGGCACACGGCGGACGGCATCCGGCTGCTCGTGCATCTCCTGATGACCGACCTCAGGGGCCTCGATCCCGCCGCCGTCAGTCCCGCACTCTGGGCCGAGCCCGTGCGCGGCTGGCTGACGGCGGGGGCCGCCCTCGCCGCCGGTGAACCCAGACGGGCGCTGGCCGTGCTGGACGATCCCGAACCCGAGGAGACGTACGACGATCTGGTGACGCGTGCCCTGCGGACCGCGGCCACCGCCATGGACGTCAACTGGAGTCCCGGTGGCCCGGTCGGCTGGGCCCTGACGGCCCGGGACGAGTCGGCCCTGCTGAAGGCCATGGACGGAACGCACGCCCGTCTGACCATCCTCGCCAGGGATCCCGGGCTGCGGCTACCCGCCTTCCTCGCCGCCCGGTACCTGCCCGACCTGCTCGTCGCCCGTGCCGTCCTGGGGAGCGGGGAGATCCTCGATGCCCAGCCCCCTGAGGTGATCGCGCTGGTCGGAGGCACCGAGGAGGTGGGTGAGGCCGTGCGATGGTTCGACGAGGTGCCACGGGAGATCGCCGAGGGTGGCCTCGTGGCACCGGTCGCCTACCATCTGCTGGTCGCGGGAGACGTGCGGGCCCGGGCGGGGGACCGACGCCGGTGTGAGGCGCTGCGCCAAGAGGCGCTGCGGCTCCTGCCCGGGGATCAGGCCCTGGCCGCGATGTCGTCGCTGCTGGCGGGTGACGCGGAACTCGGGACGCCCGGCGCCCCGGAACGCCTTCTGCCCCTCTCCGCCGGGCGGCGGACACTCGACCGCGCCGCGAAGCACTACGCGGAGGCCGACGCGCTGTTCCGAAAGGCAGGCGCGTCCAGGGGGCGGGCAGCGGCCCAGCTGCGCCTCGCTCATGTGGCCCGACTGCGCCGGAAACCGGACGACCGCACCGCATGCGTCGACCGCGCGCTGACCCTGGCCGAAGTCGCCGACGACCGGGCGTGCGTGGCGCTGCTCAAGGTGCACCGGATGCTGGACGCGGTGGAGGACGGCCGGCCGCTGCCCGTCGATGACGTGGCGGAGGTCCGCCACTGGGCGGCGACCGTGGGCAGCGGTTCCTGGCTTCTGGGTATGGCCCACCTGGTTGCCGCGCGGGCCGGAGACTGGACCCGGCAGAGTCACATCGTCCGCGGCCGGGAGGCGGACGAGCTGGCGCAGAGGCTCGCCGAACCGGTCTTGCCGACGGTCGCGGGAGGGCCCGTGCCCGCCGCCGTTCACCAGGCGACCGCACCGAGGACGAGCCCGATGGGGGCGTACCACGAGGCCCGCCACCGGCTGGCCTCCCTCGTATTCGCCGACATCGAGTTGCGTGCCCGGGAGCGACAGCTGGAGGACCGGTGCCGGGAGGCTTCCGACGGGCAGGCCGCCCGGCCCGGTTCCGCTCGATGGCGGGTTTCGGTCCCGATGATCAACGCCTGGCTGTCCGCGGTGGTCGCAGCCGAACTCTTCCTCAACGAGGCGGTGGGGCTGGGCGACCCGGAGATCGTCGCCGCCGCCCGGCCCCGGCTCGTACGAGTGATCGGTCTCGGGGAGCGTCTGCTGCGCGAGCAGGACGGACCCACGGCCGCGGAGCGACCCCTGCGCGATGCCCTGGAAGGGATGCGGGCCGGACTGGGTTCCACACATGCCGTGGAGAAACTGCACCGGCTGCGTCGGCACAGGTCGGCAGGTCTGTCGGCCCCGGCCGAACGTGCCGCGAGGGAGGCGGAGGCGCTCGTCGAGCGCGGTACACCGCCTTCCGTCGCGCGCTGTGCGCTCCTGGTGGAGTTGGGCCGCATCGAGGAGGCGCGGGGCGAGGCCGACGGACTGGAGGCACGCGGCGCGCTGACGGCACTCCAGTCGGCGGCGCTCCGGTTACGGCTGCGACAGCCCGAGCGGGCCGCGGAGGCGGAACGGCGCATCGGGACGGACGGAGTGGACCCGGACAAGCCCTGGGACAGGTCCGCGATCGCGGCGGAGGCGCTCCTCGCCCTCGGCGACCCGCGGGGCGCCGCGGACCGGGCTCTGGAGGCCGTCACCGCCTACGAGGAACACCGGTCGAGGATGGGACGGGACACCCTGCGGGCGGCGTCGGCCGACGACCCGGTGGTGGCCCGCGCGTATCACACCGCCGTGCTGGCCCAGTGGGAGTTGCCCGGCGGGAAGGCCATGACGTTCGCGACCGCGGAACGTGCCCGGTCCGGTTTCCTCGACTCCGTGCACGCCCTCGACAGCGCCGCCGGACGGCCCGCGGCACAACGAGCGGTACGTGGCTGGCTCCAGGCGGAAGCCCGGTGGGCCGCGCGGTTCGAGGAGGCGGCGGCCGATCTGCGGGGCACCGGCCCGGCCCCGGCCGGGCAACAGGCCCAGGGGCCGGCGGGCGCGGCCGACGAGCAATCCGTGCAGCGCCGCCTCACCGAGACCGAACGGACCCTCGGCACGGCCGAGGCCGAAGTGCGCCGGCTCGCCCCGGGTGCGTTCACCGCCCGGCGGGAACCCGGCACGGTGCCCGACGCCGCCGCCGTGGCACGCGCACTGCCACCGGACACCGTGCTCCTCCAATACCACCTCCTCGCCCAGGACCTGGTCGGCTGGGCAGTGACCCGTGAAGGGGTGCTCGCCGACCGTCGTCAGCGGTCGGCGGACGACCTGGTGGCGATGGCCCGTCGCTTCCACGCCGCGTGCGCGTCGGGTGCCGACGTGACGGAGGCGGGAGGGGCGCTCTCCGACGCCCTGCTCGGCTTCTGCGAACCGCTCCTCTCCCGCTACGGAAGGGTCGTGGTCGTACCTCCCGCCCGGCTCTCCCTGGTCCCGTTCCACGCCCTGCCCATGGGCGGGACGGTCCTCGGCCTGACCCACGACGTCTCCTACCTGCCCGCGGCGTCCCTGCTCACCCGGCCCGGTCCCCGCTTGCCGGAGCCCGACTGGAGGGAAGCGACGGCGCTGCTGGTCGGCGCTCCGGCCACCGCTCCCGAGCGTCGTCTGGCGTATCTGCCCGGCACCGTGACGGAGGTCGCCACCGTCGAACGGCTGCTCCCCCGGTGCCGGGCGCTCACCGGGCCGAACGCCGATCGGGAGAGAGTCCTGGAGCAGGCCGCGGGCTGCTCCGTACTGCATCTGGCGACCCACGGCGACGTCCAGGAGCTGACTCCCTACCTGAGCCGCCTGGCACTCGCGGGCCAGGACCACCTCGGCGTGGACGACCTGCTGAGCCCCGAACTCACCCCCGAACTCCTCGTGTTGTCCGCCTGTGACACCGGACGCGGCACCGCGACCGCCGGAGGTGACGTGCTCGGGCTGACCCGTACGGCCGTCATCAGCGGGGCTCGGCACGCGGTGGTGTCGCTCTGGCCGGTCGACGACGTGACGGGCTGTCTGGTGATGACGCGGATGTACCGGCACCTGACCTCGGCGGACCGTCCGCCGGTGGGTACCGCGCTGGCCCGTGCCCAGCGTGAGGTCCGCAGAGCCTCACCGGAGGAGCGGGAGGAGGAGTACGCCGGGCTCGCCGAGCGTGCCGACGTGACCGCGGATCCCGCCGGCCGACGGGTACGGGCCCGCGACAGCGGCCTCCGCTCCGCTCCGGTCGGGACCGACCCGCACCACCCGTTCCACTGGGCGCCCTTCATCCACGTGGGCACCTGAGGAGCGTCGACCCGCAACCCGGAAACAGAGAAGTACCGGGAACCAGAGAAGTACCGGGAAACAGCGAAGTGAGGTAGCCGCATGACAAGGCGTGGCCTGCTCATCGGAGCCCAGACCTACGACCTGACCGGCGTGGCCGAGGACGTGACCGTCATGGAACGGCTGCTGGCCGACCGCGGCTTCACGGACCTGCGTGTCTGCCGGGAGCCCGCAGAGACCGGCTACCACGGCATGACCGAGGCGCTGACGAGACTGGCCGACGAGGCGGAGACGGGCGACGCGGTCGTCGTCTACTACTCGGGCCACGGTGCGCTCCTCCCCCTGCCCCCGGCCCTGCGCGCGCACCATCCCGGGGGACCCTCCCACCTCCAGTACCTGGTGCCCAGCGACCACGAGTCCGGTACCCCCACCGACTTCCGCGGCTACCTGGCCGAGGAACTCACCGCGGTACTGCGGCGTCTGACGACGGTCACCCCGAACGTCACCTGCATCCTGGACTGCTGCCACTCCGGCGGGATGGTTCGCGCCCCGGGCGGATGGCGGATCAAGTCCGTGAGGTGCGACGTACCCGTGGAGGCGGGTGTGGAGCGGTCGGCCGGACTCGCCACCGCACCGCGCCCGCCCGATCCGGACGTGGTGAGGCTGGTCGCGTGTCAGCGGCTGGGCGTCGCCTTCGAGAACGAGCGGCAGGGCCTGTTCACCGCCGCGCTGACACAGGTGCTGGAGGACTTCCACTCACGTCCCGTGCCCTGGTCGGTGTTGATTGCCCGGATCCGCGACCGTGTCCGGCAGTCGCAGGTGCTCCAACGCCCCGATGCCGGCGGGCCATCGGGCAGGCTGCCCTTCTTCCTGGAGGTGCCCCCACAGCCCGAGCGGCTGCCGCTTCGGGTGCACGACGGTGAACTGCGCGTGGTCGGAGGCGTCTTGTCCGGGCTGCGGTCCATGGACCTCGTGCGACTGGTGTTCCCCGCTGACGGAACGCGGCCCGGGAGCGAGGCGGAGGCCCGGGTGACGGCGGTCGACGCGGCCGACGCCCTGCTGGACCCGCCGCCAGGAGTGCTCGCGTCCCCCTTGCCGCCCGGCTCCCACGCGCTCCCGGTACGCGTCCACACACGTCATCCCGTACGCATCGAGGTGACCGGTCCCTTGGCGGATGCCCTCCGTACGCGGCTCGCGTCGTCCCCCCGGCTGACGGAGGCCGACGGCGAGAGCGAGGTTCTGGGACTGGTCCGGGTACGGGAGGGAAAGCTCGAAGTGGCCGACAGAGCAGGGTTGGCCTACCGCAGTCCGGAGGAGACGCCGGGTTTGGCGGAGACTCCGTCCACCGCTCGGAGGATCGTCGACCTGTTGGAGACGGTCGCCCGGGGCGAGCGGCTGCGCGGACTCACGGACCCGGGCCCCGACGGCTTCCCCTCGGGGAGTCTCCGGGCGCGGATGGAGGTGGAGACCAGTCCGGGCAGCCATGACTTCCGCGAGTTCCGGGCCGACGACGGGTTGCGTACGGGGGACCGTTACCGGGTCCTGGTCGCGGGCCGCGCTCATGCCCAGCTGTACGTCTGGCTGCTGGGGGTGGGCCTGAGCGGCCGCACCTCCTTGGTCACCTACGACCAGCCCAGTGGCATCCCCATGGAACCGGCCGGCGGGGACGACGGCGAACTCGCATGGTCGTCCCCGCCGGTGGACATCTGGTGGCCCGAGGACGTACCGGCCGTGGGCAGCCGTCCGGAGAGCGTGCTGCTCCTGGTCGGCGACCGTGAACTGGACCTGAGCCCACTGGGCGGTGTCGCACGCCGCCGCCGGTCGGAGCCCGCTGCTCTGAGCGCGTTGCTGGACGAGGTCTGCGAGGGCGTCAGGGACTCACACCTGCCGACCGCGGAAGCGCTGCGGTACCGGGTGTTCAGCTGGCACACCACGGTCGAGCCACCGTCATCGTGAAGCGTGGACGAGAGCCGGCCGGGTGCCGCATGACCTGCTGGCCACCACCGACCTGGTGGCCGGCGGTGCACTGAAACCGAGGGCCTGTCACCCGTCGGATTCGTGCGTAGGGAAGTGAGGGTCAAGCAGTTCGCGGGCGTCGCCTGGATCAGGTCGCAGCGACACATCGCCCCTACAGCCCCTGATCTCAACTCCGCGGCCAGGGGCGCCCGTCGTAGCGTTCGACGTCTCGGTTCAGGCGGCTGAGCAGGGTCGCGAACTCGGTGACCTCCTCCGGTGTCCAGTCGGCCACCACCTTCTCCAGCCCCCGGATGTTCTCGGCGCGGTCGGCGGTCAGGCGGCGCTCGCCCTCGGCGGTGATGGCGAACTTGCGGGCGACGCCCCCGTCCGGGTCGGGGATGCGCTCCACGACGCCGGCGCGCAGCATGGCGGCGGTCTGCCGGTTGAGGGTGGAGACGTCCAGCCCGAAGGCGGCGCTGAGCCGGCCGATGGACATCGGTCCCTCCGCCCGGATGCGGCTGAGCAGGAGATAGGCGCTGCGGTCGAGCCGCCCGTTCAGGCCCCGTGCGTGCGGGGTGAGCAGGTGGATGTGGCGCCCGAGCAGCATGGCCTCGAACTCGATCAGGGGTGTCGGCTTGTCCATGCGGGTTCCGTAGGTTGTTGGGCGGCCCGGGAGGGGGTTCTGGGCCTGCTGGGGCGGGACGTCCCCTCGTCTGCGCGACACCGCACCCCCGCGACATCGCGCCGCGCGACACCGCATCGCGCCGCGCGGCCGTCGTCGCGAATATGCATGATGCACTGGGCATGTACGATGCACATTCTATGCATGCCGCATTCCTGCCGTGCAGTGCGTCGCGCCCGCCGTGATCCGGAAGCGCAAGAGGGAGAGTCCCCCCGTGGAAAGTCCTGACAGTCCCAAGGCCGAGTCCCGCTCAGACGGTGTCGTCGGCATCCTCGCCTTCGCGGGCATCGTGGCCGCGCTCACGCAGACCCTGGTCGTACCGCTGATCGGGGACCTGCCGAAGCTGCTCGACACCAGTGCCTCGAACGCCTCGTGGGTGATCACCGCCACGCTGCTGGCCGCGGCGGTGGCGACGCCCGTCGCGGGACGCCTCGGTGACATGTACGGCAAGCGGCGCATGCTCCTGGTCTCGCTGATACCGCTCGTCGTGGGCTCGATCGTCTGCGCCCTGTCCTCCTCGGTGATCCCGATGATCACCGGACGCGGTCTGCAGGGCCTCGGCATGGGCGTGGTGCCCCTGGGCATCAGCCTCCTGCGCGACGTGGTGCCGAAGGAGAAGCTGGGCTCGTCCATCGCGATCATGAGCGCGTCCATGGGCGTGGGCGGTGCGCTCGGCCTGCCGTTCTCCGCGGCGATCGCCGAGAACACCAGCTGGCGCGTGCTGTTCTGGGTCGTCGCCGCCCTGGCCCTCGCGGTCGGCACCCTGATCTGGTTCGTCGTGCCCGTCGGCCGGGCGAACACCGCCGCGGGCACCAGCTTCGACCTGCTCGGCGCGGCCGGCCTGGGCGTCGCGCTCGTCTGTCTGCTCCTCGGCGTCTCCAAGGGCGCCGACTGGGGCTGGGGGAGCGGCACCACCCTCGGACTGCTCGGCACCGCGGTCGTCGTCCCGCTGGCCTGGGGCTGGTGGGAGCTGCGGACGCGTGAGCCGCTGGTCGACCTGCGCGTGACCGCCCGCCCGCAGGTGCTGATGACGAACATCGCCTCGATTCTGGTCGGCTTCTCGATGTACGCCCAGTCGCTGGTCGTGCCCCAGCTGCTCCAGCTGCCCGAGGCCACCGGCTACGGTCTCGGCCAGTCGATGCTGGCCATGGGCCTGTGGATGGCCCCCGCGGGCCTGATGATGATGGTGATGTCGCCGATCGGCGCCAAGGTCTCGGCCGCTCGCGGCCCCAAGGTCACCCTGACCGTCGGAGCCCTGATCATCTCCCTCGGCTACGGCATCTCCCTGCCGATGATCGGCACCGACTCGCCGCTGGGCCTGCTCGCGGTGACCATCGTCGCCAACACGGGCGTCGGCTTCGCGTACGGCGCGATGCCGGCCCTCATCATGAGCGCGGTGCCCCAGTCGGAGACGGCCTCCGCCAACAGCTTCAACACGCTGATGCGCTCGATCGGCAGCTCGGTGTCGGCCGCCGTGATGGCGGTGGTTCTGGCCCAGATGACCACGGACTTCGGCGGGTTCGCCCTGCCGTCCGAGGACGGGTTCCGGGTCGCCATGCTGATCGGCTCCGGTGTGGCCCTCGCGGCCGCGGCCGTCGCGTTCCTCATCCCGGTCTCGAAGGCGGCCACCGAGCCGGAGCCCGGCACGGCACCGGACACCACTCCCGAGACGGCCGAGGCCAAGGCCTGACCCCGGCGGGCCTGCGTCGGTGACTCTCCCCTCCGAGCGGTCACGGGCCCTGACCTCGCTCCTGGGGCTGCTCCTGGCGATCTGTCAGTAGACATCCCGCACGTACCGCTTGTCCGCCGCGAGTTGCTTCACGTACGCGGCGGCCTCGGTCTCGCCCAGGCCGCCGTGTGTGACGGCGATGTCCCGCAGGGCCCGGTCGACGTCCTTGGCCATGCGGGAGGCGTCGCCGCAGACGTAGAAGCGGGCGCCGCTCTGGAGCCAGGACCAGAGTTCCGGCCCGTGTTCGCGCATCCGGTCCTGGACGTAGACCTTGGCGCGCTGGTCGCGGGAGAACGCCGTGTCGAGACGGGTGAGGGTGCCGTCGTCGACGAAGGCCGTCAGCTCGTCCTCGTAGTAGAAGTCGGTGGCCCGGTGCTGCTCGCCGAAGAACAGCCAGTTGGGCGCCCGGTGACCGAGGGCCCGCCGCTCCTGGAGGAAGCCGACGAAGGGCGCGACTCCGGTGCCGGGCCCGACCATCACCGTCGGGGTCGCCGGATCCGCAGGGGGCCTGAAATGCGGGGAGTGCTGCACGAACACCGGTACCGGCGTGTCCGGTTCGGCGTCGGCGAGGAAGGGCGAGCAGACACCGCCCCGGACCTGTCCGCCGAGGTTCTCGTACCGCACGACGGACACCGTCAGCGACACGAGGTGCGGGTCGACGAGCGGGCTGGACGATATCGAGTACAGGCGTGGCTGGAGCCGCTTCAGGACCCCGGCCCACTCCTGGGCGCTCGCCCGTACGGGGTGCCCGGCGATGACGTCGACGGCCTGCCGTCCCCAACTCCACTTGGCCAGCCCGTCCTTGTTGTCCGGACGCAGCAGCCTCTTCAACTCCCGGTTGTCACCGGTCCGTTCGGCCACGAAGCGCAGCAGGTCCGGGGTGATCCTGGTGATGTCGAGATGCCGGCCCAGTGCGTCGGCCAGGGAGGTGTGCCCAACTCCGTTCACATCGACGGTCGTCGAGGCGTCCAGTCCGGCCACCTCCAGCCATTCCGCCACCAGGGCGGGGGAGTTGACCGGCCGCACGCCGAGCGCGTCCCCGGCCTCGTACGACAGCGGGGTCTCGCTGTCCCGCGTGTCGAAGGTGAACCGGCGGACCTCCTTGCCCGCGCCCGGCAGGCTGAGCAGCCGGTTGCCGATGAGCCGGGCGGTGACGGGGGCGGCCTTCCGCGAGACCGAAGGCGCACTGGCACTGGAGCCCGCACCCACACCCGCACTCGTGCCCGCACCCGCGCTCGGAGCCGGTGCGGGAGCGGGTGTCTGCCCCTGCTGACCGGGCACCAGCGCGGTGAGCACCTGGTCGAGCCAGGCCTGCGCGGAGGGCTCGTAGTCCGGCTCACAGTCCGTACGCGGAGCGAGCCGCACCCCTCCCAACTCGCCCAGCCGCAGGTCGAGTCGGCGGCCGTGCCCGCAGAAATCGTCGTACGAGGAGTCGCCGAGGGCCAGTACGGCATAGCGCACGCCGTCCATGCGCGGCGACTCGGACGCGTCCAGCGCCGCCCAGAAGCCGGAGCCGTTGTCGGGCGCGTCTCCGTCGCCGAACGTGCTCGTGATCAGCAGCAGATCCGCTCCCGGCGGCAGCGCACGAGGGTCGGCGTCGTCCATCCCGAGGAGCGTCGCCCGGTGCCCGGTCGCGGTGATCCGCTCGGCCGCCGCGACCGCGAACTCCTCGGCGTTCCCGGTCTGCGAGGCCCAGAGGACGACGACTTCGCGGAGGGGAGTGGCGGGGGCCTGCGGGGTCTGAGCGGTCTGCGTCGCCCGCGAGTACATCCCGGCGAGGACGCCGTTCACCCACAGGGCGTGGTCAAGGCTGAAGGGCGCGTCCGGCGGCAGCACGGGCACACCGGGGGCACCCGCCGGAATCCCGGCGAGGAATCCGGTGAGGTACTGGCGTTCCTGGGCGGTGAGGACGGGGGGAGGGGTGGGGGTGAGTCCGAGGGCGTTGACAAGGCCGGCTCCGGCAGCTTCGGAGCCACGTGCAGTTTCAGCCCCTCCGGCGTTTGAGGAGCGGGGGCCTGGGGGCAGAGCCCCCAGCGGGGTCCGGGGCAGAGCCCCGCTTTCGGGAAGGGGCGGGCTGGGGGAGGAAACCCTCACCACCGACACCGCACACACCTTCAACTCCGGCTGAAACGACAAAGGATCAACGGCGTCACTAGTGACGGCATTAACGCTCAGATACTCCCCGAACAGATCGTTCCAGTGGAACGGCGCGAACAGACACCCAGGCTGAACCCGGTCCGTCACCACCGCGGGCAGCACGGCCCGCCCCCGCCGCGAGGCGACCTCGACCCGGTCACCCTCGGCCACGCCGAGCGCCGCCGCGTCCTCCGGATGCACCTCCACGAACGGCCCGGGATTGAGCTTGTTGAGCTTGGCCACCCGCCCCGTCTTGGTGAGCGTGTGCCACTGGTGCTGAAGCCGCCCGGTGTTCAGTGCGAAGGGAAAGTCGTCGTCCGGCATCTCGGCGGCGGGCAGATGAGGCCGGGCATGGAACACGGCCCGCCCACTGGCCGTGGGAAAAACGGGGCCTCCGGAGTCGATGTACCGGATCGGGTTCCGGTCGGACCCCTCCACCCGCGCGGCCGGCCACTGCACGGACGTCTCCCGCAGCCGCTCGTACGTCACACCCCGCAGATCCCAGCCGGTCTTCGGGTTCCACGCGCGCTTGATCTCCTCGAAGATCTCCTCCGCGCTCTCGTAGGAGAACCCCTTCTCGTACCCCATCGCGCAGGCGACCCGCGCGATGAGCCGCCAGTCCGCGAGCGCCTCGCCCGGCGGTTCCACGGCGGCGCGGGCGAGCGTGAGGTTGCGCTCGCTGTTGATGAGGACGCCCTCGGTCTCGGTCCACATCGCGCCGGGGAGGACGACATCGGCGTACGCGTTGGTCTCGGTCTCGGCGAAGACGTCCTGCGTGACGACGAACTCGGCGGCCTCAAGACCCTCGATGACGGTCCGGCGGTTGGCGACCGAGGCGACGGGGTTGGTGCAGATGATCCAGCAGGCCTTGATCTCGCCGTCGGCCATCTTCTGGAACATCTCGATCGTGCCCTTGCCGACCCCGTCCTTGCGGAGGGTGTCGGGCGGCAGCTCCCACAGCTCCTCGACGAAGGCACGCTCGTCGTCGACGAGCACGGACCGCTGCCCCGGCAGGCCGGGCCCCATGTACCCCATCTCGCGGCCGCCCATGGCATTGGGCTGCCCGGTGAGCGAGAAGGGCCCGGACCCCGGGCGGCAGATCGCACCGGTGGCGAGATGCAGGTTGACCAGCGCGTTCGTGTTCCAGGTGCCGTGTGTGGACTGGTTGAGCCCCATGGTCCACAGGCTCATCCACTCGCCCGCTTCGCCGATCAGCCGCGCGGCCGCACGGATGTCGTCCTCCGGTATGCCGGTGGTCTCCGCGACGGCCGCGGGCGGGTAGTCGGCGAGGAAGCCGGGCATGTCCTCCCAGCCCTCGGTGCGGTCCGCGATGAACTCGGGATCCGTGTGCCCGTTCTCGTGAAGCAGGTACAGCAGCCCGTTCAGCAGGGCCAGATCCGTCCCCGGCCTGATCCGCAGGAACAGATCGGCCTTGTCGGCGGTGGCGGTGCGCCGCGGATCGACGACGATCACCTTCGCGCCCGCCGACTTCACCCGGTCCATCATCCGCAGGAACAGAATCGGGTGGCAGTCGGCCATGTTCGAGCCGATGACGAGGAAGACGTCCGCCTTCTCGAAGTCCTGGTACGAGCCGGGCGGCCCGTCGGCCCCGAGCGACAGCTTGTAGCCGGTGCCAGCGCTCGCCATGCACAGCCGCGAGTTCGACTCGATCTGGTTCGTCCGTACGAAGCCCTTGGCCAGCTTGTTCGCCAGGTACTGGGCCTCCAGGCTCATCTGCCCCGAGACGTAGAAGGCGAAGGCGTCGGGACCGTGCTCGTCGATGACCGCCTTCAGCCGCCGCGCTGTCTCGGCGATCGCCGCGTCCACGGGCGCCGGCACCGGCTCCGCGCCGCGGTCGTCCCGTACGAGGGCGGTGGCCAGCCGTCCCGGCGCGGCGAGCATGTCGGCCGTGGTCGCGCCCTTCGTGCACAGCCGGCCGAAGTTCGCGGGGTGAGCCTTGTCCCCGGACGCCTTCAGGACCGTACGCCGTCCGTCGGGGCCCATCCCGATGTCGAGGACCATGCCGCAGCCCACACCGCAGTACGAGCAGACCGTGCGTACCTGCGAGGTGGGGGTGGTGGCGCTCACACGCTGCCTTTCTCCGGCCTTCCGAGCCATTCCGAGCCATTCCGAGCTTCTCCGAGGAGAACCTCGGTCCATGAGCGTACGAATTGCCCGTTACGCCTGTGTCACGTGACGCGATCTTGAGGAGTTACACGCGCCACACAGCCGCCGTCGGCGAGGTGTGAGGGGACCCGGAGGTGTGACCGAGGTGTGAGCGGACGCATAGGGGCGCGGTCCGCCGCGGACCGTGTCGCATTGGGCCGAACGGGTGATCATGCGCAAGAATTGCCCGGTGCAGGCAATCAGTGCGAGTCAGGTCGGGGGGAACCGGTGAACCGCCACGACGTCACCGATGAACAGTGGGAAGGACTCGCCCAGGTCGTACCGCTGCGTGGTCGCGACGCCTGGCCCTCGGCGGTCGGCCACCGGGCGATACCGGAGGCCGAGACCGAGGCGCGACGCCGCTTCGTGGTGCTCCGGGTCAACGTCTTCGCGGACGCCCGCGAGGTCGCCGAGACCCTGATGGCCGGCATCCCGGTCCTTCTGGACCTCACCAGCGCCGAGACGGACGTCGCCAAGCGCGTACTCGACTTCAGTACGGGTGTCGTCTTCGGCCTCGCGAGCGGGATGCACCGGGTCGACCGGAACGTCTTCCTGCTCACGCCGCCGGGAACCGAGGTGGCGGGGCTGATGGAGGGGGCGGGGATTCCCGGGGTGTGACGCGCTGAGTGTTGCGCGCGGGGCGTGATTCCGGGTCCGGGGGCGTGACGTGCGGGGTGTTGCACGCGGGCGTGATTCCGAGGCGTGATTTCCGGCGGTCCGGGGTGTCAACCCTCGACCCGGTACCCCGTTCGTAGGAAGGTTTCGCGGACGAAACGGTTCCGCCTGGTCGCGGAGCCCTACCGTCCGGATATGACCGTGTCATCTCTCGGGTCCCGCGCGAAGGCCGAGGCACGTCCGGACCGGCCGAGCGTCGTCGAACTGCGGCTCACCGCGTTCGCCGCGCACCGCCGCGCCGGATTCCCGCTCGGACCGCTCAGCCTCTTCGCCGGCCCCAGCGGCAGCGGCAAATCCAGTGCCCTGCGGGCGTACGAGGCACTCGCCCGGCTCGGCGGCGGCGCCGAACTGGACGAGGTGTTCCCGGACCCGGTCGCGTGCGTTCCCGAGCGGGCCCGCCCCGACGCCCAGCGGCGGCGCGGCTTCCGCATCGGCTGCACGGCGGACGGCCCCGAGGGTCCCGTACGGCTCGATGTCGCCGTGCAGGCCGAGCCCGAACTGCGCATCGTGGGCGAGCGGTTGACGGCCGGCGGACTGACCCTGCTGGAGACCGCCCTGCGCGACCCGAGCAGGCGTTCCGTGCAGGCGGCCTGGCACACGGCGGGCTCGTCCCCGGTGACCCGGGCGCCCCTGCCCGACGACCGTCTCGGTACGCCGCTCCTGCCGCTCCGCGTCGCCGGAAAGACGGACGGCCAGCGCCAGGTCCTCGCCGCCGCCGAGCAGATGGTGGTCGCATTGCGGTCGGTCTTCGCCTGCGATCCGCTGCCCCGCTCGATGCGCACGGCGGTGCCGCTCGGCGCGGGACGGCTGCTGCGCGGCTGCGGCAACCTCGCCGAAGTGCTGTGGCGTACGCGGTCGGAGTGCGGTCGCCGGCATGGGCTGCTGGTCGACGCGGTGCGCGCGGGATGCACGGGACCGGTCCGTGACCTGCTGGCCGAGCGGCAACCCGGCGAGACCGGCAGGACCGGCGGGATCGATGGGACGGTCCAGGCGCTGCTCGACCGGGGCGACGGGCTGCGCACACCGCTCGGGCGGCTGGGGGACGGGGAGTTGAGGTACCTCGCGCTGTCCCTGGTGCTGCTCACCGGGCCGGGCGTGCTGGAGGTCGACACGGCGGGCGAGGTGCCCGCGGCACTGCAGACGCTCACCGTCCTCGCCGACGGCTTCGACCGCGATCTGGACGTACGGCAGCGGGAGGGGCTCGTACGGCTGGCGGCGCGGATGTGCGAGCGCGGGCACATCCGGCTGGTGGGGGCCGTGAGCGACGCGTCCTGGGCGGCGGGGGTGGGCGGGGTGACGGTGGTAGACCTTGAACCGTGACCGAACTTGATGTGCCGATGTTGCAGCGCAGGCTGGCCGAGTTCGCGGCGGCGCGGAACTGGCAGCAGTACCACACGCCCAAGAACCTCGTCGCCGCGCTCAGTGTGGAGGCCTCCGAACTCGTCGAGATCTTCCAGTGGTTGACGCCCGAGGAGTCGGCCCGGGTGATGGACGACCCGGAGCGGGCGTCCCGGGTGACGGACGAAGTCGCCGACGTGCTCGCGTACTTGCTGCAGGTGTGCGAGGTGCTCGGTATCGATGTCCTTGCGGCGCTCGATGCGAAGATCGACCGGAATGAACGGAGGTTTCCGGTGGGGGAGGGGTCGTGACCGTCCGCTTGATGGCCGCTTCATGTTCGCTCGACTCCATGAGGTGTTTCCGAAAAGGGACTTGAAGACCCCGTTTGTCACTCTCCGGAGTTGTTGATCTGTCCACAATCAATTCCGTGTCCACAGATTTCAGGCTTCCTCTGGCTTTTCGTCCCGAAGCACTTCACTCTGGGTAGTGGCAGGCGGAGTTCGGGCAGGCGTGTGAAGAGCGCGTCGGGACAGACGGGGTCAGCGCATGGACGCGGTGCGGCTCATCGGCGCGAGCAGGTGTGCCCTGATGGGGAGCGCGGACGCTCCCGGGATCATGGCGGAGGCCTGGCAGGCGCAGGCCCTCGCCCAGGCGATAGGCAGTCGGCTGGCGGTGTCCGGGCCGCCCGAATTACGGGGCGAGGCGCTGGGGTTGACCGAGTTGGCGGGGCGGGGATGCGGGGTGCTGGATGCGCCGGTGCTCGATGTGGTGGACCTGCGGGCCGCGCAGCTCACCGAGCTCGGGGATGCGCGGCTTGCTCTTCTCGACCTCGGCGGGCTGCTCGGCGAGGTCGGGATAGCCCTCGTGGGGATAGCCTGCGCGGCCAGCGACGAGGGGACGTACTGGCAGTGCATGGAAGCGATCGACGCGGCGGACGAGTCCAGGGACCGGGTGCTGGAGATGCTGCGAAGACTCGCGGTACGGGATCAGGGGGCGGCGGCGGGGTAGGGCTTTTTTCGCCCCCGCCGCCCCTACCCATTCCCGTCCCTGACTCAGGGGCTCCGCCCCCGAACCCCCGCTAAAAGATTGCGCAGTTCCCCGCGCCCCTTAGGTTATTCAGCCCCTCCGGCGTTTGAGGAGCGGGGGTTCGGGGGCTGGCCCCCGAAAAGTGACGGGAATGGGTAGGGGCGGCGGGGGCGAACAGATCAGGTGCGGTCGGGTCCCTCGGCCGGAGCCGGGTGCTCGGCCGACTGTTGGAAATCCGCGTCGAGTTGCGACAGATCCGCGTTGAGCGCCGCCATCAGCTCCTCCATCTGCTGCAGCAAACCCTTGGGCTGCGACGACGGAACGGCTTCCTGGGACATGACGGCCTCCTCGGCCTTCGCCCTCCCCCACGGGGAGAACCAGCAACGCACCGGCCGACCGCCGGCGACGGGTGCCGGGCGGTCCGGCTCCGCCCGAGCCAACGATCACTGTCCGGACGGGTCACTGGCGCGGTCTCCCCCCGCGCCCACGGTTGACGGATTTTCACCCGACCGGGGACGCGGAGGACCGGCGGGACCGATGGGGTTGACCGACGTTCGACCGTGCAGGATGGAGGCATGGATCTTCGAATCTTCACCGAGCCCCAGCAGGGCGCCACCTACGACACCCTTCTCGCTGTCGCCAAGGCCACCGAAGACCTCGGCTTCGACGCGTTTTTCCGTTCCGACCACTACCTCCGCATGGGTTCCGCGGACGGCCTTCCGGGCCCCACGGACGCCTGGATCACCCTCGCCGGACTCGCCCGCGAGACCAAGCGCATCCGCCTCGGCACACTGATGACCGCCGGTACGTTCCGCCTGCCCGGCGTCCTGGCGATCCAGGTCGCCCAGGTCGACCAGATGTCCGGCGGCCGCGTCGAACTGGGCCTGGGCGCGGGCTGGTTCGAGGAGGAGCACAAGGCGTACGGCATCCCCTTCCCGAAGGAGAAGTTCGCCCGTCTGGAGGAGCAGCTGGCGATCGTCACCGGGCTGTGGGAGATGAAGGTCGGCGAGACCTTCAGCTTCGACGGCACGTACTACCAGCTCACCGACTCGCCCGCGCTGCCGAAGCCGGCCCAGCCCAAGGTGCCGGTGCTCATCGGCGGCCACGGTGCCACCCGCACCCCGCGCCTCGCGGGCCGCTACGCCGACGAGTTCAACATGCCGTTCGCGTCGATCGAGGACAGCGGGCGCCAGTTCGGCCGGGTGCGGGCGGCGGCCGAGGCGACCGGCCGCAAGGGCACCGACCTCGTCTACTCCAACGCGCTCGTCGCCTGCGTGGGAAAGGACGACGCGGAGGTCGCCCGCCGCGCCGCCGCGATCGGCCGCGAGGTGGAGGAGCTGAAGGCGAACGGGCTGGCCGGTACGCCGGGCGAGGTCGTCGAAAGGATCGGCCGGTACGCGGAGATCGGTTCCCAGCGGGTCTACCTCCAGATCCTCGACCTCGACGACCTGGACCACCTGGACCTGATCTCCTCCCAGGTGCAGTCCCAGCTGCAGTAACCGGGTGGTCGCCGCGCTCCGGCAGCCCGTCGGCCGGTGACCGTTGTGGGATTCGCCCCGGTCCCTGGCCGACGGAAGCACCTTTGGCAGGGACCGGGACCGGGACCAGGACCGAAGCCGGGACCGAGGCCGACGCCGCGAGCGTCCCCTGCCCGTGCCGTGGACCCCGTCTCAGCAGCCGCCGTCGGCCAGCATCCCCGCGTCATGGGCCAGGACCGCCGCCTGGACGCGGTTGGCGCAGCCGGTGCGGGTCAGGATCCGGCTGATGTGGGCCTTGACCGTGCCGGCGCTCATGTACAGCTGGTCGGCGATCTCCGCGTTGGACAGGCCCGTACCGAGCAGCCGCAGGACATCCCGTTCGGCCGGGGTCAGTTCCTCGGTCCTGCGCAGGGCGGCCTCGGTGTCACGGCCGGACCGCACGTGCCGTTCGAGCAGTTGGCGCGTGATCCGGGGTGCGAGGACCGGTTCGCCCTTCGCGGCGAGCTGTACGGCGCGGATCAGTTCGGCGGGACCGGTGTCCTTGAGGAGGAAACCGCTCGCCCCGGCCCGCAGGGCCCGCGTCACACTGGCCTCCTCGCCGAACGCCGTCAGCATCACCACACACGTACGGGGCGAGAGCCGGGCGATGTCCTCGGCGGCCGCGATGCCGTCCCTGGTCGGCATCTGGATGTCGAGCAGGGCGACGTCGATGTCCTGGGCGCGGCAGGCCGCAGCGGCCTCCAGGCCGTCACCCGCTTCGGCAACGACCTCGATGTCGTCGGCGTTCTCCAGGATCAGCCGGATTCCGACGCGCATCAGCGCTTCGTCGTCGGCGACCAGCACTCGGATCATCAGCTCATCCTAGGGCCGCCAACACCAGCAGGACGATCAGGAAGCCCGCCGTGGGCAGGACCACGAGCACCGCCGCGCAGCCGGCGCCGAGGACCCGCGGCCAGGTCAGGGTCTGGGCCGACAACGGGGCGGCGTAGGCCTCCGAAGGCGTGGGCACAGGCCCGTTGGGCGCGGGCACGGGGCCGTTCGTCGTGTGGGACGGCAGCCACGCCGTCACGCGGAACCCGCCGTCCGGCAGGGCACCCGCCCCGAAGGTGCCGCCGAGCAACGAGATCCGCTCCTGAAGTCCGGCCAGCCCGCTGCTCGTTCCGCCCCGGGAGTCGCCAGGCACGCGCGGCACCCCGTTGGTGACGTACACCTCGGTCCCCGCGTCCGTGCCCTTGACCTCCACCAGGGTCGGCGCGCCGGACGCGTGTTTCAGTACGTTCGTCAGCGCTTCGCGGACCACCCGGTGAACCGCCTGCCGGACGCGGGCGCCCGCCTCGACCGTGTCGGGAACCGACCAGACCAGCTCGACCGGGCCGCCACCCGTCTGCCGGGACTGGGCCACCAGAGCGGCGATGTCCTCGTACGTTCCCCGGTCGCCCCCGGTCTCGTCCGACAGGTCCGACACGTCCGCGTGCCGCAGGACACCGAGGATCTCGCGGAGCTCCTCCATGGCCGTCCCCGCGGTCGTGCGCAGCAGCTCCACCTGTCCGGCCAGCGGAGGGGCCTGGCGTGCGGCTGCGAGTTCCAGCGCCCCGGCGTGCACCGAGATGAGGCTCAGCCGGTGGCCCAGGAGGTCGTGCATCTCCCGTGCGATCCGGGTCCGTTCCTCCAGCCGGGCCGCCGCGGCGGTCAGCGTACGGGTCTGTTCCAGATAGGCGTTGCGCTCCCGCAGCAGGTCGACCAGGGGCCGTCGCCGGCCCAGCATCGTGCCGGCCAGGGTGGGGAGCAGCAGCAGGAGTACGGCGGAGACGGCGTTCTCCGCCAGCGTCATCGGCAGGGTCTCCCACCGGAACAGGCCCACGGCGACGGTCAGTCCGCCGAGTGCGGCGCAGGTCACCCCGACGATCCGCCACGCGCGGCGCGGCGGCGCGATGCGGCGGGTGGCGGACAGCACGATCAGCGGTACCACCGCCAGCACCCATACGTTGGCGCCCGCCGGCAGTGGGAAGGTGCCCAGGACCGCGGCGACCGGCCGGCCGCGCCGCGCGGCGACGAGCAGTGTCGCCCACAACGCCTCCAGCACCGCGAGGACCGGCCGGTCCGGCGGTATCAGCAGCAGCGGGAACAGCCCGAAGGCCGCCGCCAGCACACACACCAGGCCCTCGGCGACGACCGTACGGCGTGGAGCGGCTCGTACCGCGGCCCGGATCTCGGCCGCCTCGCGGCGCAGCCACTGTGCCGCGTCGCCCGGCCCGCGCCCTGGCGGTCCGGGCAACTGCCGTTCCTCTTGCGTCACTTGACTCATGCTCGCCTCTGCCCCCGGCATCACGGATCCGCGCGTCACGGATCCGCCGGAGGGAACGGTATCCGCGCCAGGACAGGTCGCTGCCCGGCGGTCCCTCCCCGCTGTCACGCGCCCGGCCGCGGACCCAGCTCCGCCCGCAGCGCGGCGGTGTCCACCCGCTCGGCGGTCAGCAGCCGTCCGACCGTACGGCCCTCGTCCCCCGCCTCCGCGTCGACCGCGGGTGCTTCGAGCAGCGCGGCCAGCAGATGGACCGTACCGACCGTGGGCGCACCCTGCTCGGCGGCGATGAGCTGCGCGACCGCCCTGGCCTGCTGGGCGGAGTCGGAGAGCTGTGTCTGGTCGAGGCCGCCGGCCGGCACGTCGACGGTCGCCGAACGGGCCAGGGACCCGTGTCGTACGCCGTGCCTGCGCAGCAGTTCGGCGGCCGTGCTGACGGATGCCAGATCCTCGGGCAGCGACCGTCCGGCAACGGCCAAAGCCCGGTCCAGGGCCAGGATTCCCAGCAGGAGGTCCACGGGCTCCGTCCTGCCGCGCCCGTACCGCGCCACCTGCCGTGCGGCCTCGACGCTCACCGCGAAGATCACCGGTGAGCCGTAGATGGACGACCCGGCGGTCCACGACGTGATCGCCCGGGACAGGCGGTTGCCGCTCTTGCCCAGCGTGCCGGCCCGGCGGAGAAGCAGGACGCCACGGGATTCCGGTCCCTCGGTCTCCGCCGAGGCCTTCGCGTCCAGTGCGTCGAGCGCCGTGGCCGCGGCGGCCGGGTCCAGCCGCTCCACGACCAGCGCTTCCCGGGCGCGGCTCGCCGGCAGGTTCAGCAGGGCCCGCGCCACGTGCCGGCAGCGCACCGCGACCGTCCCTTCGGCGCGGGCCGACCTGAGCGCGAGCAGCAGGCACATCCGTGTCGCGTCGGTCATCCCGGGCAGCGGCCGGCCGCTCTCGCCGGCCGGTTCCTTCGCCTTGCGCGAGCCACGCGATTCGCCGGCCTTGAGCCCGAGGCGCCACTGTGCCTCGCGCCAGGCGGCGGTGACCTCGGCGTCGTCCTCGGCGGTGGCGTCCACCTCCACCGGAGTGCTGCCGTATCCGTCGTCGTTCGCCCAGGCCGCCCCGCCGCTCCCGGCCCGGCCCGCGACCAGACCGCTGAGCGAGCCGGCCTTCCGCATCCCGGGGGCTATCGCCGAACCGGCTTCCGTCTCACCCATCACGAGCGCGGACAGCAGGTTCTCGGTGCCCACGGCCGGCGACTCGGACTTCACCGCGTCGCCGATCGCCTCCACGAGCAGTTCCACGACGTCGAGCTCGAACTCCGTGGGCGCACCGGCCAATCCGGCCATCGCGGAACTGGCACTGGCACTGGCGTTGGCGTCGGCGTGCGCTCCGGTCGTCGGTCGCTGATGCATCGAACGTCCCCCTCGGGCTGGTGTGGCCTGACGAGACCGACGTTAGACGGACACCGCACGCCACCACGTCGCCCGACCGGCCAAGCTCCCGGTCCGACCGGCCAGGCGTCCGGTCCGATCGGCCCGGGAGCCGTCCGCGTACGGCCCGGAAGCCACCCGCGTGCAGCCCGGGAGCCGCTCGCCTGCCGTACGCGGGGGACGGAAAATGCCTGACTTCTCCGGAGAGGTTGGCTGTACGTTGGGCACGGTGCCGGACGGCGGCACCCCCGATTTCCGCAGTTCAGAAGCGGTTCTGAAAGACGTTTCGAGGCAGACCACCGTGTTCCTGACGATCAGTACCTCTGGCACCCCAGACCGCCCCGCGACCGACCTCGGTTTCCTGTTGCACAAGCATCCCGACAAGGCGCAGGCGTTCTCCACCTCCTACGGCAAGGCGCATGTCGTCTACCCCGAGGCGAGTGTGGAGCGCTGCACGGCGGCGCTGCTGCTGGAGGTCGACGCGGTGGCACTGGTCCGGCGCGGCAAGGGCAAGGGCCGCGGCGGAGCCCCGGACGCGGCTCTCGCGCAGTACGTCAACGACCGGCCGTACGCCGCCTCGTCCCTGCTCGCCGTGGCGCTGAGCAGCGTGTTCTCCAGCGCGATGAAGGGCACCTGCCAGGCGAAGCCCGACCTGCCCGCGCGCCCGCTGCCCCTGCGCGTCGAGGTGCCCGCACTGCCGGCGCGCGGCGGCGCCGATCTCGTACGGGCGCTGTTCGAGCCGCTCGGCTGGACGGTGCGTGCCGAACCCGTGGCGCTGGACACCGAGTTCCCCGAGTGGGGCGACTCGCGGTACGTGAGCCTCGTACTGGAGGGTGAGCAGCGGCTCGCCGACGCGCTGCGGCATCTGTACGTCCTGCTGCCGGTGCTCGACGACGCCAAGCACTACTGGGTGTCGTCCGACGAGGTCGACAAGCTGTTGCGGGCCGGGGAGGGCTGGCTGCCGGAGCACCCGGAGCAGAAGCTGATCACCAGCCGCTATCTGTCCCGCCGTTGGTCGCTGACCCGGCAGGCCATGGAGCGCCTCGAACTCGTCCGGCTCGCGGAGACGGACGACAGCGTGGTCGAGGAGATCGACAACGCCGTCGACGAGCAGACGGACACCGAGGAGAAGCCCGTACCGCTCGCCGTCCAGCGGCGGGACGCGATCGTCGGCGCGCTGAAGGGCACCGATGCCGCACGGGTCCTCGATCTGGGTTGTGGGCAGGGCCAGTTGGTGCAGGAGCTGCTCAAGGACACGCGGTTCACCGAGATCGTCGGGGTCGATGTCTCGATGCGCGCGCTCACCATCGCCTCGCGGCGACTCAAGCTGGACCGGATGGGCGAGCGGCAGTCCGAGCGCGTCCAGCTCTTCCAGGGCTCGCTCGCCTACACCGACAAGCGGCTCAAGGGGTACGACGCCGCCGTGCTCAGCGAGGTCATCGAGCACCTCGACCTGCCGCGGCTGCCCGCCCTGGAGTACGCGGTGTTCGGTTCGGCGCGCCCGAGGACCGTCATCGTGACGACGCCGAACGTCGAGTACAACGTCCGCTGGGAGACCCTCCCCGCCGGCCATGTCCGGCACGGCGACCACCGCTTCGAGTGGACGCGCGAGGAGTTCCGCGGCTGGGCGGGGACGGTGGCCGAACGGCACGGGTACGGCGTGGAGTTCGTGCCGGTCGGACCGGACGACCCCGAGGTCGGACCGCCCACACAGATGGCCGTTTTCACGGTGGGCGCCCTGAACACGAAGGACCAGAACACGAAGGAGGAGAAGGCCGCATGACCAGTACCGACGACAAGGTTCGTTCCCTGCCCGTCACCGACCTGTCCCTCGTCGTGCTGATCGGCGCGTCCGGGTCGGGCAAGTCCACCTTCGCCCGCAGGCACTTCAAGCCGACCGAGGTGATCTCGTCGGACTTCTGCCGCGGCCTCGTCGCCGACGACGAGAACGACCAGAGCGCCAGCGGCGACGCCTTCGACGTCCTGCACTACATCGCGGGCAAGCGCCTCGCGGCGGGTCGGCGTACGGTCGTCGACGCGACCAACGTGCAGCAGGAGAGCCGTAAGCAGCTCATCGACCTCGCCAGGAAGCACGACGTACTGCCCATCGCCGTCGTGCTCGACGTGCCCGAGGAGGTGTGCGCCGAGCGCAACGCCTCCCGCACCGACCGCGCCGACATGCCGCGCCGCGTCATCCAGCGCCACACCCGTGAACTCCGGCGCTCCCTGCGGCACTTGGAGCGCGAGGGGTTCAGGAAGGTGCACGTCCTGCGGGGTGTGGCGGAGATCGAGAGCGCCGAGGTCCGCACCGAGAAGCGGTACAACGACCTGACCCACCTCGCCGGTCCGTTCGACATCATCGGCGACATCCACGGCTGCGCCTCCGAACTGGAGTCGCTGCTCGGCAAGTTGGGGTACGCGGACGGCGTGCACCCCGAGGGCCGCACGGCCGTGTTCGTCGGCGACCTCGTGGACCGCGGCCCGGACACCCCGGGCGTGCTGCGCCGGGTGATGTCCATGGTCGGTTCGGGCGCCGCCCTGTGCGTGCCGGGCAACCACGAGAACAAGTACGGCCGTTACCTCAAGGGCCGCAAGGTCCAGCACACCCACGGCCTCGCCGAGACCATCGAGCAGATGGAGGGCGAGAGCGACGAATTCAAGGAGCGGGTACGGGAGTTCGTGGACGGGCTGGTCAGCCACTACGTCCTCGACGGCGGCCGGCTCGTCGTCTGCCACGCGGGACTGCCCGAGAAGTACCACGGGCGTACGTCGGGCCGGGTCCGCTCGCACGCGCTGTACGGCGACACCACCGGCGAGACCGACGAGTTCGGGCTGCCGGTGCGCTACCCGTGGGCCGAGGACTACCGGGGCCGGGCGGCCGTCGTCTACGGCCACACTCCCGTCCCGGAGGCCACCTGGCTGAACAACACCATCTGCCTGGACACCGGTGCCGTGTTCGGCGGCAAGCTCACCGCGCTGCGCTGGCCGGAGCGCGAACTCGTCGACGTACCGGCCGAACGGGTCTGGTACGAGCCGACCAAGCCGCTGGCCTCCGAGGCGCCCGGCGGACACGAGGGGCGTCCGCTGGACCTCGCGGACGTGCACGGCCGCCGGGTCGTCGAGACCCGGCACGCCGGACGTGTCTCCGTACGCGAGGAGAACGCGGCCGCGGCCCTGGAGGTCATGAGCCGCTTCGCCGTGGACCCGCGGCTGATGCCGTATCTGCCGCCGACCATGGCACCCACGGCGACCTCCAAGGTGGAGGGCTATCTGGAGCACCCGGTCGAGGCCTTCGCGCAGTACGCGGCCGACGGGGTCGCGCGGGTCGTGTGCGAGGAGAAGCACATGGGGTCGCGGGCGGTGGCGCTGGTCTGCCGGGACGAGGAGACCGCGCGCGAGCGGTTCGGCGCGACCGGGGTGTCGGGCGCGCTCTACACCCGTACCGGGCGCCCCTTCTTCGACGACTCCGCCGTCACCGAGGAGATCCTCGGGCGGGTGCGGGCCGCCGTCACCGAGGCGGGTCTGTGGGAGGAGCTGGAGACGGACTGGGTGCTGCTCGACGCCGAGTTGCTGCCCTGGTCGCTCAAGGCCTCCGGGCTGCTGCGCTCGCAGTACGCCGCGGTGGGTGCGGCGGCCGGAGCTGTCTTCCCGGGAGCGGTGGCCGCGCTCGAAGGCGCCGCGGCGCGTGGTGTCGACGTACAGGAGCTGCTGACCAAGCAGCGCGAACGGGCCGTCGACGCCGCCTCGTTCACCGACGCGTACCGGCGCTACTGCTGGACCACGTCCGGTCTCGACGGTGTTCGTCTCGCGCCCTTCCAGATTCTCGCCGTGCGGGGCCGGAGTCTCGCGGCCCTGCCGCACGAGGAGCAGCTCGCGCTGATCGACCGGCTGGTGGCGGACGACCCGTCCGGGCTCCTTCAGACCACTCGGCGCCTCTTCGTCGACACGGGGGATCCCGAGTCGGTGCGGGCCGGGGTCGACTGGTGGCTGGAGATGACCGGCCGCGGCGGCGAGGGCATGGTCGTCAAGCCCGATCGGGCCGTGGTGCGGGGTGGGAACGGGCGGCTGGTGCAGCCCGGTATCAAGTGCCGGGGCCGGGAGTACCTGCGGATCATCTACGGACCGGAGTACACCCGTCCCGAGAACCTCGACCGCCTGCGCGGCCGTTTCCTCAACCACAAGCGGTCGCTGGCGCTGCGGGAGTACGCCCTCGGCCTGGAGGCCCTGGACCGGCTCGCGGAGGGGGAGCCGCTGTGGCGGGTGCATGAGGCGGTGTTCGGGGTGCTGGCGCTGGAGTCGGAGCCGGTGGACCCGCGGTTGTAGGCATCCACCGAGGGTGGGGAGGCGGCGTGGCGGCCTCCCCACCGGAGCTACCGGTCCGCAGCCTCAAAGTCCCCCGGCTGAACCTCAGTTGCCGAGCCGACCGCTCCAGCCGCCGCGCAGCGGGTGGGCGTCTCAGCCCACCAACCGCAACCGCTCCCCGCACACCCCCACCCGCACGGTCTGCCCCCAGGTCAGTTCCACCGCATCTCCCTCCATCCCGTCCCCGAACGCGATCAGTCGTTCGGACTCGACGGTGAGGCTGAGGTGGGACGAGGCCGAGAGCTGGCCGGCGACCCGGGACGTGCCGGTCGCCGGTGACGGCCATGCCTCGCGGACGAACCACACCAGGCGGTCCTCCGTGGGGCGTGGCAGGGGCAGGGAGCTGCCCCGCTCCTGCCACACCGACCGGAGCCATCCGGTCGCCCCGGTGCCGGTTCCCACCAGCACCCCGGAGGACGCCTGGGCCTCGACAACACCCCCGTCGCCCTCCAGGCCCAGGCGGTATCTGGCCGTCTGATGGCCGACGGCGCCGAGATAGATCTCGTTGAGCGCGACCAGCCGCTGCGTGTCGTCGGCGACGGCCTCCACCATGGTGAGTTCCTCGACGGCACTGGTGAGGGCCGCCGGGAGCAGAGTCGGCGCGTCCGCAGGGCGGTGCCGGACCAGGACACCAGGGTTGCGGCCTGGGTCGGCGTCGATGCCCAACACCGGCTGGCCGGCGAGGTACTTGGCGACGTTCGCCACCAGACCGTCCTGGCCGACCACGACCACCACGTCCTCCGGCGCGAACAGGAAACGGTCCAAGTCGCGCCGCTCGACCAGCGTCTGACGCCAGGTCAGCGGAATCGCCGAGGTGACGTCGGTCAGCGCGCGCCGGGTTCGGTGATGGCGTTCGGCGATCTCCGCGATGTCCCGGCCCCGGGAGGAGAGGAAGAACGCGGCCTGTCCGTGCGTGCCGTGGTGGGCCACCAACTCGGCGTACTCCGTGGTCCGATGGACCACCACGATCCGCGGTGCGAGACTCACGCCCGCTCTCCGGTCCCGAACCTGGCGAGCAGCCCGGTGAGCACGTCCGGCGACACCGTCACGCTCTCGATGTTCGGCAGGTTCTCCGCGAGCCGTGTCCCGGTGAGGGCGTGCAGGGTCGCCACGTCCACCTCGCCGTGCACTCGCAGCCACGCCGCCTGGGCCTGCGCCCGTGCCTCGCCCACCTCGCGCGCACCCTCGGCCTCGGCACGAGCGAGCCGTACGGACCGGGCGGCCTCGGCATCGGCCAGTTTCACGGTGCGTGCCGCCTCGGCCTCGGTGAGCCTGACCGACCGCTCCGCTTCCGCCTCCGCCAGCTTCACCGACCGCTCGGCCTCCGCCTGGGCAAGCCGTACCGTCCGGGCCGCCTCCGCACCCGCCCGTACCGCGTCCGCCGCCGCGTGCTCCTCTGCCTCGCGACGGGCGTTCGTGCCGCGCTGGTCGACCAACTGCTCCTCGCGGCGGGCGAGTTCGATCTGGCTGGCCAGTTCGTTCTCGGCGATGGCCCGCTCCCGCTCGACGGCCACCGCCCGGCGCTCGTACGTGGCCCGGTCGGCTTCCTGCTGGATCAGTTCCCGGGCCGGCGTGCGCAGGGCGCGCTCCACCTCGGGCTCCGGGCGCAGCGCCACCACGCGCACCGCGACCACCTCGATACCGGTGGCCGGCAGGCGGGGCTCCGCGCCCAGACCGGCGGCGACGCGCTCGCGGACCGCCGCCACCCCGTCGGCCAGGGCCGCCGACAGTGTCGTACGGGCGAGGACGTCGAGTGCGTGCTGCTGGGCCGTCTCCGTGAGCAGCGTGCCCAGCTGTTCCAGTGGCGCGCCCCGCCACACCCCGGTGTCCGGGTCGATGGAGAAGTCCAGCCGGGCGGCGGCGAGTTCCGGGTCGCTGACCCGGTAGGTGACCGTCGCCTGCACCGCCACGTCCTGGAAGTCGGACGTACGGGCGTGGAAGGTCATCGCCAACTCCCGGTCGTCGACCGGGACTTCGGAGAGTGCCGCGGTGAGCGCGCGGAACCAGAAGCTGAGTCCCGGCCCGTCGTGCAGCAGCTTGCCGCCCCGGTGGTGCCGGACGTGTGCCGTCGGCGCACCGCGCAGATGGCGCCAGCCCAGGCGCCGGGTGATGTCGGCCATGTGTGTGCGTCCCCCTCATTCATTTTCGTCAACACGACGATAATCGCCGCCACCTTTAATCGTCAAGGGGACGAGAACGAGAAAACGCGGAAACGGTCGACCGGGGGGTGAAGACGGTCACCGGTGGTCAGGATGGAGGCATGGGATTCCACGTCGACTCCGAAGCCGGGCGGCTGCGCCGCGTCATCCTGCACCGGCCGGATCTTGAGCTCAAAAGGCTCACCCCAAGCAACAAGGACGCCCTGCTCTTCGACGACGTGCTGTGGGTGCGCAGGGCCCGCGCGGAGCACGACGGTTTCGCCGACGTGCTCCGCGACCGCGGAGTCACCGTCCACCTCTTCGGCGACCTGCTGACCGAGGCCCTGGCGATCCCGGCGGCCAGATCGCTCGTCCTGGACAGGGTCTTCGACGAGAAGGAGTACGGGCCGCTGGCCACCGACCACCTCAGAGCCTCGTTCGAGTCGCTGCCCGCGGGCGAGCTGGCGGAGGCGCTGGTCGGCGGTATGACCAAGCGCGAGTTCCTGGAGGCGCACCCCGAGCCGACCTCCGTGCGCTTCCACGTCATGGAGCTCGACGACTTCCTCCTCGGCCCCCTCCCCAACCACCTCTTCACCCGCGACACCTCCGCCTGGATCTACGACGGCGTCTCCATCAACGCCATGCGCTGGCCCGCCCGCCAGCGCGAGACCGTGCACTTCGAGGCGATCTACCGGCACCACCCGCTGTTCCAGGACGAGCCGTTCCATGTCTGGTCCGAGGGGCAGGCCGACTACCCGTCCACCATCGAGGGCGGCGACGTGCTCGTGATCGGCAACGGCGCCGTGCTCATCGGGATGAGCGAGCGGACGACGCCCCAGGCCGTGGAGATGCTCGCGCACAAGCTGTTCGCCACCGGCTCGGCGCAGACCATCGTGGCGCTCGACATGCCCAAGAAGCGCGCCCTCATGCACCTCGACACGGTGATGACGATGGTCGACGGCGACACCTTCACCCAGTATGCGGGGCTCGGCATGCTCCGCTCGTACACCATCGAACCGGGCGTCGGCGACAAGGAGCTGAAGGTCACCGACCATCCGCCGGAGCACATGCACCGCGCGATCGCCGCCGCGCTGGGGCTCGACCGGATCCGCGTGCTGACCGCCACGCAGGACGTCCACGCCGCCGAGCGCGAGCAGTGGGACGACGGCTGCAACGTCCTCGCGGTCGAGCCGGGCGTCGTCGTCGCGTACGAGCGGAACCAGACCACGAACACGCATCTGCGCAAGCAGGGCATCGAGGTGATCGAGATCCCCGGCAGCGAGCTGGGGCGGGGGAGGGGCGGTCCGCGGTGCATGAGCTGTCCGGTGGTGCGGGATCCGGTCGGCTAGCGGCCGAACCGGAGGTCCGGGGCCTCGAAAGTGAGTCCTACGTCTCGACAATTATTCCGTATAGAAATGTGGACCATCGTATAGAATTCCAAGAGTCCCTGTTTACGTAACCCTGGAGCGCCCCCATGGCGACAGTCCCGTACGCCCTCGCCGGCCGCCACTTCCTGAAGGAGCTGGACTTCACGGAGGAGGAGTTCCGCGGCCTGATCGGGCTCGCCGCAGAGCTGAAGGCGGCGAAGAAGGCCGGGACGGAGACCCAGTACCTGCGGGGCCGGAACATCGCGCTGATCTTCGAGAAGACCTCGACGCGCACGCGCTGCGCGTTCGAGGTCGCGGCCGCGGACCAGGGAGCTTCCACCACCTACCTCGATCCCTCGGGCTCGCAGATAGGACACAAGGAGTCCGTGAAGGACACCGCGCGGGTGCTCGGCCGGATGTTCCACGCGATCCAGTACCGCGGGGACAGCCAGGAGGGTGTCGAGGAGCTGGCCGCCCACGCGGGCGTGCCCGTCTACAACGGTCTGACCGACGCCTGGCACCCGACGCAGATGCTCGCCGACGTCCTCACGATGACCGAGCACACCACCAAGCCGCTGAACCGGACCGCCTTCGCCTACCTCGGCGACGCGCGCTTCAACATGGGCAACTCCTACCTGGTCACCGGCGCGCTGCTCGGCATGGACGTACGGATCGTCGCGCCGAAGGCCTACTGGCCGGCCGAGGAGATCGTCGAGCGGGCGCGCGAGCTCGCCGTGCGCAGCGGGGCGCGGATCACGCTCACCGAGGACGTCGCGGAGGGGGTCGCGGGCGCCGACTTCGTCGCCACCGACGTCTGGGTGTCCATGGGGGAGCCCAAGGAGGTCTGGGACGAGCGCATCGTCGCCCTCGGCCCGTACGCGGTGACGATGGACGTCCTGCGGGCCACCGGCAACGCGGACGTCAAGTTCCTGCACTGTCTGCCGGCCTTCCACGACCTGGGCACCAAGGTCGGCCGCGACATTCACGAGCGGCATGGCCTGGACTCGCTGGAGGTCACCGACGAGGTCTTCGAGTCGGCCCACTCGGTCGTCTTCGACGAGGCGGAGAACCGGCTGCACACGATCAAGGCGATGCTGGTGGCGACCCTCGCCTGAGGGCTGTGAGGGCTGTGAAGGGCTGTGAGGGTCGCTAGGGCCGTGACGGCTGCGAGGGGTGCGGCGGGCGCGGCGGGTGACGCCTGCGCTACAGCGGGTTCCGCTGGTGCGGCACCACCGGCAGTCTGAACCAGACCGCCTTCCCGGAGTCCGTGGGGCGGTGCCCGCACGACGAGCTGAGGGCGCGGATCAGCAGCAGCCCGCGGCCGTGCTCCTGCCAGGGGTCGGGCTCGCCCGACGGGTCGGGGATCGTGAGATCGCCCGGCGGGGCCGGGTCCGGGTCGTGCACCTCGACCTGGCAGCCGGTCGGCAGCAGCTCCACGACCAGCTCTATGGGCCGGTCGCCCTTGGTGTGCTCCACGGCGTTCGCCACCAGCTCCGCGGTGAGCAGTTCGGCGGTGTCGCTGTCGGCGGCGTGTTCCAGCTCGGCGAGCGCGGTACGGACCAGGGCACGGGCAACAGGCACTGCCGCAGCGGTGTGCGGTAGAGCGATGCGCCAGGAGGCTGGAGCGTGGGGATCGTGCAAGGCGGGTCCGTTCATGGAGCAGGATGTCCTGCTTTCAACTTTAGGAATGGTACGACGCAACCGGACAGAGGCGCTCGGCGGGCTTTTTTCGGGACGTTCGACCTGGTATCGGGCTGCTTACCCAGGTGAACGGTCCGCATCCCGCGTTCTGCACCCGTCGTTACCGGCCTATCGACGAGTCGTGACTCCGTGACCGCGTTGTCGCGCATCCATGACGGAAGTCACCAAAACAAAACAGGGCCGTGGGAGGCCAGGCACGTCGGTGCCTGACCTCCCACGGCCCTGTCCGGACGGACGGGTGGTGGGCGTGGGGGAGACCGGCTCACGCGGGCGAGCCGGCCTCCCCCAGATCGACCATCCCGGCCGTCAGCGTCGCCCCGTCCGCCGGGTCGACCAGGATGAACGCTCCGGTGCGGCGCGAGTCCGCGTAGTCGTCGAGCGCGAGCGGCTCGGCGGTGCGCAGGGTGATCCCGCCCAGGTCGTTGGCGGCCAGCTCGGCGGCCCCGCCCAGCTCCTTCACGATCGCCTTGACCGTACGGGTCGTGTGCCTGACCAGGACCCGGTCTCCGACCCGCAGTCGACGGTCGGCCAGATGGCAGACGGCGGCCCGGACGTCCCGGGTGAGCGCGGGCACGTCCGCCCCGGTCGTGATCATGTCGCCGCGCGAGACATCGCGCTGGTCGGCCAGGCGCAGGGTCAGTGACTGCGGGGCGTACGCCTCCCGCGCGTCCTCGCCGAGTACGTCGATGCCGGTGATCGTGGACGTCTCGCCGGACGGGTGGACCGTCACGCGGTCCCCCACGCGCAGCGAGCCGGAGGCCAACTGGCCCGCGTAGTAACGGATCTCGGCGTGCCGGATCACGTACTGGACGGGGAAGCGCGCGGGTTCGCCCGAGCGGTCGCCGCCGGCCGGGACGGACTCCAGATGCCGGAGCAGCGCCGGACCCTCGTACCAGTCCATGCGCGTCGAGCGGTCCACCACGTTGTCGCCCGCCAGGGCCGACACGGGGATCGGTGTGAAACCGGGCAGGTCCAACTCGGCGGCGTGGCCCGCGAAGTCCTCGACGATCCGCTCGAACTCCTTCTCCTCGTATCCGACGAGATCCATCTTGTTGACGGCCAGCACGATGTGCGGGACGCGCAGCAGCGCGGCGATCGCGGCGTGGCGGCGGGTCTGCTCGACGACGCCGTTGCGGGCGTCGACCAGGATGATCGCCAGTTCGGCCGTGGAGGCGCCGGTGACCATGTTGCGGGTGTACTGCACGTGTCCGGGGGTGTCGGCGAGGATGAACCGGCGCCGGGCGGTGGCGAAGTAGCGGTAGGCCACGTCGATGGTGATGCCCTGCTCGCGCTCGGCGCGCAGGCCGTCGGTGAGCAGTGCGAGGTCGGGTGTGTCCTGGCCGCGGTTGCGGGAGGCGTGTTCCACGGCCTCCAGCTGGTCGGTGAGGACCGACTTGGAGTCGTGCAGCAGTCTGCCGACCAGGGTGGACTTGCCGTCGTCTACGGACCCGGCGGTCGCGAACCGCAGGGTGTCCACGGTGGTGCTGGTCATCTTTAGAAGTACCCCTCGCGCTTGCGGTCTTCCATCGCGGCCTCGGACATCTTGTCGTCGGCGCGGGTGGCGCCGCGCTCGGTGAGCCGGGAGGCGGCGATCTCGGCGATGACCTGGTCGAGGGTCACCGCGTCCGAGTCGACGGCACCCGTGCAGGACATGTCGCCCACGGTCCGGTAGCGGACCTGTCGCTTCTCGACGGTCTCGCTGCCCTTCGGGCCGCCCCACTCGCCGACGGTCAGCCACATGCCGGCCCGCTGGAAGACCTCCCGCTCGTGCGCGAAGTAGATCTCCGGCAGCTCGATGCCCTCGCGGGCGATGTACTGCCAGACGTCGAGCTCGGTCCAGTTGGACAGGGGGAAGACGCGGACGTGCTCGCCGGGGGCGTGGCGTCCGTTGTAGAGGTTCCACAGCTCGGGCCGCTGGCGGCGCGGGTCCCACTGCGAGAACTCGTCGCGCAGCGAGAACACCCGCTCTTTGGCGCGGGCCTTCTCCTCGTCCCGGCGTCCGCCGCCGAACACCGCGTCGAACCGCTCGGCCTGGATCTTCTCCGTCAGCGGCACCGTCTGCAGCGGGTTACGCGTCCCGTCCGGGCGTTCCCTCAGCACACCCCGGTCGATGTAGTCCTGTACGGAGGCCACATGGAGCCGCAGCCCATGTGCGGCCACCACATGGTCCCGGTACTCAAGGACTTCCGGAAAGTTGTGTCCTGTGTCCACATGCAGCAGCGAGAACGGCACCGGAGCGGGCGCGAACGCCTTGAGCGCCAGGTGCAGCATGACGATGGAGTCCTTGCCGCCGGAGAACAGGATCACCGGCCGCTCGAACTCCCCCGCCACCTCGCGGAAGATGTGCACCGCCTCGGACTCCAGAGCGTCCAGATGCGAGAGCGCGTGCCGGGGGAGCGCGTCCTGCTGCGCAAGGGCGTGCTGCGGAAGCGCGTGCATACGGTCGGCGGTCGGGTCGGTGGTCGGGTCGGCGGTCGTCGGGCCCGGTGTCACACGAGCCCCCTGGCCGTCAGCACCGCGTGCACCGCGTCCGCCGACTCCTCGGGCGTCTGCGACTGCGTCTCCAGGGACAGTGCGGGGTCCAGCGGCGGCTCGTACGGGTCGTCGATCCCGGTGAGGCCGGTCAGCTGCCCCGCCGCCTGCCGCGCGTACAGACCCTTCACGTCCCGCTCGCTGCACACCTCGACCGGAGTGGCGACATGCACCTCGATGTACGGCGTGCCGCTGGCCTCGTGCCGTTTGCGCACCGCCTCGCGGCTGTCGGCGTACGGCGCGATGACCGGTACCACCGCCAGCACCCCGTTGCGCGCGAGGACTTCGGCGACCAGGCCGATGCGCTGCACGTTGGTGTTGCGGTCCTCGCGGGAGAAGCCGAGGCCGGCGGAGAGGAAGCGGCGGATCTCGTCGCCGTCGAGGACCTCCACGCGGTGTCCCTCGGACCGCAGCCGGCCGGCGAGGAAGCGGGCGATGGTCGTCTTGCCCGCGCTCGGCAGCCCGGTGAGCCAGATGGTGGCTCCCTGGGCGGTGGGGGGCTTCTGACGGCCCCTGGCCGTGGTGGTCATGCGCGCTGTCCCTTCGAGGCGCCCGCGACGCGGTGCCGTTGGTCGGAAAGTTCGTGGAGGTCGTGGAGTTCGCGAACCTCGTGGAGTTCGCGGAAGAGGGCCTCCCAGCGGGGGTGCACGGCGTCCGGTCCGTACGAGGCCGCCGTCAGTACGGCGGCGACGCCCATGTCCGCCCGCAGCGCCCGGTCGCCCATCAGCCTGGCCATGGCGTCGGCGAGCGCGTCGGGGTCCTCCGGCGCGACCAGCAGACCGTCGACTCCGTGTGTGAGCACGTCCGAGGGCCCGGTCGGGCAGTCGAAGCTCACCACCGGGAGCGAGTGGCTCATCGCCTCGATCATCACCATCGGCAGCCCCTCGAAGCGCGAACTGAGCACGTAGAAGGAGGCCTTGGCGAGTTCGTCGTCGAGCCGGTCCGTGTGGCCCATCAGGAACACGTGGTTGTAGAGGTGGTGCTCCTCGATGAGCTCGCGCAGCTCGGCCTTCTTCTCGCCGCTGCCGTAGATCCTCAACTGCCAGTCGGGGTAGGTCTCGACGAGCTTCGCCCACGCCGGGATCAGCAGGTCGAAGCCCTTCTGCGGGAAGAGCCGGCCCGCCGCCACCGCGATCTTCGAGCGGTGGTCCGAGGGCACCTGGTCGAGGGAGTGCACGGCGTTGGGGATGCGTACGACCCGGGTGCCGGGCAGCAGTTGCTCGTACTCCTCGCGGTCGCGTTCCGTCAGGACGGCGACCGCGTCGAAGCGCGCGTAGGTCTCCCGGATGCGCTGCCGCACGTCCTGCTTGTGCGTGCCGTGGTTCATGTGCTCCTGCGCGACACGCACCACGCCGCCCGTCGCGTGCTCCGCGGCCAGGAAGTTGAGCGCGGGCCGCGTGGTCACCAGCACCCCGTCGCACAGCGAGGAGAGGTACGCGATCAGCCGCTGCTCCACATACCGGTTGAAGTAGCGGTAGCCGAACTCGCCGGAGGGGATGTGCCGCGCGGGCTGCCCGGTGAGCCGGCCCCGGCGCCAGTCCTGCCAGCGGCCGGCCAGGCCCGACGGCGGGGTGTGCGCCTCCTCGCGCAGGTCGACGACCGTTGTGACCGTCACCCTTGGGTCGAGCGGGAACTGGAGGTCGTCACGGCGGCGCAGCGCGCTCACCAGCTCGACCTGCCAGCCCGCCTGCACCAGGGAGTTGGCCTGGTTCATCACCGTGCGGATGGTGCCGCCGCGCCCGTACGCGTGCAGGAGCAGATAGCGGACCTTGGGCCGCCCTCCGATCTGATGGATCGTCATGTCGCGGCTCCCGTGCGGCACTCCAGCGAAAGGTTGTCCTTCACCGTGTAGTACGGACGCACGCCGAAGCCGCGTACCCGTTGCTCGGGGAAGACCATGATCTTTTTCTTGCCGTGGATGTCGTCGAGCCGCCGTCCGGCCCGCAACTCCACCTCGCCGTCGGTGAGATGGATGTCCCACTCCTCGACCTCGATCCCGGCCCTGGCCCCGATCCCGGCTTCGGCGGTGTCGGCGGTGCCGGTCGCCGCCGCCAGGTCGGCGACGGGCAGTTCGCCCTCGAAACGGTCGCCCTTCACCTGCGCGGGATAGTCGAGGCGCTGTTCCGCGTGGCTCCGGAGGGTGAGCAGCAGCCGCCACTCGCCCTCGGCGGGGTGCCCGTGGATGTGTCCGACGAGTCTGACGCGCCCGTCGCGCGGCCAGACCTCGGCTATCTCGGCGTGCGGCTTCACGAGGTGTAGCCCCAGGCCTCGCACATCGGTCGCAGGATCTCCGGTATCTCGTCCTCGGCGGGCAGGGCCCGGCCGCTCTGCACCTGGCCGGTGCGGATCTTGTCCCGCCAGTCGCCGAGGCCCTTCGCTACCTGTGTGTCGTCCTTCCTGCCGTAGTCGAGCATCGACGGCTCGAAGTCCACGTTCAGGAAGGCGCAGAGGCGGGCCATCTCCTTCTCGGGGCCGGCGGTGATGTCCTCGTAGCGCAGGGTGTGGCCGCCGGTGATCCCCTTGCGGGCGTTGTCGACGGCCCGCATGTAGCGCAGCGCGTCGGCGGCGGCCTCGTCGAAGGTCCGCCTGCCGGGGTCGCCCTCGTGCCAGGACCGGGCGATGGACACCGGGTGGCGGAGCAGGAAGACGAAGCGGGCGTCGGGCCAGCAGTCCCGGATGCGCCGGTACACGAACGCGTTGCTGGGCGTCTTCTCGACGATGAAGTCCTTGCCGGACCTGACCAGTTCGCGGTGCATGACCCGGTCCCAGAGCAGATGCTCCAGATCGCCGCGCTCCAGGTCGAGGGCGCTCATCGCGCGCTGCGACAGCCTGCTGCCGAAGTCGACCTCCAGGCGGCGGATGTGCAGCTCGTGCGGAGAGTGGAACCGTGAGTGCGCGTTCAGGAGCATCCGCAGCAGGGTCGAGCCGGAACGCACCGGCGACATGATGAAGACCGGCTCCCGAAGCAGCCGGTCCGTGGCGAGGTCCACGGGCGCGGGACATCGGTACACCGGCGTGGGCCGCTTCCCGGGTTTCGCCGCCGTCTTCTTCGGCCGGGGCGGCGCGACGGCGGTGGCCCTACGCACCTGGAGGCCGGTGGTGGCGGAGAGCGCCCGGTTCAGACTGCGCATCAGACTCATGCGTCACGACGCTAGGTAAGGATTATGAGAAGAGGGACTGAGCAGCCTGAGCGTTGCCTTAGCGGTCCAGAGTGTGGCCGGTGTCACATGGTTTCGGGTTTGGGGGCGCTCTCCGGCACGCCCGCGAAGGCCGCCCCCGCGTCCCGCAGCCGCTCGTGCAGCGCCCGAAAGACGGCCGCCGAGCGCGCGCCCGGCCAGTCCTCGGGCAGCAGCGCGGGAGACAGCCCGGGATCGGCGTACGGGAGATGGCGCCACGTGTCCAGGGCGAGCAGGTAGTCGCGGTACGCCTCCTCCTCGGGGATGTCGTCCCGCGCCTCCCAGTCGTGCAGCACGCGCGCGTGGGCGTCGAGAAACGCCTCGTGCTGCTTGGCGATCGCGGCCAGGTCCCACCAGCGGGCGACCGCGTCGGCCGTCGCCGCGAAGCCCAGGTGCTCGCCGCGGAACAGTTCCACGTACGCGTCGAGCCGCAGCCGTTCCAGCGTGTGGCGGGTCTCCTCGTAGAGGCGGGCCGGCGCGAGCCACACCCCGGGGGCGGCCGTCCCGAAACCGAGACCGGACAGACGGGAACGCAGTACGTGACGTTTCTGCCGCTCGGACTCGGGCACGGAGAACACGGCGAGCACCCAGCCGTCGTCCTCGGGGGGTGAGGCCGCGTAGACCCTGCGGTCGCCGTCGTCGAGGAGCTGCCGCGCGTCCGGCGACAGTACGTACCCGGCCGCGCCCGACGCCGTGCGCGCCGGCACGAGCAGCCCGCGGCGTTTGAGCCGGGACACCGACGAACGCACGGAGGGCGCGTCCACGCCGACCGCGGCGAGAAGCCGGATCAGTTCGGCCACGGGTACGGGACCAGGGGCGAAGCGGCCGTACGCGCCGTAGAAGGTGACGATGAGGGACCGGGGAGTGTGCTGCTCGGACACGTTGATCACTCTAGATCGTCACCATCACGCTTGATCACCTTCCGCGGGCACGGGATCGTTTTCCGTTCGTACGGAACCGCCTTCCGCACGTGCCGGGTTGACGCCCGGTTCAGGAGGTCGTCGGGGGAGTCGTCGCCGTACGTGGTGATCCGGAGGCCGGGGATCTCCGCCTTCGCCAGGTCGTCCACCGACCGGAGGACAGCAAGCCAGCATGTCGCCGGCCAGGGTGTCGTGGGCCCCCGCAGCAGGACGCGGTTGCCGGGCACCACACCGAGTTCGCCGGTCAGGGCGTGCGCGACGCGGTCGACGCGGGTACGGAGCTCGCCGTACGTCCAGGTGTCACCGGAGGCGGTACGGAAGACCGGGCGGTCCGGGGCGGTGTGGGCGAGGAGCTCCACGGCGCAGTCGAGGCGCTCGGGAAAGCGCAGTTCCGGGCGCAGTTCCGGGAGGTCGAAGCGGAGCTCGGGCCACTGGTCCGGCGGCGGCAGACTGTCGCGCGGGAAGGTGTCGACGTCCCGGGGGTTCCTGAGGTTCCTGGGCTCCATGGTGGTTCGCCCCCCTTGTCGTGGTGGGGTCGCACCAGGAGCGTATCGGCTTCTTGACGGCAGTCAATGGGCCGCGATAGCCGGCCCTTGCCGCCCTGCGGCCCGGCCTGCGCCGGGCAGGATCCGGGGAGCGTCAGGCCGCGATGGTCAGCTGCCCGGCCGGCACGCGGTGCGGGGCGACGACACTGCCGTCGGGCAGCAGCGCGCCGGTGTCGTCGAAGACGATCGCGCCGTCGCACAGCAGATACCAGCCCTGCTCGGGGTGGGCGGAGACGATGTGTGCCTCGTCGCGGTGGGAGCGCTCGGAGCGGTCGGCGGGCGGGCACGAAGACTGGTGGGAACACATGGCGTACCTCCACGTGCGAAGGGTTCGGCGGCGTTGTCGCCGCCTCTTACGGACAGACCATCCTCCTGCCGCGAACTCATCGGAACAGCGGGAAGGGAAGCGTGACAACACGCGGACAACACTCGGACGTGCCCAGGACGGTTGGCGCGGACTCGCCACCAAAGGGGTGAGGATCACGCGCGCGAGCACACCGGGCCGGTACCTGTGGAGACCCCCACTCCAGGAGGTACTCCAATGCCATTGCGCCAGGTCATGGCCACAGCCACCGGTGCCGCGCTGCTGCTGCTCGCTGCCCCGTCGTCCGCGCACGCGGTCGCCCCCTCGCTCGAACCCTCCCGACTGTCCGCGCCGTTCGAGACGGTGACAATCGACCCGACGGGCCGTGTCGCCGCGGACGGCAGGGTCACCCTCTCCGGCACCTACCGCTGCACAGGCAGCCGCGGACCGGTCTTCGTGAGCTCCTCGCTGGGCCAGGGCGAGGGCAAGTCACGGAAGGGGGTCGGGGGCACCAGCGCGGTCTGCGACGGTGCCGAGCACCGCTGGACGAACACCGACCGCACCGAGCCGGGACGGTTCAAGCCGGGCGCCGCCCGTGTCGAGGCCACGGTGATGGAACTGCGCTCCGGCGGCGGGCTTCCGCTGCCCTACTTCCACGCGAGGCAACAGCAGGACATCACGCTCGTCGGCTGACCGCCGACGAGCACGTACCGGGCCGGGCCCGCCCGCCGAGTCCCAGGAGACCGGCGGGCGGGCCCGGTTCGGGTTCACCGGCCGCCGCCCGTGCCGCTGCCGCCTGTGCCGCTGCTGCCCGTGCAGGGCCACGGTCGTCCGAGTCGGGTCACCGCGATCCCTGCCGGGAGCCGTCCTCGGCCGGCAGGCAACCGTCCTCGTCCGCGGGCCCGTCCACATAGCTGGAGTCCAGCCGGTACAGCCCCGCCCGCCGCACGGTCAGCCGTGTCCAGGGACCGTCCTGCCGTACGCAGGCCCCGGCGGCCCGCAGCCACGGCGAGTACCGGACCCGGACGGTCACCGTCCCGGGCCCCGGCACCCTCAGCACCACGGCCGCCTCGCCCGCCCGCACCACCCGCGCCGGAGCCGAGACGAGCGGCTCCGCGTCCCGGACGCGGTAGATCCTCCAGTACGCGTCGTGCCACACCGGCTCCAGCCAGTCCTGACCCGAGGTGACGAGGGCGGCCTCGTGCTCGGCGGGACCGTCGGGCGTCCCGTCGGGCACGACGACGTAACCCACGGCCCAGTGGCGCAGCCAGGCGTGATAGCGCGGAGCGTCGAGCGCGCCCTCGTAGAACAGCCGTCCCCGCTCGACGTCCAACTGCCGGTTCCAGCCCCGCATCAGCTGCGCGTGCGGCGCGAAGAGGGTGGCCTCGCGGTGGTTGCGGGCGGGCACCACCTCGACCCGGTCGCGATCCGCGTCGAGCCGGTCGAGCTCGGCGAGCACCCCGGCGGTGTGCGTGGCCCAGGCCGGCACCGATGTGGTGACCCGCAGGTCGTTGGCGGTCGTCGTGGTGGTCCAGGCGACCGACGCGGCGAGCGCGAGCGCGACCGGGGCGACCCAGCGCGGGGAGGTCCGCCACCAAGAGGTCTGCCACGAGGAGGTTTGCCACCAGGAGGCCTGCCACACGGAGGTCCGCCACCAGGAGGCCTGCCGTACGAAAGCCCGCCGTACGAAGGCCGTCCGCAGGGCGGACAAGGCGTCACCGGACCCGGCCGCGCCCCGCAGGCACAGGAGCAGCACCGCCGGGGCGAAGAGTGCCGCGAGCCGTTCCACGTTGGTGCCGATGGGCGAGGGGACGAGACAGGTCAGTACGACTCCGACGGCGTACACGGCCGCCCCGCCCCGCAGCACCCGCCACCCGCGGGGAGCCGCCCACAGCACCGCGCCGGCCAGCAGCAGGGGCAGCAGCACGCGGACCGCGGGCATGGGCTGCTCGCCCTGGAAGGGAAACAGCAATGCCGTCGACGCGCAGACGACGACGGGCGGCACCGAGAGGGCGAGGCACTTGGCGTACCGCCGGTCGAGCAGATACCCGGCACCGGCCACCAGCAGGAACAGCCCGGCCACCGGACTGGCCAGGGTGGCCAGCAGCGCTCCCAGGGCGCCCCCGGTCAGCCGGTCCCGCCGCTCCGGACGGCCCGCCACGGCCAGCAGTCCCGCGAGTCCGAAGGCCAGCCCGAGGGCGAACGTGGTGCGCCCCGAGGCGACGTTGGCCCACAGTCCGAGAGCGCCGAGCAGCGCGGGCCACAGCGGCACCCTGGCGACGGTCCGCTCCAGCAGCGAGCCCAGCAGCCAGGTGGCGGCCACCCCGGCCAGGACGGAGGCGGTCCGTACGCCCAGCATCGCCATCAACGGAGGGGACAGCACGCTGTAGTTGGCGGTGTGCGTACCGCCGTACCAGAACAGTCCGTACACCGAGTCCGGGTTCCGGGCGAAGAAGCCCGCCCAGGCGTACTGGGCCGCGAGGTCGCCGCCGCCCGTCGCGAGGACCGTCGCCCACACCCCGTACAGCGGAAGGACGGCGAGGACCGCGATCACCGGGACGCGGCCCGCCCACAACCGGAGCGGCCGGTACGCGGGCTTCCGGGGGACGTCGAGAACACCGTCCGGGCCGGCGGGTGCGGTGGCGACCACGGAGAACGGCTGTACGCGCATGAAGGCTGTTCCTGGGGCAGAGCGGGCAGATCGGGCGGGACGGGAGGGGCTACTGGGGAGGTAGATGCGATTCCCTCCGTCGGCGTTCATTTGACGTTCATTCTTCGATGTTTGGGCCGCACGCCGGAAACCGCCCGCCCGGTCCAGTGACCGGTCCAACGAACCTCGGCCGTGGCCGTCACTTTGATCGATTGATCGCTACGATGAGGACATCGCGCGAAACTCGATCGCGCGAGCCGCCGTGCGGTGGTGGGGCCGGGCGGCGCGGCCGATGTGGGCGGGAGCGGTGGGGACATGCGGGAGTCGGCGCGGACGCGGCAGGACCGGATCGCGGAGACGGTGCGGGAGCGGGGTGTCGCGCGCATCACCGATCTCGCCGGCGAACTCGGCGTCTCCGTGGTGACCGTGCGCCGGGACGTCGAGGACCTGGCCCGGCGCGGGGAGGTGCGCCGCGGGCATGGGGTGGCGCGCTCACTGCGGCCGGTGCCCGAGGAGGCTCCTGTCGGCGGCGACGCGGTCGCCATGGTCGTACCGGAGAGCAACACCTATCTCACCGAGGCCGTGCAGGGCGCGCGGGAGGCCGCGGCGAAGGCCGGTCTGCGGCTGGCGCTGCACATCACCGCAGGTGACGGCGGGTCGGAGCGCGACGCGGTGCGCCAGGCGGTGGACGCCGGAGCGCGCGGCCTGCTGCTGTCACCGCACTGGCGCACCCGCGCGGAGGCGGAGGCGGACCACTCGTGGCTGGCCGCCCTGGACGTCCCCGCGGTGCTGGTGGAGCGGCGCCCCGCCCGGTCCGGCGGGATCTACTCACTGGACTGTGTGCGTACGGACCACGCGTACGGCGTGCATCTGGCGCTCGGGCACCTGGTCGGCCTCGGGCACCGGCGGATCGTGCTGGCGGCGCGCGACGACAGCCCCACCGCGCGGGTCATCCGCGCCGAGTTCGCCGAGCAGACCGCCGCCCGGGGGCTCGCGGAGGGATGCCCCACGATTCTCAGTTCGAGCACCGCGGGACCCGACCCGCGCGTCGCCGATCCACGGGCGGCCGACCTGGTCGAGGCGGTCGGGGAGAGCGGCGCGACGGCGGTGCTGATTCACAGCGACATGGACGCTCTGATGCTGGTGCAACGCCTGCTGGCGGCGGGAATCGACGTGCCGGGACGCTGCTCGGTGGTCGCCTACAACGACGTGGTCGCCGACATGGGGCCGGTCCCGCTGACGGCCGTCGCCCCGCCCAAGACGGAGCTGGGCCGGACCGGCATCGAGCTGTTGCTGCGCCGGCTCGACATGGCGGGCGGCGGGCTGCGGCCCGGGGCCACCCGGCACGTGGAACTGCTGCCGGGTCTCGTGATCAGGGAGTCCACGGCCGCGCCGGTGGTCTGACCCCCGTCGGAAGTCGCCTGGTGCTCCATTTTGTTCGTTTGACCGCTTCAGTTTCTTCTGTTCGATGTATTGACGCCTTTTTCGTCTGACGCTGAGGATGCCCATGACCCAGCAACGACGCGGGAGGGCCCATGCCTGCTCAACGCCCAGCAGTCAGACGCTCAGGTGCGGCCGTGACGGCACTGCTCACGATCTTCGCCATGCTGCTGGCGGCGGGCTGCTCCGGCGGCGGGAAGGCGGACAGCGCCGGAGACGGGCCGGTGCACGTCACCTTCTGGTCGGCGCTGCGCGGCAGCCAGGAGGTCGTGGACGAGTACAACCGCACCCACACCCGGATCAAGGTCGACTTCGAGCAGGTCCCCTCGGGCGACCAGGGTGGCTGGGCCAAACTCAGCAACGCCGCCCGGGCGGGCAACGCCCCCGACGTCGCCACCATCGAGTATCCCCAGCTGCCCAGTTACGCCATCGACGGTGTGCCCCGCGACATCACGGACATGCTGCCCGACTCGGTGCGCCGCAAGATCCTGCCGCAGGCGATGGACCTGACCACGTTCGAGGGGCGCACCTACGCCCTGCCGGTCGACATCGAGCCGATGGTCTTCCTCTACCGCAAGGACCTGTTCACCAAGTACGACATCCCTGTGCCCAGGACCTGGGCGGAGTTCGAGAGTTCGGCCCGCAAGCTGAAGAAGGTCAGGCCCGACTCCCGTATCGCCTCCCTCTTCACCACCGGCGGCACCCTCGCCATGGCCGGCCTCAGCTGGCAGGCCGGCGCCCAGTGGTACGACACCTCCGACACGTCCTGGAACGTCTCCATGGACGACGCCCCCACCCGCAAGGTCGCCGCGTACTGGCAGCGCCTCGTGGACGACGACCTGGTGCGGGTCGAGCCCTCGTCCAGTCAGCAGTGGCGGGCGCATCTGCAGAGCGGTGAGACGGCCGGCTGGCTGGCGGGCGCCTGGGCGGCGGGCTCGATGATGGCCTCCACCCCGGGCGGCAAGGGCAAATGGGCCATCGCCCCCTCCCCGCAGTGGGACCCGGAGAAGCCGTCCCTGGGCACCCAGGGCGGCTCGACCTTCATGGTCACCAAGGACAGCGAGCACCCCGAGGAGGCCCTGGAGTTCATCACGTGGATGGTCACCAGCCCGGACGCGCTGAAGGCCAAGCTCGCCAGCGGTGTCAGCAGCGCGTATCCGACCGTGCCCGATCTGGTCCCGGTCGCCCGCAAGGAGATGGACACCAGCTACTACGGCGGCCAGGACATCTTCTCCCTCTTCCAGCGGGAGGCCGAGCTGATCTCCACCCGATGGAAGTGGGGACCGCGCATGGTCTCGACGATCAGCTCCGGCGACGACGGCCTCGCGCGGGCCGGTGTCGGCAGCGGAACCATCCTGGAGGCCCTCCGGGAGGCACAGAGCAAGACCCTGCCCGACCTGAAGAGCCTCGGTCTGTCCGTCACCACCCGCTGACCGGCCGCCGTGCCACACGCCGCCGCGTCACACCAGGCCCCCGCACACCACGCGCCCGCACACCACCCCTCCAGAGCCGCACATCAGGTTGGATCCGAGGTGCATCCGTGAGCACACTGACGACTCCCAGAAAACGGGCGGGGACCACACCGCCACCGGCGGACCCCGCCCGCACCCGCAGAGCCGGACGCCGACAGCAGAGGTTCGCCTACGTCACGCTCCTCGCCCCGTTCACGGCACTGCTCGTCGCCGTGTTCCTCGTCCCCGTCGGCTACGCCGTCTACCTCAGCTTCTTCTCCGAGGACCACGACGGCCTCGGCTTCGGCGGCGGTCGCACCATCTTCACCGGACTGCGCAGCTACCTCGCCGTACTGCAGGACCCGAGTTTCGTCTCCGGCTTCGGCTCGATCGCCCTGTACTGCGTGATCTTCGTCCCGCTCGTCGTCGCCGGCTCCCTGGGCCTCGCCCTGCTGCTCGACTCCGGACTGATCCGGCTGCGGCGCACCGCCCAGATGCTGCTCTACCTGCCGCACGCCGTGCCCGGCATCATCGCGGCGGTCATCTGGCTGTACCTCTACACACCGGGGCTCAGCCCGGTCATCAAGCTCTTCGCCGAGGCCGACATCACCATCGACTTCCTGGGCCTGCACACCGTGCTCCCGTCGATCGTCAACATCGCCCTGTGGAGCGGCCTCGGCTACAACATGGTGATCTTCTACGCCGCCCTCCAGGCGCTTCCGCGCGAGGTGCTGGAAGCGGCCAGGATCGACGGGGCCGGAGGCATCCGCACCGCGTTCCAGGTCAAGATCCCCATCATCAGGGGGTCCGTCCTCATGGTGTGCATGTTCTCCCTCATCGGTGCCCTGCAGCTGTTCACCGAGCCCATGCTGATGAACCAGGCCACGCCGATGGTCAACTCCCGCTTCACACCGAACATGTACATCTACGACGCGGCCTTCCGCCGCAACAACTACGGACTCGCCTCCGCGGCCTCCGTCATCCTCCTCGTCGTCACCTGCGCCCTGTCGTTCGCCGTGACGCGCTGGGCCGGCCGCCGGGAACGGAGCGCGAAATGACCACGACGACTCCCACGACCACCTCACCCACGACCACCTCCGGCGGGCCGCCCGCCAAGCCACTCGGCCGCCCCTTCGGGAAGTCCGGACTCACCAGCCGCGGCGTCGCCAACGCCGTCATCCTCATAGCCGCCCTCTACACGATGCTGCCCGCCCTGTGGCTGCTGTTCGCGTCCACCAAGAACGCCGACGCCCTCTTCGGCAGCGACATCTTCTCCCTCGGCGACTTCTCCCTCTCCCGCAACCTCTCCGACCTGTTCGCCATGGACGGCGGCCTCTACGGCGAGTGGTACCTCAACAGCCTGCTGTACGCGGTCGGCGGCGCCCTCGTCGGCTCCCTCATCAGCGTTTCCGCCGGATACGCCTTCGACAAGTACGAGTTCCGGCACAAGGAGAAGCTGTTCGGTCTCGTCCTCACCGGCGTCATGGTCCCGCAGACCGTGCTCGCCCTCCCGCTCTATCTGGTGGCCTCCGAGATCGGCCTGGTCAACACCTTCTGGGCGGTCTTCATCCCCGTCCTCTTCAACCCCTTCGGCGTCTACCTCGCCCGCCTGCTCAGCAGCGGCTACGTACCCAACGAGGTACTGGAGGCGTCCCGCGTGGACGGCGCCGGCGAACTGCAGACGTACGTACGCGTCAGTCTGCGCATGCTCGGACCCGGATTCGTCACCGTCTTCCTCTTCCAGCTCACCGCCATCTGGAACAACTTCTTCCTGCCGATGGTGATGCTCTCCGACCAGCACCTGTATCCGCTGAGCCTTGGGCTCTACACCTGGAACAGCTCCGCCACCGTCTCGCCCGAGTACTACCCGCTCGTCGTCATCGGCTCGCTGCTCGCCGTCGTCCCGCTGATCGTCGCGTTCGTCACGCTGCAGCGTTACTGGAAGTCCGGCCTGACCGCCGGAAGCGTCAAGTGATGTGCCGTCAAGTGATGTGCAAGGAGCCCCAGTTGATCCGTAGGAGCATCCAGTGACCCACCCCGACCTCCGGCCCCGTCCACGCCCGCGTGCCGTGCTCGCCATGGCACACAGGACCGCGGAGCAGGTCCTCGACGCGGATGTACGGGCCCGGCTGGCCGCCCTCACCGACATCGATCCGCAGCTCGTCCTGGACGACCTCACCACCCCCGCCGCCCATCGCGCGCTCGCCGACGCCGAGTTGCTCGTCACCGGCTGGGGCTGCCCGCCCATCGACGCGGCGGTACTCGACGCCGCGCCCCGGCTGCGCGCCGTCGTGCACACCGCCGGGACCGTACGCCACCACATCACCGCCGCCTGCTGGGAGCGCGGCCTCACCGTGTCCTCCGCCGCCGCGGCCAACGCCGTGCCGGTCGCCGAGTACACCCTCGCCATGATCCTGCTCGCCAACAAACGCGTCCTCGACACCGCCCGGACCTACCGCACCGAGCGCCGGCGCATCGACTGGAACGCACGCCACCCCGACGCGGGCAACTACCGCAGGACCGTGGGCATCCTGAGCGCCTCCGTCATCGGACGCCGTGTCATCGACCTGCTCCGCCCGCACGATCTCAACGTGCTGCTCCACGACCCCTTCGTCACGGACACCGAGGCGCGCGATCTCGGGGCGGAGCCGGTCTCCCTGCCCGATCTGTTCACGGTCAGCGACGTCCTCAGCGTGCACACACCGCTGCTGCCCGAGACCCGCGGCCTGGTCGGCCGCGAACTGCTGGGCCGGCTCCGCACGGGCGCCACGCTGATCAACACCGCGCGCGGCGCGGTCGTCGACCAGACCGCTCTCACCGGCGAGGTGGTGTCCGGGCGCATCAACGCGGTCCTGGACGTCACCGAGCCGGAGGTACTGCCCGCCGACTCCCCGCTGTGGGACTGCCCGAACGTCCTCATCACCCCGCACATCGCCGGCTCGAAGGGCGGCGAACTGCGCCGCCTCGCCGACCTGGCACTGACCGAGATCGAGTCGTACGCCCTCGGCCGCCCCTTCGCCCACCCCGTCCGGCCCGAACACCTGGCCCGGCTCGCCTGACCCGACCTGCCCATCGCAGCCGCTTTCGGAAGCCTCGGAACGGACTTTCGGAAACTGACGCAACGAACAGGAGACGTGGCCCCTCCCATGCCTGAACACCCGCTGCCCGCCGCCCCCGAGGAAGACCGCACCCTCAGCCCGCACACCGGATACACCCGCGCCCACTGGGAAGCCACCGGCGACCGGCTGCTGGCCGCCGCCCTCCGGTACGCCACCCCGGGCCACGCCCTGATCGACCTGCCCGGCCCGCCCTCGCGGTCGGGGGTGCGCTCCGACGGTCTCGAAGGGTTCGCCCGTACGTTCCTGCTCGCCGCGTTCCGCACCGCCGGGGCGTCCGGCAAGGATCCGCACGGATTCCTGGAGCGCTACACCGCCGGCCTCGCGCGCGGCACCCGCACCCCCGGCCGCGACGACGCCGAGTCCTGGCCGGAGATCGGCCACCACGGCATCCAGGGCCAGCCCATGGTGGAGTCGGCCTCCGTGGCGCTCGCCCTGCGGCTCACCACGCCCTGGACCTGGGACACCCTCCCCGCCGCCGACCAGGACCGCGTCGAGCAGTGGCTGCGCGGCGCGTTGCGGCACACGCCCGCCCCCAACAACTGGTACCTCTTCCCGCTGACCGTGGCCGGATTCCTGGAGTCCGTGGGACGGGGCGACGCCGAGACACGCGGCGCGATCGACCGGGCGCTCGGCCTGCTGGACGGCTGGTACCAGGGCCAGGGCTGGTACTCCGACGGCGACGGCCGCTCCTTCGACCACTACAACGGCTGGGCCCTCCACTTCTATCCGCTGCTGCACGCCCACCTCACCGGGGACCGCGCGCTGCTCGACCGGCTCGGCCCGCGGCTGCGGGAGTTCCTGGACGGGTTCGCGCTGCTCTTCGACGCGAACGGGGCGCCGATTCACCACGGGCGCTCGCTGACGTACCGCTTCGCGGCCGTCACCGCCGTGGCGCTCGGTGCGCTCACGGGTGAGACTCCGCTCGACCCTGGCGTCACCCGCCGCATCCTCAGCGGGGGGCTGCGCCATTTCGTCGACCGGGGTGCGCCGACCGCGGACGGGCTCCTCGGACTTGGCTGGTACGGGCCGCACGGGGCGACTCTTCAGCGGTACTCCGGGCCCGGGTCGCCGTACTGGGCCTCCAAGGGGTTCCTCTCGCTGCTGATCCCGGCCGAGGATCCGGTGTGGACGGCCACGGAGGGTTCGGCGCCGGTCGAGGGGGCCGACCGGGTGCTGGCCCTTCCCGCGCCCGGGCTGCTCATTCAGACCACGGGCGGGGACGGTCTGTCGCGCCTGCACAACCACGGCAGTTACAAGCTGGACTCGCGGGTGTCGGAGGCGGAGCCGGAGCGGGCGCCGGGCGATCCGTTGTACGCCCGGTTCGCGTACTCGACCCGTACCGGTCCGACCAGCGCGGCCAACGCTGCCGACAACCATGTCGCGCTGTCGGCCCGTGGTCTGCGGAGTGCGCGTGTACGCATTCACCCGTTGGGCGCTGGGCGTGACTGGCTCGCCTCGTGGCATCGGCCGGTCTTTCCCGAGGGCGGGCCCGTGTTCCCCTCTGCACGGATCGAGAGCCTGACGTTGGCCCGTGGCCGGCTCGAACTGCGTGTTCATCGCACGGTGGGTGTGCCGGTGGGGACGCCGGTCCATCACAGCGGTTGGGCTGTCGCGCTGCCGCCGGGCACCGTCCCCGAGGTCGACCAGGGCTCGGAGGTACGGCTCGGCGGGGCGGAGGTGACGAGTCAACTGGCCGGGCTGCACGGGTGGGCTGCGCCGCCGGGCGTGGTGCGGGCGCCGCAGGGCACGGCGTTCGGAGCCTGGGCGCTCCTTCCCGAGCTCACCGGAACGGTTGGTGAGGGGGCGGAGGGGACGGTGTTTGTGGCGTTGGCGTCTCTCACCGGGGAAGCCGGGGCGGCGCCGCTTGCTGGGCAGGCCGGTGTTGAGGTGAGCGGGCTTGTTGTCGCTGTTCGCTGGGGTGATGGGGGGCGCACGGTCGTGGACTTCGGTGGGGATGGTGCGGGTGGCCTCCGTGTCACCGAGTAGGTAGGGGTTCGTGTTTGTCTGCGGGTGGGTGGGGGCTTGTCGCGCAGTTCCCCGCGCCCCTGGGGTGGGTGGGGGTTGCGGCTCGTCTGTGGGGTGCGGGGCCGCGTCGGCATGTGCGTCCGCAGCGGCCGCCCTGAACCACGGTTGCAGCACGGTGACCGCAAACGGTTGTCCTCGTAAGCTGCGGCCACACATCCCGCCACGTCCCCTCCGGCCGGTACCCCGCCAGGGGCGCGGTCCGGAGGGGGGCGCCCCTTCAGGGGCGCGGGGAACGGCGCGAGCAACCACGGCGGACCGGCACATGACGAACCGGCCTCGGCCACCGGCTTTTAGGGGCGCGGGGAACGGCGCGAGCAACCCAAGATGACCCGCACGTGGCAGACCGGCCTCGGCCACCGATTGCTTTTAGGGGCGCGGGGAACTGCGCGAGCAACTACGGCGGACCCGCACATGACGAACCGGCCTTGGCCACCGGTGCTTTTTGGGGGCGCGGGGAACTGCGCGACCAGCCCCAACCGAGCCGCACTGGATCCAGAAGCCCCGGGCGGAGCCCCGCGTGTTGGGTGGGCTGGTGGGGAAGGGAAGGCGGAGGCGTCCGAGCGTAGAGATGGGGCACAGGGAATGGACATCGAAGCGATCCGCCGGGACACCCCGGGCACCGCGAACCGGGTTCATTTGAACAACGCGGGCGCCGGGCTGATGTCGAGGAGGACCCTTCGGGACATGACGGCCCATCTGGAGCTGGAGGCCGACATCGGTGGGTACGAGGCCGCGAACCAGGAACGGGACCGGATCGACGCCACGTATGCGAACATCGCCCGTCTCGTGGGCGGAAGCCCAGACGAGGTCGCGCTGTTCGACAACTCCACGCACGCCTGGAACGCCGCCTTCTACTCCATGACGTTCGCGCCCGGCGACCGCATCCTCACCGGCCGCGCGGAGTACGGAAGCAACGTCCTCGCCTATCTGCAGATCGCCCGGCGTACCGGCGCCGAGGTTGTCGTCGTGCCCAACGACGCGTCCGGGCAGCTCGACACCGCAGCCCTGGCGGAGCTGATCGACGACCGGACCAGGCTGGTCGGTGTCAGCCATGTCCCCACCAGCGGCGGCCTGGTCAACCCCGCGGCCGAGATCGGTCGTATCTGCCGGGCCGCCGGTGTGCCGTTCCTGCTCGATGCCACCCAGTCGGTCGGCCAGTTCCCGGTCGATGTCGCCGAACTCGGATGCGACATGCTCACCGCCACAGGCAGGAAGTTCCTGCGCGGCCCGCGCGGTACGGGATTTCTGTGGGTGCGCCGGGAAGCACTGGACCACCTGGAGCCGTACGTCAGTGAGATCGCCTCCGCCACCTGGGACGGCAAGCGCGGTTTCACCTGGCGCGACGGTGCCCGGCGTTTCGAGACCTGGGAGGTGAGTTACGCCAACGTGCTCGGCCTGAGCGCCGCCGTCGAGCAGGCTCTGGAGATCGGTATGGAGGGCATCGGGCGGCGTGCCGTCGGGCTTGGGGAACGGTTGCGTGAGTGTTTGGACGCCTTGCCCGGTGTCACTACGTACGACCTCGGTCGGCAGCGGTGCGCGATCGTGACCGCCAAGGTCGATGGCTTGCCCAGCGCGGACGTTGCCGCCGCGCTTGCGGGGCGCGGTGTCAATGTCACTGCCACCGTGGCGGCCCACACCCAGTTCGACACCGAGGACCGGGGCGTCCATCCGTTGGTGCGGCTGTCGCCGCACTACTACAACACCGAGGCCGAACTCGACCGCGCCGTCGAGGTGTTCGGTGAGCTCGCGGCGCGGTAGCCGCCGGGTCAGGGTGAGGGGTCCAGGGCCGGTTCGGTCTGTTCCGTGGTGACGGGGGTGGGCTTGGCCGTGCGGCTCAGGTAGCGGTAGGTGAAGAGGGAGCCGGCGGCCAGGAGGGCGGTGGCTATGACCAGGGTCGCGTTGTAGCCGTTGTCGAAGGCGGAGGTGGCGGCGTCCAGCAGGGGGCGGCCCTGTTCGGCGGGCAGGTGGTCGGCGGTGGCGCGGGCCTCGTCCAGGCTGTCGGCCGCGGTGTCGGGGGCACCCGAGGGCAGGGTGACCGTGCCGGTGTAGACCGCCGTCAGCACGCTGCCGAGGACGGCGACACCGGTGAGGCTGCCCAGTTCGTACGAGACCTCCTCCACCGAGGAGGCCATACCGGCGCGGTGCGGCGGGGCGCCGCCGATGATCGCGGCGGAGGCGGCGGTCATCGTGGTGCCCAGACCCGCGCCGGCCAGGATCAGGCCGGGGACGACCCAGCCGGAGCTCTGCGCGGAGTCCAGGACGGGGACCGCGCCGGGGGTGAGCAGCAGCGTGAGCAGGATGCCCAGTGCGCTCGTGGCGAGGCCGCCGCCGATCAGCGTTCGCACACTGACCCGGTGGACCAGCCCGCCGACGACGACCCCGGCCACCAGGGCACCCAGCGCGCACGCGGCCACGAGCAGGCCCGCGCCGAGCGGGGTGTGGCCGATGACCAGCTGGAGGCGCTGGGCCAGGACGAGTTGGATGCCCGCGGTGGCGAACATCGCCAGGCCGGCGCCGAGCACACCGACGAGCAGGGGCCGGTTGCGGAAGAGGGCGAAGTCGATCAGGGGGTAGGGCTGGGTGCGCTGGCGGCGCAGGAAGGCCCGGAAGCCGAGGAAGGACACCAGCAGTGCCCCGGCTATGTGCAGGGGTGCGGGACCGGGCCTGGTGGTCTCCTTGATCGCGTAGACCAGGCCGACGAGGCCGGCCATGACGTACACGGAGGCGACCGGGTCCCAGGGCCGGTCGGCGCGGCCGGATCCGCCCGGTGCGAGGAACACCGCCGCGACCAGGGCGAGCAGGACGACGGGCACGTTGACCAGGAACACCGAACCCCACCAGAAGTGCTCCAGCAGGAAGCCGCCGAGGACCGGTCCGAGCGCCGTGCCGACCACCGACGTGGTGCCCCAGATGCCGATCGCCACCCCGCGTTCCCGCTCGTCCTCGAAGGTGAGCCGGATCAGCGCCAGTGTCGAGGGCATCATCGTCGCCGCGCCCACCGCCAGGAAGGCGCGCGCGGTGATCAGCATCCCGGGGGAGGGGGCGAAGGCGGCCATCGTCGAGGCCGCACCGAAGATGACCAGGCCCGCCAGGAAGAGCCGCTTGTGTCCCACCCGGTCGCCCAGCGTGCCGGTGCCCAGCAGCAGGCCGGCCGACACCAGCGGATAGGCGTTGATGATCCAGAGCTTCTGCGAGGCGTCGGCGTGCAGATCGCCGGTCAGGGTGGGCAGGGCGGTGTAGAGCACCGTCATGTCCACCGATATCAGCAACAGCCCCGCCGAGACGGTCAACAGGACCCACCAGCGTCGTGCCTTGCTCATCCCGTACCCCGGATCTTCTGGATTCGACGGTGCGCCGGCAGGGCGCCGGGCCTGTGGGTCACGGCGTGGAGGCCGCTTCGGTGAGCGCGGCGATCCGCTGCCGCAGGGCATCCTTCACCGCGGGCGTGAGTCTCGTCCCGGTGGTCGCCTCGAAAAGCCACAGCCCGTCCGCTGCCATCCGGGCCAGGAACAGCTCCAGTTGAGCCGGATCGGGCTCGGACGGCACCGGTACCCACCGGTCCACCAGCGAGTTCCACACCTGCGCCAGCTCCGGGTCGGACGCCGACTCGACCATGAACGCCAGGTCCGCCTTGCGCGGCTCGCTCTCCATGTCCATCAGCGTGTAGGCGATCGCCCGCTCGGCCGCCGTCGCCTCCGCGAAGGCCTTCCCGAGCCTCGCCTCCAACTGCCTCTCCCAGCCCTCGGTCAGATGCCGCTGGATCGCCAGCAGCAGCTCCTCCCGGGTGCGGAAGTGGTACAGCAGGCCCCCCTTGGTCAGCCCGGCCTCCACGGCCACGGACTCCAGGGTCAGGCTCGTGATCCCCTCTTTCTCCGTCACACGGATCGCGGCATCCAGGATCTGGGTTCTCGAACTCGGTCGCATATTCGTAACTGTACCATCCGGAAGGTACAGTTACGCAGGTGGCGGAGTCGGCCTGGTGCAGGGATCCAGGTCGCGGGCAATCCGTACGAATGTCCGCACATGCCTCGCCGCTGAGCGGGCAGGAGACATCCATCCTGCTTTCCAACTAAGGCGGCACCGTGACCACCTCCGTGAACGCCCGTCAAGGAACTGCTCTCAGTACGGGAACTCCGGAGGCCGCGGAGGACCTGCCGTGGATCGAGGACGGCGGAAAGGTCGCCCCCAAGGACGCGCGCGTACTGTCCCGGCTGTTCCTGGACCGGCTGCAGGTCCTGGAGGAGGGCACGCGGGAGTACCAGTACGCCCGCAACACGCTGATCGAGATGAACCTGTCCCTGGTGACCTTCGCGGCCCGCCGCTTCCGCAACCGGGGCAGCGGGGACATGGAGGACATCATCCAGGTCGGCACCATCGGTCTGATCAAGGCCATAGACCGGTTCGACCTCTCCCGTGAGGTCGAGTTCACCTCGTTCGCGATTCCCTACATCGCGGGTGAGATCAAGCGCTTCTTCCGCGACACCAGCTGGGCCGTGCACGTCCCCCGGCGCCTGCAGGAACTGCGTGTCGACATCGCGAAGAGCAAGGAAGCCCTGACCACGCAGCTGGGCCGCACCCCCACGGTGAAGGATCTCTCCGCCCACCTCGGCCTGACCGAGGAAGAGGTCATCGAAGGTCTTGTGGCCTCGAACGGCTATGTCGCCGGTTCCATCGACACCCCGGGCGGCGACGACGAGACCGGCGACAGTGGGCTGAAGTACACGGACACGCTGGGCGAAGTCGATCCGGCGCTGGACCTGTTCGAAGACCTGCACGCGCTCGCGCCTCTGCTGCAGGAGCTCGACGAGCGGGAGCGGACCATCATCGAGATGCGCTTCGGCCAGGAGATGACGCAGGCCGAGATCGGCGGCGAACTGCATCTGTCGCAGATGCACATCTCCCGCCTGCTCTCCCGCACCCTCACCAAGCTCCGCAAAGGCCTCCTGCCCACCTGAGACTCCCGTGGCCCGAACAGTTCGCGCGAGCAGCATCGAGAGGACCGCCGGGTATGAGTCCGGGTATGAGCGCTGAGCACGATCCCCTCCACCAGCCGTCCGCACCGGTCGTGACCGAGCCGGTGCCGGACGTCCAACTGCAGATGCTGGTACGGCTGATCGGACTGGACACCGAGGTCGCCCTGCCGATCACTCTCGTCATCGGGGGCGGCTTCCTCCACGGCGACCTGATCTCCCACGAGGCATGGGCCGCCGGCTGGGCGTCGACCCTGCGCGGTATCGACGGGCCGGGCGCGCGGCTGCTGGAGCGGTTCCCCGAGCAGGTGGACCAGGCGGTCGTCGACAAACAGGGGAACCAGGGCCCGCAACGGCTGCCGCAGTGGATCCACCTGCGCGACGCCACCGGAGTCACCGGAACGAACGGGACCGTGGCCATGCCTCTGTGGCGCGGCCGGCTCACGGACGTGTCGGGCTGGTCCCTGGGCAGGCCCGGGTAGTGGTCGTCGGCGGACCGCCGTGACGTTCGTCGTCGGGGCGCGTCGCCGCGCGGGCGGCTCAACCGGTCGTGCCGGGACCCGGACAGGACTCCACCGCGCGGACGGTGAGGGCCTCGTCGAGGCGGACCGTCACCTCGCCCGCCGGGGTGCGCAGCAGCATCCGGCCGTCGGTGACGCCGCGGGGACTGCCACAGAAACCGCCGTCCGGGGTGACCACCTCCACCCGCGGCTCGGACTTGTCGGGCCCGTACCAGGTCACGGCCACCGTCGCGGTGAGCGCGGCGGCGCACAGCACCGTCAGAACCACACCCCGCGTCAGCGCCTTCGCCGCGCGCAGGGTCTCCTGGTGGTCGAGCGCCTCCTCACCCCACGCGAGCACGCCGGGCGGTGTCTGCTGCACGACGGTGGCCGCGGGCCTGCCGTGTGCGGCGCGCAGCAGCAGTACGGCACCCAGCGTCCCGGTCGCCAGCGTCAGCAGGAGCAGGCAGCCCACCACGATGTCGTAGGGCGTGGCCAGTTCCCGGATGTCGCTGCGGCCCTTGATCAGGCCGAAGCCGACCATGCCGACCAGCAGCGCGGCCAGCCCCGTGCGCCAGGCTGCCGCGGCCTCGCGGACCCGGGGCAGTTCCTGGCGCACCAGCTGCCGGCGGTGGCGGGCGGCGGCGCGGTCCGCGGGTGTGGCGGCCGGTCCGGGCAACGCCTGCCACCTCACCGGCCGTTCCGTTGCAGCAGCAGGATCCAGTAGGCGCCGCAGCCTTCGTCGTCGGCCGGCCGCCCAGGATGCTCCTCCGTGCAGACACAGGCCACCTGGACGGAGTAGGTGTCGCGGGACCGAGGGCGCCGCAGCCCCCGGAACCCTGCCAGGGGGTGGACGTACTGGAAGGGATGCTCGCAGCGTGGGCAGACGCCGCTGAGCACGGCCTCGTGGCGGCTGCCCTCGATCCGCAGCCCGGCGAGGTGCGCCTCGGCGTAGGTGGGACGGGTGATCTCCTCGAAGGGGTGGGGACGTCGGGGCATCGGCATCTCCTGCACGTACGGCGCGCGTCCGCCCGCCTCCATGAGCCGATGGTGCCAGGAGGTGAGGGCCGAGATCGCGCCCATGGGCCCGCAGCGCTCGTCGCTGTTCTGCTCGTGGCCTCTTGCGCGCAGGTCGGGACGGGTTCGGTCCAAAGCCGGTCGCATTCTGGTCGTACGCCGCAAAGTCCTCGCTCGTACGGGTGGGCCGGAGCATCATGACGTGACCGTGCGGCAGGGGGCCGTGTGGTCGGCCAGGGGTCGGTACCGCACGGGGGAGCGGTACCGGCCCGGGTACGGAACCGAACGGAACGGGGCGGCAGTTGACGGTCGACGAGGGGCTCGGAGCGGACTCGGAGGGGGAGCGGGTGCGAGGGATCCTCCGCCGTGCCGTCGGTGCCGGGGTGACGTACACGGGGAAGGACCTGACCCCGGCCGGCCCGGACAGGGCCACCCGGGACGTGCTGATCGGCGAACTCGAAAAGTGCGGCGCGGAGACGGCGTCCGGAGCGGGGAGCGAGGTCACCGCCCGGCTCGGGGCGCTGCTCGCGGCCCGGTGGGCGGACGGGCGGGACCCCGCCGACCGCACACGGGCCATCGAACTGCTGCGCGAGGCGCGGCGGATGCCTGATCTGGACCCCGGTCTCCGTCGCGACGCCGCCCGTGACCTCGCCGTCCTGCTGCTGGCTCCGCTGCTGGACATCTCCCCGGCCGACAGCGGGGTGGCCGCGCTGCCACCCGGCCTGGCCCGGTACCTTCCCCTGGGCCTGCCGGCCGCCGCGCAGGGCACGACCGCGCTGGAGGTGCTGCCCGAAGTCGTCGAACTGGGACGGGAGGTGGCGGGGGAGGGGGTGCCGCTGCCACCTCATATCGAGGGCATCGCCACCATGGTGCCGCTGCTGCGGGCCGCCGGGGACGGGAACACCGGCGCGCTGGCCGACATCATGGCCGCGCTGCCCGGCATGCTGCCCGACAGCGGCTCACTGGGCGGGCTGGCACAGGCGCTGCCGTACATGGCGAAGGCGTTCGACGTACTGCCCTCGGACGGCGCCCCGGTGGACGCGGCGCGCTCCGCGCAGGAAGCCGGGCCTCCCGGCCGTGCGGAGATGGAGGAGATGGCGCGCTCACTGGACGCGCCCACGATCCTCACCGAGATCATCAGCCCCGGCTTCATCACGCTCGACGAACTGCGCGTGCTGAACGAGCGGACGCTGGCCGAGGCCGGCTCCGACGGCGGCCAGGCCCGCGCCATCGCGGCGCTCTCCTGCCTGGCCCTCGGGATGCGTACGGGCGAACAGGCCCACTTCGCGAAGGCGTTGGAACTGCTGGCACAGATCCGGGAGGCGGACGGGCCCGTCGACCACGAGACGGAGTGGCTGCTCCAGGCGACCGTGCCCGCGGTGCTGGTCGGCTCCCAGCTGGTGGGGCACAGCCTCCAGGACGGGCAGACCGCGCAGGAACTGATCGACGCCGCCCTGACCCCCGGGGGTCTGCTCGCCGAGGGCGCCCCCGACCGGCCCGGAGCGCCCGGCCTGCTGCTCATGAACCGCTGTCTCCAGGCCCAGTTCACCCTCGACCGGGCCCAACGCGAGCGTGACGTCCACGCGTTGGGCGAGGTACGGGACGAACTCCTCGCCCTGATCGCGCAGGAGACCGACGACGAGAGCCAGTGGAGCGGGCTGCCCCGGATCATCCTCTGCGGCCTCGAACTCGTCCGGGTGCAGCTCACCGCCGACCTGACCGCGCTGCGCAGCGCGGTCGACCAGCATGCCGCCGCCCTGGCCCACACCGGCACGCTCCCCTTCGCCCGCCCGCTGCTCGCCGCGATGGAAGCTCCGCTGCTCGCGCTCGCCACGCACCTCGAACCGGACTCCGAGCGAATGCGGCGCTCCCTCGAATCGGCACGGGCCGCGCTGGACGCGCCCGCCTCCGTGTCCGGTCAGCGCCCCCGCAACCGTGTGGCCATCGCACTCGCCCTGCGCGCTCTGCACAGCCGCGAGGGTGACCAGGCCCTCCTCGACGACGCCATCGCCGAACTGGAGCGGGCCGAGGCCGACCTGAGCGCCGAGAGCAGCCGGGCCAGGACCGAGGCGGCCGATCTCGTGGTGCCGCTGCACGAGCAGCTGGCCACCGCCCTCGCGCAGCGTGCCGGCTCCGGCGCCCCCGCCCACGACGACGCACTGCGGGACCGGCTGACCCGGGCGCTCGCCCACGCCAGGCTGGCTCTGCGTGCCTCGGCCGACGACGTGCTGCTCCAGCTCGGTGCCGAGCACGGACTGCGCGCCGCCCGGGCGGCAGGCAGCCTCGGCGTCCGTGCGGCGGGCTGGGCCGTGCGCCTGGGCCGGCCCGAGGAGGCGGTCGCCTGTCTGGAGGCCGGGCGCGCCCTGGTCCTGCACGCCGCCGCGGCCGGGACCACGGTGGCCGACCGGCTGGAGGCACTCGGCGCCTATGAGACGGCGGCGGCGTGGCGGCAGGCCACGGTGACCACCGGCGCCGCCGGACCCGCGGTCCTCGACGAGGTGCTCCATCCGGACGCGACGGGAGTGCCGCGGCTGCCCAGCGCGCTGCGCCGAGAGGCGTTGGAGCTGGTGCGCACGGCCCCGGGTGCCGCGAGCGCGGCATCGGGGCCGCCGCCCACGCCGGTTCTCGGCGCGACGCTGGTCCGCTGCCGGGCCGACGCGTTGGTCTATCTCGTGCCGGGCACCGACGCCGAGACGGGCGCCGCGCTGCTGGTGCGGCCCGGACTCGGAGTGCGGGTGGTGGAGTTGCCGGGCCTGTCGACCGCGGACCGTGGGCCGCTGGAAGAGTTCGTGCGGGCCGGGGTCGAACTGCGCCGCAGCCGGGGCGCGGACACCACCGACATCGACGCGATTCCCGCGGTCCGCCGCGCGGTGAGCAGGTGGCAGCGGTCCCTGGACCGGTTGTGCGACTGGGCGGGCGCGTCGGTCATGGGACCGGTACTGGACGCACTGGGCCTGTGGCAGCGCGCGCTGGCCGAGAGCGGGCTGCGGCCGGACGGCGCCGACGAGTCCCCCGAACCGGTCCGGCTGGTGATCGTGCCCTGCGGCGACCTGGGCGCCGTACCGTGGCAGGCCGCGCGACTGCCGCTGCCGCGGGAGGACTCCGACGACGGCGGGCAGAAGGCCGACGTCCCCTCGACCGCCCACCTCTGTGAACTCGCGGTCGTGACCTTCGCCGCGTCCGGTTCCGAACTGGTCCATGGGACACGGCGGTCGAGGCTGCCGATCGAAGGCGGGCAGGTGCTGGTCGCGGAGCCCAGGGACCTGTACTACGCCGAGGACGAGATCCAGGCGCTGAGCCGGGCGTACTACGGCGACGCCCGCGTCCTGCAGGGCGACGACACCGTGACCGGCCCCGGTCTCCCCACGCCGGCCGCCGTCCTGAGGGTGCTCGGCGCCGAGCCGTACGGCTCGGCCGCCCGTGCCGCGATGGTGCACCTGGCGTGCCATGGGACCGCCGGCACCGACCCCACCCGCTCCGCGCTGCACCTGTGGTACGAGGAGGGTGCTCCCCCCGAGACCGGCCATCTCACCGTGACCACCCTGCTGGACGCCCCGTCGGCCGGGGACCGCAGCGGCCCCCTCGTGGTGCTCAGCGCGTGCGAGACCGACGTGAGCGAGGCGGACCACGACGAGGCCCTGACCCTCACCACCGCCCTCGTGCACCGGCTGGCCACGGATGTCATCGGCTCCCGCTGGGCCGTGTCGGACGGTGTCACCCCGGCCCTGATGACGGTCCTGCACCACCATCTGAACGCCGGTCTCGCCCCGCCCGACGCCCTGCGGGCCACGCAGCGCCACGCCCTCACCCCCACCGAACACCGCCGTCCCGTCACGGGGCTGGACATGCTGGACCCGTTCCTCGCGCAACAGGACATCGGCGAACTCCAGAACTGGGCCGCCTTCATCCATCAGGGAAATCCCGCCCCCGAACCTCCCAGGAAGGACCCGGCCCGATGACCCCCGACCAGCTGATCGCCCTGCTGCACCGACACTGGGCCCAGACGCTCGCCGAACTGGGCTCGGACGAGCGGGCCCAGTTGCTGCGCCGGGTCACCGAGCTCGGCGACGCCGTCGGCCGCGGCCCCACCCGGCGTGCCGCACGGGAAGTGGGCCGGATGCTGCATGTGATGCCCGAGCACCACCCGGTCGGTGCGGCGCTGCGCGACGGCGTGCGGTACGCCGAACGCGACCCGGGCGGCGGTGTCGTCGTCGACCGGGACCGCCTCGGTGACCTGCTCGGCTTCCTGGCGGGCCCGCCACCGACGGCCGAGGAGGTCCTGGACACCACCCGGCAGCGGCTGCTGCACGCCCCGGCGCGGGGCGCGGACACGGTGATCGCGGCCGTGACGGACGCGGCGGCCGACGACCTGATCCGGTTGCACGACCCCGAACTCGGTGACCGCTACCCGGAGTTCCAGTTCGTACCCGCCACCGGTGAGCTGCGTCCGGTGGTGCGCGAGGTGAACCGGCTGCTGCTCGCCGGCCAGGACCCGTGGGGCGCCGCCGACTGGTGGCTGGGAGACAACGAATGGCTGGACGGCGTTCCGGCCGAGCTGCTGGATGTGGTGCCGGACGATCGGGTTCTCGCCGCCGCCCGCGCCCTCCTGGAGGACGACTGATGGCCGGCCACGCCCCGCCCGAGGGGGCCCGCATGGAGCCTCTGGTCCGTGTGCTGCCCGTCGGCACGGAGCTGTACCGCTGCCACCGCGAGACACGCCCGCCCGACTCGTTCAACCCCAGCCGCCAGCACGCCTTCTTCGACGGCGACCGCTTCGGAGCCACCGAACAGGACCCGTTCCCCTACCTGTACGCGGCACTCGATCCCGTCACCGCGCTCAGCGAGGTGCTCCTTCGGTCGGTGCGGTTCGACGGGCCGTGGGCCCAGCGCCGCATCCCCATGGCACTCGCGGGCAGATACCGTCTGTCCGTGCTGCGCACCACCACCGACCTCGCCCTCGTGGACCTGATGAGCGCGGAGGGACTTGCCGCGGTGTGGCAGGACTCCTGGCTCGTCGACGCGGAGCGGGACGACTACGCCAAGACCCGGTACTGGGTACGGCTGATCAGAGAGCACGCCCCCGGCATACAGGGGCTGTTGTGGCAGTCCAAGCGCCACCGGCCGCGCGAGGCACTCCAGTTGTTCGGCGACCGCTGCGGCACGTGTCCGCTGGAGCCGGTGCCCGAGCGCACGGTGTCTCTGAGTACGCCGGAGGGAGCGGCCGAGGCCCGGCGGCTGCTGGGCCCGGTCCGTGCGACGGTCTCGGACGCGGAGCCCACGGCGGGACGCTGACGCGGGTCCGCTCAGGCTCCCGCCTCGGCGGGCAGGTCCTCGCCCGGAGCGCACAGCGACACGGTCGCCTCGGAATGGAGCCCCAGGACGAGGCGGTCACCGTCGGCCAACTGCCGTGTCACGGCCGGGAGCAGGTAGTCACCGTTGACGCGGGTGCCGTGGGTGGTGCCGTCCCGGTACTCCGTCACCCACAGGGTGCCGTCCGGTCGCAGGGAGACTTCCGCGTGACGACGGGACACCGACAGTTCGTCGGCGAACCCACGGGCCGTCATGGGCGCCCACTCCCGGTCCCGGCCGAGGTGGCGTACGTCCCCGGGGCGCAGTCGCACCTGCACCAGACCGCCGGAGAACCGCAGTGCCGCGGACGCGGAGCCGTCCTCGGTGGGGTCCTGGTCCGCGATCGATGCCGCGCAGACGGGACAACTCGCGACACGCGGAGGGACCTTGCGCCCGCATCCCGCACATCGCACCAGCCGGGGCGGCGGCCCCGCCCCGGCTGACGGGGCCTCGCCGGGACGCCGGGGGGTCAGTTCATCCCAGGGGTCGTCGTCCTCTTCGTCGGTCATCCACGGTCCCTGTCGTGTTCGACCCGCAGGTCGACGGAGCCGTCCTCCTGATCCTCCGTCACGTCGGTCACCCGGAGCGTGCCGCGCAGTGACTGCGGGCGGATCTCGAAGATCGAGCGGGCCAGGGGATTGATCAGGTGCGTCTCCAGGGCCATGCCGATGCCCCGCCCTCCGGCGTACGGGTCCCGCAGACAGTACTTACTGAGCTGCCCCCGGGCCCGTGGGCTGATCTCCAGCCGGATGTCCTGGCTCTCCCACAGCGCGGCGGCGATGTTGTCGAGCGACAGGTCGAGGACCTCTTCCGCCGGCGGCCCGGTGATGAAGCCGAACACGACCACGTTGCCGCCGAAGCGGTTCATCAGCTCCGGACGTCCCACCTCGGCCTCGAAGTGATGGCGGATGTTCTGCTTCACCCTCTTCGCGAGGTCGGAGTAGTCGTCCTTGGGATGTACGTCCCACACGCGCTTCTCGGTCTTCGGGTCGGTGTGCTGCACCCCGAGATTGGAGGTGAAGATGAGCACGCATTCGCTGAAGTAGGTGGTGACGCCCTGTCCGTCGGTGAGCCGGCCGTCCTCCAGGAGCTGGAGGAACTTGTCCATCACCCCTTGGTGCGCCTTCTCGATCTCGTCGAAGAGGATGACCCGGAAGGGGTCCGCGCGTACGGCACGGGTGAGTTCACCGCCCGCCTCGTAGCCCACGTATCCGGGCGGCGCCCCCACCAGCCGGTCGGCGGCGTGCGCGGCGGAGAACTCGCTCATGTCGAACCTCAGGTAGGCCTCCTCGCTGTCGAACAGCAACTGTGCGACGGTCTTGGCCATTTCGGTCTTTCCCGTTCCCGTCGGACCGGCGAAGAAGAGCACTCCGCGCGGCCGGTGCCCGGCGGACGTGGCCTGCGCGCCGGACAGCCCGAGGGCCGCCCGCTTGAGGATGTCGAGCGTCATGGTGACCGCGGGCTCCTGGCCGCGCACCCGGTCGGTGAGAGCCTTGCGACCGCCGGCGATCCGCTCGCGGATCGCCCAGGAACGCCAGGGGTCCTTCTCCACGCCGAGCCGGTAGATGCGTACCGCGTCCGGCATCGCCTCGAACGGCATGCCCCGCGACAGAGCGAGCCGGTGGCTCTGCCGCATCGCGTCCAGGGACAGCCCGGCCGCCGCCTTGGCGAACGCGGTGACCGGGTCCAGCCGCGACCGTCCGTACGGCCCGTCCTGTTCGGTTCCGGTGCCGTCCGGGGGCGCGGATTCGACGTCGGCCGTGCCGGGCGGGTGCTCCGAGGCCAGCAGTTCGGCCATGCGCCCGCGCTCGTCGGCGTCCGGCCCGGGGACCGCGACCGCGCGGATGCGCTCGGAGCCGCTCACCAGCCAGTGCGGCAGGTCGCGGTCGCTGTCCGCGAGCCAGATGACCGGGTTGAACAGTTCCCCGCCGCCCGCCGGGTCGCGCGGCGGCAGGTGGGCGGCGGGAGGCAACGGCCCGGCCTGCTGGGCGAGTTGGACGCAGGCCAGAAAGAAGTCCTTCTCGGTGTCGCTGAGCCGGGTGACGTCGGTGCTCAGCCGCGAGGAGTAGTCGATCAGCAGCGCCAGCCGCAGCGGTTCGGCCTCCCGTCCGTCCCGGCGCTGCCCGGTACGGCGCTCCTGGAACCCGGTGACGATCTCCCGCAGCAGCGGTTCGGCCTCCAGGAGCTGGGGGGTGCGGCCGCCGGTCTGTCCGTTGCGCGGGCTGCGCAGCGCGTCGTTGAGCAACTCGACCACGGTGTCCTGGTCGGGTCCGACCAGGGTGACGAAGCCGGTGATCTGGTCGTAGCTCAGCAGCGCGCCGTAGCCGAGATGGCGCAGCCCGTCCCACAGCGACTCGGGCAGGCTGCGATCGGTCTCGACCAGTTCTCCGCCGCGTCGGCGCTGCGCCAGGTACCGGTCGCGGATGTTGCCGTGCAGCACGAACTGGCTGTGCACCGAGAGCGTGCCGAGGATCTCGGCGACGAAGGGGGGCGTCGGCCGCTGAGGGTTCGCGGCGGCGTGGCGAGGTTCTCCGTGCTTGGTGAGACGGCTCTCCGTCGATCCGCTGGACAGACTCACTGCGTGTTCCTCTCTGGACGGTGGAGTGGGCACCGGTCGGCGGCACCGGAATCGTGGGCAGGGGCAGGGGCAGGGGCAGGGACACCGGCGTCCGGCTCATCGCCGGTCTTCGCGGCCCTCGCGGTCGCCCCGGGGGTCGATCCGCCGGTGTCGTGGCCCGTCGTGCCGGCGACGCGGGTCGTCCTGGGCACGCCGCCCGGAACGCGGGTGCTCACGCTCGAACGGTCCAGAATCGGCCGCGGACCCGTCGTCCGGTGTGCCCGGTGCGACGACCTCCGAGGTGAAGCGGAAGTCGCAGTCCAGCCCCAGGTCCACGAGCGCATGTTCGAAGTCGGCCGCCCACCGCTTCGTCTCCGCACAGCGTTCCGCGTCCCGGGGCGAGGGCGGCCCGGCCCGGTGCGTCGCCAGATCGATGCCGTCCCTGCGGACGGTGACCCTGATCCAGTGATCCGGTTCCCAGCCCGGCGGCACATGGTCGGTGTACCGGGCGCCGGTCCCGCTCTCGTGCCAGCCGCTCGCCCCGCCGCTCAGGGCGCCGAGCAGCTGCTCCGTGCCGCGCTGGAGGCAGCGGTGTTCGAGGTGTTCGAGCCGTTCGTCCACGGCCGCGCGCACCCGGTCGCGATCGGCCGCGCCGAGGGGACGCCCCTCCTCGACGGCCCTGCGCAGCAACGCGACGACGTCGTCCGAGGGCGGCTTCGGCTCAACGTCCGAGGGCACTTCGGTGGTGAGGAAGTCGAGCTGGGCCGCCGCCTGGGTCAGTGCCTCGACGCGGAGTCGGACGCGCCGGCCGGCCTCGGCGGCGAAGATGCGCGCCTCCTCCACGTGTTCCGAGGCGCCGCTGCCGTCACCCGCCCGCGCGCATATCAGCGCGTAGTGCAGGGCGGTGACGACGGGTTCGGTGTCCTCGGCGGTCGCCTCTGCGGGCAGGCCGGTCAGCAGTTCGGTGGAGACGGCGTTCACCTCGTCCGCGCCGGGTCCCCCGGCCCCGGCGACGGGGGCGGGCCGCGCGGGCCTCTCCGCGGACCCGGTGGACGGGGTGGACGGGGTGGAGCCGGAGGTCCGGTGGCGCACGGTCCGCCGCTGCCGGGCGAGCACCTCCTGCCACGCGGTGTCCTGCGGGTCCGCGACGTCGGCCACCGCGGTCGCGCACTCCCACGCCGCCAGCTCGGCCTGAGCCCGCTCGACGGCCCGTTCCGCCTCGGCCACCGCTTCCCGGGTGGCGTCCAGACGGCAGCCCTCCGGCCGGACGGGCGGCGGCAGTACAGGGGCGGGCGGTGGGGGTGAGCCCGGCGGGGTGCCGCGTGACGCCCGGGCGAGCCGTCCCGCGAGGACGGCGCGGCGGGCGTTGACACGGGTGGCGGCGAACGCCGCGCTCTCCCACTGCTGGGCGGCGTCGCGGGAGATGTCCTGCTGCCGCAGCAGACAGCGCTGCTCCTCGGCGGCGCGGACCGCCGCGTGCGCGAGTACCCCGGTGGCGGCCATGGCGGCTCGCCCGGCCAGCAGCGCGCCGCTCATGGCGCCGAGCGCGATGGCCGCCGGTTCCACCAGTTCCTGAAGTACGTGGACCAGGCTCTGCGCGAAGTTGTCCACGGTGTCGGAGACGTCGAGGACCGACATGTGCGGGAGCTGGCTCGTGACGTCGGGCGTGGAGACGGGCGTGACGTCGGGCGTGGAGACGGGCGTGGAGACCGGAGGTGTGCCGTACCCGTAGTCGTACCCGTAGGTCGGCCATACGTCCTGTACGCCGGCGAGCCCGTTCGCGGAGCTCATACGGTCCTCCCTCCCGCCACGGCGGGCCGGGTGCGTCCGGCGCGGACAGCGGCCTGGACGGCCCGCTGCCGACGCAGCTCCCGGTGCCAGGCCCGGTCGCGCCGCACGGTCCACACGGCGAGCGCGACGACCGTTCCCACGGGCCACAGCCACGGCGCCCACAGCAGGACGTACGGCAGGACACCGAAGAACAGGACCACCATCAGCACCGTGGAGACCAGCCGTGCCCAGCGGCTGCCGAGAGTGAACCGGCTCGGCCGTTCGGCGGTGCCGATGAGGAGTCCGGCCAGCGACTGCGAGGGGTGGTAGCCCGGTGGCCCGATGCGGACCGCGATCCACAGTTCGAGTGCGTGCACGACGAACGCGGCGGGCATCGCCAGCAGCCAGCCGGTGACGACGGCGGACTGGGGAGCCCGGTTCGCGACGTCGGAGAACGAAATGACGAAGCCCCACGGAGCGCAGACCAGGACGGCGCCCAGGACCGCCCAGCCGAGGTTCGGCAGCATGTCGAGTCGGCGCATCGCGACGTCGAGTCCGTCGCGCGCGGCGGCCAGGGCGGCGGCTGCCTCCTGCCGGCCGCGCTCCTCCAGATTCGCGTACGCCTGCCCCGCGTCGTCCTGGGCCAGGCGCGCGAGCCGCACCGCGGCCAGTGCGCGCAGCGGCTCGTCGGCCTCGTCGAGCAGCCGCTCGAACCAGGGGACGGCGACGGCGAGCCGCCGTGCCTCCGCGCGGGCTCTCCGGCTCAGGACGCCGGCGGTCTGGGGCAACCGGGCCAGGTGCAGCAGCCGGGCGTCGACGGAGGTGTCCCGGGCGAGTGCCGCTCGTACGGCCCGCCTGCGCAGCCGGGGGTGCCGCAGGGCGAGTTCGTCGGTCTGCGCGTCCCAGGCGTCACGCAGCCGCCGCCACTGCTCCTCGGTGGCGGCGAGCTGTTCGCCGCCCGGACGGACGGCAAGGGCGGTGAGGAGTCCGGGGTGGCGGAGCGCCTCGACGAGGTCGCGGGCGTCCCGGTCCCCGGCCACCGCTCTGTCGACCGGGACCGGCAGTTGGTCGCCTTCGAGGCTGATGCCGTGCCAGGTGACGGGCAGATGGGGGCCGAGCCTGTTCAGCAGTTCGGCGAGGGTGACGGGGCCGGGCTCGTCGGCCAGCCGGGTGCGCAGGTCCTCCAGTGGGTCGGCGGGACCGGCGGGGGCGGTGCGGCCGACTGCGGGGCCGGTCGGCACGAACTGGCCGAGCCACTCGACCAGTTCCCTGCGCCGGGGCGCGGAGGACAGCAGCCGCGCGGCGCCCGGATGGCGGCGGTCGAGCGCCTCGGCGAGTTCCTCCAGGTCGCTGTAGTCCTGCCCCATGAAGGAGAAGGGCCGCACGCGCGGGCCGGGCGCGGGGGCGATCGCGGGGGAGGGCGCGGTACCCCGTGTGACCGGTACGGGGTCTGCCCGGTCCGGATCGATCCACTGGCCGACCTCCGTGGCACCCCAGCGGTGCTTCAGGGACCGGGTGAGCAGCCCCTCGCACAGGGCACGCAGCCGGGGGTCGGCGATGCCGCTCAGGTCCACGTCCTCGGTGCTGATCCGTCTCAGGACCACACTGCGCTCCCGCAACCGGATCGGGTGGGTGCCGAGGGCGAGTTCGGCGACGACCATGCCCATGGACCACCAGTCGACGGACGGGGCGACGGTCTGGACGACGGCCGCGGCCTCCGGCGCGAGGTAGAGCGGCTTGCCCGCCCAGTGCCGCACCGGGCGGGACGACGACGCCGACGACTGCACGGCGGCGCCGATGTCGACGAGCACCAACTCGGGCTCCTCGTGCGGGCCTTCGCGGACGACGATGTTGTCCGGGGCGACGTCGCGGTGCACGATTCCGCGCCCGTGCAGCGCGGTCAGCGCCCGGTGGAGCTGCTCGATCACCCGCCGGACGTGCTCGGTCGGCAGTGGAGCACCCTCCCGTGCCTGGTGGCGTGTGCGGTACTCGGTGAGGGTGACCTCGCCCACCGAGGGGCAGACCTCCCACACCATTCCGGTCGCGATGCCGCGGTCGAGGACCTGGACGACGTGCTGGTCGACGGGGTCGCCGAGGATCTCGTGGACCCGGGGGTCGGGTGCGTAGAAGTGGTGGTAGCCCTTCCAGACGAGAGGGACACCCGCCGGCCGGAGCTTGGGTTCGCGTTCCACGACGCGCAGCACCACGGCCTGCTGAGGGCTTGGCTCACCGGTGCGTCCGGTGCGTCCGGTACCGAGTTCGGCGAGCCGCTCGAAGCGCCCGCGCAGTTCCTCGGGAAGGTCGTGCAGCTGCGGCCGGGCCTCGCGGCCTCGCGCCGGGTCGGACTCGACGTCCGGGAAATGGTCCGTGGGCGGAACGGCGTTCCCCGCCGTATCCGGGTCGTCCCCCAGTGGTTCCGCGGTGCTCATGTGAATTCCCCCGCCCGGTGCTGAAGTACGGCCTCCGGAATGTCCCTCCACCGGAGGTGGACGGATACTACGCGAAAATATGACCCCTGCCGCGCCCGTCGATCATCTGTCACTTTCCGGTTTTTCTCGATCAAAGAAAATCAACCCTCGCGATAGGGTGTGAAAAAATTATAGAAAAAGTCGAAAGATAATCGACTGTGTCGGAGCCGGACAGGTTTCCGCCCGCACTGTGCCCGATCGCGCGGAAACCCTCCCCGCCCCCGGGAACGCGGTCCTATCGTGCTGGCATGCGTCTGGTACACGGCCCCGCAGAGTCTTCGGAACTTCCCCCGCACCACCAACTCGTCGTCGAACTGCGTGCCCTGCGCAAGGTCGGCCTCTCCCGGGTACGGCAGATATCGCACCCCGGTCTTGCCGCCGCGGCGTCCGCCGCCGGCCTGCCCACCGGTCCGGAGGAGCCCGCCGCGGGGATCGAACGCCTGTTGCGGGCGGCCGTCCACTGGCTCGACGGTTCCGTGCCGCCGCCCGGCGGTCACCCGGCCGCGGACCCTCCCGCCGCCGGGCCGGTCGGTGAACTCGCGCGCGCGGCGGCCCATTCGTTCGGGCTCGTCGGCGCGGCCTCCCAGATAGCCGGCGAGCGGCGCAAGGCGGCGGCCGCGGTGTTCGGAGTCACCACGGAGAGCTTCCGGCACCGCCAGGAGCGCCAGGTCATCGACCGCCTGGCCGACGCGGTGCTGGGCCTGGCCGGCGCGGGCGCTCCCCCGGAGGGGAACCCTCTCCCGGGGGCCACCCCCTCGGACGTCCCGCACGCAACGGCCCGGATGACCGGGCCACCGGTGCACTACGACAAGACCCCCGGTGCGATTCCCGCCCACCCGGACATCCAGGTGCACCTTTCTCCCATCGAGCTGCTGCGCGACATCGACGTCCTGGTCTCGTCCGAGAACACGTATCTGGAGATGTCGAAGATCTTCCGCAACACCGTCTCCGGGGCGCTGCGCCGCGCGGCGGCCGCACGGGACGAGACCAACGCGGTCATCGACGACCCTCTCGCCCGTGAGCTGCGCGACTGGATGGCCAGGCACGGCCGCAGCGGCCTCCAGGTGCCGCCCGGCACGGTCGTCCCCACCGGCCCGGGCGCGCTGGCACGCCGCGGGGTCCGCCGGGTCCTGCACGCGGCGGTCGCGGTGCCCCGGCGCACCGGCAACGGCTACGAGGCGTGCGAGAGCACGGTGGTCGAAGCCGTCTCCGCCGCCTTCCGCGTGGCCGCCGGTGAACGGGACGCGCACGAACCCCCGTTGTCGTCCCTGTGCTTCCCCGTGCTCGGTGCCGGACGCGGCGGTCTGCAGCCCGAGCGGGCCGCCCGCTGGCTGCGCTGGGCCGTGGAGGAGGAACTGCGTGCGGATCCCCGTTGGACGGTCCACCTGGTCACCCGTACCCCTGCCCTGATCCCCGTGCTGCGGGGCGCCGAGCACTGCTGACAAAAGGTCAGGGGCGCCAGCTGGGCGCCGAGAGCGGCAGTCCACGGCGGGCCCCCTCCCGCTCCATGGCGGTCAGGTCGCCGGGGCGCGGAATGCCGAACCAGCGCACCGGCCACGTCCCGTCCCGCGTCCGCCGGTCCACCACGACCTGGAGTCCGACATCCCGCGGGTCCCGGGTGCGCGCGAGGTGGGGGCCGTAGCGAAGGCGGCCCAACTCCGTTCGTGGGGACATCCGTTGGTTGGCCGAGCCCCGCCAGACGAGGTCCGTCGGTTCGGTGACGCGGAACCGGCCGGTGACCACGGCGTCCGCCGGTCCGAGCGCCGCCCGCTGCTCGGTGGTGAGTTCGTCCTCCTCGTACCCGGTGTAGACGAGCAGGTCGGGCGCCCCGCCGTCGGACGCCGGCCGTACGGACGGGGCGCGGCGCAGCTCGTGCGCGCCCCTGAGGAACGCGCCGAGTCCGGCCGGCTGGTCGCACGGCTCCCCACCGCTGACGGTCAGACCCGACGCGCCCCGCTCCAGGGCCTGTCTCCACAGCCCGAGCAGGTCGGCCACCGGAACACGCGTGCCGCCCGCGGGGTCCCAGGTGTGCCGTGACATACAGCCCGGGCAGGCCAGCGCGCAGCCCTGCACCCAGACGCCGAGCCGTGCCCCCGGCCCAAGGGTCAGCAGTGGCAGGTGGGTGCCGCTGATATCCAGCCGTGCCGTGGTTCCCAAGGTGTTCCCTCCGTTGTGTACGGGGAGAAAAGTATTCGCCCCGGCCCGCGCGCGAGGCAATCCCGATGTGGTTCCGTTCCGGATCGGAACCGGACGGAATTCGGACCGGAAGCGGTCGGTATCCGGTTCCGGTACGAGTGCGGATTTTTTCGCTCCTCATATATGTTTCTCATCACATATTCCGCTACTCTCATTCGTCCCGGCTTTCTCATTCCACGCCGCCGAGCTGCGGACCGTACGAAAAGCCGGGCTTCCGTGCCATGGGGAAGGCACACGCACATAGGGGGACCACTGATGGACACCAGACACAGCGTCACGCGCTGCCTGCGTGAGTGCGGGCTCGATCTCCGCAGCGCGGTGCGCAGCCGCCTGCGCGGACGGCTCGACGCGGCCCGGCTGCCGACGACGGTCGCCGCGTACGACCCGGATTCGTCCGAACTGATCACCCCGTACGTCCAGGAGGTACGGCTGATCGCGGAGCGCGCGGCCATCGAGTTGCGCGGCCGGCTGATCGAGGACCGGCACGCCCTCGCGGTCGTCATCCACTCCGGCGCCGTCGCGGTGGTCACCCAGTACGAGGTGCGCCGCAGCCCCTCGCCCGCACTGCTCGACCGATGGGGCCGCTCGGTCGCCGAATGGCGCACGGCCGCGGCACTGTGCCGCACCCGCGCGGAGTCGATCGCCGGCGGGGCGAACCTGCGGCTGGCGCACTACTGGGACGCCGTGTGGCAGCGGCAGTCCGCCGGGGACGAGACCCCGCGGACGCGCCCACAGGACTGGCTGCCGGGCGAGATCTCCCTTGACGCCGACTGGCACGACCCCGACTCCTGGCTCACCGCGGCCCCCGAAGCCACGTCGGTGCTGACGACGGCACTGAGGGTGCTGGACGGGGGACACGCTCGGGCGGGCCGGCCTGCGGCCTAGTCCATTGACCCGTTGATCCGTTGGCCCGTCGATCCGTTGGCCAGTTGGCCAGTTGGCCAGTTGGCCAGTTGGCCCACTGCCCATCGGTCCATCGATCCATCAGACGTGTTCGGGCACCTGCCCGTCTGCGGCGGGTCACATGTCATCGATTCACCCCACCACTGCCCCACCACCGCTCCACCACTGCTGTGAAAGCGAGTCACATGAACGCACTCCTTCCCGTGCGCAGACCTCGGGCCGCCGGCCCGGTGCGCGGGCACCGTGCTCCGGTGCGCACCTGTACAGCGCTGGTCGCCGCGCTGACACTGGGCCTCGCGGGCTGTTCGGGTACGCCCTGGAGTTCCGACGACAAGGGCACCGCGAAGGTGTCCTGCGGCCTCGTTGTGGACGGCTCCGGTTCCGGGACCAGCGACGAGACCGGCGTCGACGTCAAGAAGAAGCTCCAGGAGACGCTCCTCCCGTTCCTGGACGAGCGCCACTGCTCCTCACTCGCCTACGCTCCCGTGACGGCCTCCTCCTGGAACTCGTCGTGCCGTCACTCGCCGGTCGACCTCGATCCGGAGCCGCGGACGAGCACCGACGACCGGGAGGTACTGCGGCAGCGCGCACGCAACAGCGCGGCCGGCGCGTCGATCGAGATGCTCAACTGCGCTCGGAAGCAGAACGGTTCGGACGTGCTCGGCGCGCTCGGCCGCATCGCCCAGACCCTGCGCGAGACACAGGGCGACACGGGCGGGGACCTGGCCGTCCTCGCGGTCAGCGACTTCGAACAGGCCGACCCGGAGTACCGGCTCTCCAGGGAACCTCTGGCGACCAGGGCCGAGCGCACCAGGGCGGTCGACAAGCTCCTGGCCGGCCGGAAACTCCCCGCGCTGAAGGGGATGGATCTCTACACGGTCGGCTACGGCAAGAACCCGACCCGCAAGCCTTCCACCTACGAGGGCTTCGACCAGTTCTGGACCGACATCCTCACGACACGGGCGAAGGCACATGTCCATCACGACGACGAGTAACCGACCCGACGAGCCCGCCCCGCGGCGTTCCCTGGCCGACCGCGCACGGCGTCGCGAGGATGGCTCGCCGCGCCGGGTCTTCGCGGCGTTCGGCCGGCAGCCCCGGACCGACCTGCGGCGCACACCACTGGTCCTGAGTGACCGTGCGCAGCGACGGCTCCTGAAAAAGGCGGAGGAGCAGGGCAGGGAGGACGGTGGCGGCAAGGCCCTCGACGTCGTCGTGCTGTCCAGCGGCATCCTGCCGCCGTACGCGGCCGAACTGGCCGCCCGCCGCGGCCTCGTGCGGGAACTGACCGAGGAGGAGGCCGCCGACCAGGAGACCCGGGCCTCGCGGGAGGACGCGGAGGCCCGCAACCGGATCGTGCGGGAGGAGGCGGGGGTCACCCTCGCCCAGACCCGGCTCGTCGAGGCGGAGCACGACGTGCGCCGCGCCCGCGAGCAGCTCGACCTGCTCGCCCACCGGTCGATGCGCTGGCAGCGGCTGCGCGACGCGGTCCGTGAACGCTTCGAACGGGCGGCGGCGGGCGGCGGAGCGCGGCCGGACGCCCCGGACCGCACCACCCCGGCGGGCGACCTCGACCCGCCGTCGACGCCGGCCGACCCCGACGACGGATACCAGTCCCTCAACCCCGTACCGGCCGACCCGCGCCAGACCGCGATACCCACGCCCGCGCAGGGCGCGGTCGCCGCGTCCGTCGAGGGCTGGGAGGGGCTGCGGGCCAGGGCCGCGATGCCGGACAAGCTGGTCCTGTTCATGCTCGCCCTGGTCTTCGCGGTCGAAGTGCCCATCTACTGGGTGGCGTTCGAACCGCTCCACGGCGTGGGCACGTCCAGTTCCCGTGCGCTCAACGCGACGCTGGCGATCTCCGTGGGCATACTCATGCTGGCGGTGCCACATATCGTCGGTCGCGCGATGCGGGAGCGCGGCGCGACGGGCGCCAGTCGCCCGGCCGGACCCGCGGCCCTGCTGTTCCTCGGCTTCTGGGCGGCCTGCACGGTCGCCCTGGGCATCCTGCGCGCGAAGTCGATCCTGGCCGAGCCGCCGGTCGAGGCGGCCACGGGTGAGGCCGGCGCGTTCGAGGGCGCGGACACGGGCGCGGTTCCGTCCCTGGTGGACCGCATGGACCTCCAGCCGGAAACGGTCTACTGGATGTTCATCTCGCTCCTGCTGCTCTCCGGCGGCATCGGCTTCCTGGCAGGGCTGCTGCGCGAGCACCCGTACGTCGACAGTTTCCGCTCGGCGCTCGAACGCCGCCAGGACCGTGGAAGCGAACTCGCCTCCGCGCACGCCCGGTTGGTGGCCGCACGCGCCTGGGTCGACTCGGCGGGCGACCGCGCCGAGCAGCGCCGCCGCGGTGTGGAGGCGCGGCTGCGTGCGGCGGACGAACTCTACGAAACGGCGGCGGAGGCCCATCGCCACGGCTTCACGTCGGCGGCGGCAGACCCGGCGATCACGGAGGCGGCCCACAAACGCACCGAATCAGGAGCTCCGCTCCTGCCCCCGTCCACGACCCGCCGCCCACCGGCACCGCGCCGCTGAGGCAACCCCCGCGGCGGTTCACCGGCAGCCGAGAGACCTGGGCCGAGACCCATCTCGCCCATCGCCTCGCTGGTGCACACCGTCCCGGAGAAGTCCCACAGATGCCGCCGTGCCCCCTCCCCGACCAGCTTCATCGCAGGTCGGGCAGGGTGCGGCGGCATCCGCGTATCAAATGTCCCGGAAGGTCTCGATCTGTGCGCCCACCGAGTTGAGCCGCTCGGCCAGGTCCTCGTAGCCGCGGTTGATGACGTACACGTTCCGCAGGACGGACGTGCCCTCGGCCGCCATCATCGCCAGCAGGACGACGACGGCGGGGCGCAGGGCGGGCGGGCACATCATCTCGGCGGCGCGCCAGCGGGTCGGGCCCTCGACCAGCACGCGGTGCGGGTCGAGGAGCTGGAGGCGGCCGCCGAGGCGGTTCAGGTCCGTGAGGTAGATCGCGCGGTTGTCGTAGACCCAGTCGTGGATCAGGGTCTTGCCCTGCGCCGAGGCCGCGATGGCCGCGAAGAAGGGGACGTTGTCGATGTTCAGGCCCGGGAACGGCATCGGGTGGATCTTGTCGATCGGCGCCTCCAGCTTGGAGGGCCGGACGGTCAGGTCCACCAGGCGCGTACGGCCGTTGTCCGCGAAGTACTCCGGCGTACGGTCGTGGTCGAGGCCCATCTCCTCCAGGACCGCGAGCTCGATCTCCAGGAACTCGATCGGCACCCGGCGCACGGTCAGCTCGGACTCCGTGACGACCGCCGCGGCCAGCAGGCTCATCGCCTCGACCGGGTCCTCGGAGGGGGAGTAGTCGACGTCCACGTCGATGTTCGGCACGCCGTGCACGGTGAGCGTGGTGGTGCCGATGCCCTCGACGCGTACGCCCAGTGCCTCCAGGAAGAAGCAGAGGTCCTGGACCATGTAGTTGGACGAGGCGTTGCGGATGACGGTCGTGCCGTCGTGCCGCGCGGCCGCGAGCAGCGCGTTCTCGGTCACCGTGTCGCCGCGCTCGGTCAGCACGATGGGGCGCCCCGGAGTCACCTTGCGGTCCACCTGCGCGTGGTAGAGACCCTCGGTGGCCGCGATGTCCAGGCCGAACCGGCGCAGCGCGATCATGTGCGGCTCGATCGTCCGCGTGCCGAGGTCGCAGCCGCCCGCGTACGGCAGCGTGAAGCTGTCCATACGGTGCAGCAGCGGGCCGAGGAACATGATGATCGAGCGGGTGCGACGCGCGGCCGCCGCGTCCATCGCCCCCATGTCCAGCTCGGCCGGCGGCACGATCTCCAGGTCGACGCCACCGTTGATCCACCGGGTGCGTACGCCGATGGAGCCGAGCACCTCCAGAAGGCGGTACACCTCCTCGATGCGCGCGACGCGGCGCAGCACTGTGCGGCCCCGGTTCAGGAGCGTCGCGCAGAGCAGCGCCACGCACGCGTTCTTGCTGGTCTTCACGTCGATGGAGCCGGAGAGCCGGCGTCCGCCGACCACCCGCAGATGCATCGGACCCGCATAGCCGAGCGAGACGATCTCACTGTCCAGCGCTTCACCGATTCGGGCGATCATCTCAAGGCTGATGTTTTGGTTGCCGCGTTCGATGCGGTTCACCGCACTCTGACTGGTGCCGAGCGCCTCGGCCAGCTGCGTCTGTGTCCAGCCCCGGTGCTGACGGGCGTCACGGATGAGCTTGCCGATGCGTACGAGGTAGTCGTCTGCCATGGCGGCAGGCTATCTCAGATATGAGATGGGGCATCTCGGGGGGTCCGAGTGGGTGACGGTCCCTCAGCCGCGCTTGGGGCGCTTGGTCGTGGTGCGTCGCCAGCCGAAGGGGCCCGGCAGATCCATCGAGGTGGTCCGGCGGCCCGTGCTGCTGTGTGTGCGCCGCGGTCCGTTCTTGCCGCCGCTGGTGATGGACCACGAGCGACGGTTGATGTTCAGCCGTACTCCCGGCAGGATCCGGAAGCTCTTGCGGAATGTGAGGGGCATGCGTGCCTCCTTGTCGTCCGTCGCCGGGTACCCCGGATGCCGGTCGATACGCCGAACGCGCTTGCCTCCGGGCCCGGTTCGGGCCCCAATCGGGTCCCGGTCCGCGTCGGGGATAGCTCCGTACCCGTGATCGCCGCCGCCCCGCGGCACGGTTTCGGCCGTCTTGAGATGGCTTCCGGAGCAGGTCGGCGGGCGTTCCAGTGCAACAGGACACACCCTCCGGGCATGACCGCCCAGCGGTCATGTACTAGAGTTATCTCGACATCGAGATATCTGCCGAGGCGTGCCGCAGCCGCCCGGACCGGTAAGGGTTACCTAACTTAGCCTTACCTTAGCGGATCGGCCAAGAGGGCGTGGCGGCAGGATGCGGTGGTACGCGCACATGAATGAAGGAGACTGTCGTGTCGGCGAACAGCTTCGACGCCCGTAGCACGCTCAGCGTGGGCGACGAGTCGTACGAGATCTTCCGGCTGGACAAGGTGGAAGGCTCGGCCCGCCTTCCGTACAGCCTCAAGGTCCTGCTGGAGAACCTGCTCCGTACCGAGGACGGCGCGAACATCACCGCCGACCACATCCGTGCTCTTGGCGGCTGGGACTCGCAGGCCCAGCCCAGCCAGGAGATCCAGTTCACGCCGGCCCGCGTGATCATGCAGGACTTCACCGGTGTGCCCTGTGTCGTGGACCTCGCGACCATGCGCGAGGCCGTGAAGGAGCTCGGCGGCGACGCGGCGAAGATCAACCCGCTGGCCCCCGCCGAGCTGGTCATCGACCACTCCGTCATCGCCGACAAGTTCGGCACCAACGAGGCGTTCGCCCAGAACGTCGAGCTGGAGTACGGCCGCAACCGCGAGCGCTACCAGTTCCTGCGCTGGGGCCAGACCGCCTTCGACGAGTTCAAGGTTGTCCCGCCGGGCACCGGCATCGTCCACCAGGTGAACATCGAGCACCTGGCCCGGACCGTCATGGTCCGCAACGGGCAGGCGTACCCCGACACCCTCGTCGGTACGGACTCGCACACCACCATGGTCAACGGCCTGGGCGTACTGGGCTGGGGCGTCGGCGGTATCGAGGCCGAGGCCGCGATGCTCGGCCAGCCGGTCTCGATGCTCATCCCGCGCGTCGTCGGCTTCAAGCTCACCGGTGAGCTGACCCCCGGCACCACCGCCACCGACCTCGTGCTGACCATCACCGAGATGCTCCGCAAGCACGGTGTCGTCGGCAAGTTCGTCGAGTTCTACGGCGAGGGTGTGGCGGCCACGAGCCTCGCCAACCGCGCCACCATCGGCAACATGTCTCCGGAGTTCGGCTCCACCGCCGCGATCTTCCCGATCGACGGCGAGACGCTGAAGTACCTGAAGCTGACCGGCCGCAGCGAGCAGCAGGTCGCCCTCGTCGAGGCGTACGCCAAGGAGCAGGGCCTCTGGCTCGACCCGGCCGCCGAGCCCGACTTCTCCGAGAAGCTGGAGCTGGACCTCTCCACGGTCGTCCCGTCGATCGCCGGTCCCAAGCGCCCGCAGGACCGGATCGTCCTCGCGAACGCCGCCGAGCAGTTCAAGAGCGACGTCCGCAACTACGTCGACACCGCCGACGAGGCCGGCAAGGAGTCCTTCCCGGCCTCCGACGCCCCGGCCAACCACCCCAACGGCGCCCCGTCCAACCCGGTCACCGTGACCGCCGCCGACGGCTCCACGTACGAGATCGACCACGGTGCGGTGACGGTCGCGGCCATCACCTCCTGCACCAACACCTCGAACCCGTACGTCATGGTCGCCGCCGCGCTGGTGGCCAAGAAGGCGGTCGAGAAGGGTCTGACCCGCAAGCCGTGGGTCAAGACCACCCTCGCCCCGGGCTCCAAGGTCGTCACCGACTACTTCGACAAGGCGGGGCTCACCCCCTACCTCGACAAGGTCGGCTTCAACCTCGTCGGCTACGGCTGCACCACCTGCATCGGCAACTCCGGCCCGCTGCCGGAGGAGGTCTCCAAGGCCGTCAACGACCACGACCTGGCCGTGACCTCGGTGCTCTCCGGCAACCGCAACTTCGAGGGCCGGATCAACCCCGACGTCAAGATGAACTACCTGGCGTCCCCGCCGCTGGTCGTCGCGTACGCCCTCGCGGGCTCCATGAAGGTGGACATCACGCGCGACGCGCTCGGTGTCGACCAGGAGGGCAAGCCGGTCTTCCTGACCGACATCTGGCCGACCGAGGCCGAGGTCAACGACGTCGTGGCGAACGCCATCGGCGAGGACATGTTCAACAAGTCCTACCAGGACGTCTTCGCGGGCGACGCCCAGTGGCAGGCGCTGCCGATCCCGACCGGCAACACCTTCGAGTGGGACCCGCAGTCCACCTACGTGCGCAAGCCCCCGTACTTCGAGGGCATGACGATGGAGACCACCCCGGTCTCCGACATCACTGGAGCGCGCGTCCTCGCCAAGCTGGGCGACTCGGTGACGACGGACCACATCTCGCCCGCCGGCGCCATCAAGGCCGACACCCCTGCCGGCAAGTACCTCACCGAGCACGGCATCGAGCGGCGTGACTTCAACTCCTACGGCTCGCGCCGGGGCAACCACGAGGTCATGATCCGCGGCACCTTCGCCAACATCCGCCTGCGCAACCAGATCGCGCCGGGCACCGAGGGCGGCTACACCCGCGACTTCACCGTCGACGGCGGCCCGGTCTCCTTCATCTACGACGCCTCGCGCAACTACATCGAGCAGGGCACCCCGCTGGTCATCCTGGCCGGCAAGGAGTACGGCTCCGGTTCGTCGCGCGACTGGGCGGCCAAGGGCACCGCGCTCCTGGGCGTCAAGGCCGTCGTCGCCGAGTCGTACGAGCGCATCCACCGCTCCAACCTCATCGGCATGGGCGTCATCCCGCTGCAGTACCCGGAGGGCCAGTCCGCCGAGTCCCTCGGCCTGACCGGCGAGGAGGCCTTCTCCATCGCCGGCATCACCGAGCTGAACGACGGCACCACCCCCCGTACGGTCAAGGTCACCACCGACACGGGTGTGGAGTTCGACGCGGTCGTCCGCATCGACACCCCCGGTGAGGCCGACTACTACCGCAACGGCGGCATCCTGCAGTACGTGCTGCGCAGCCTGATCCGCAAGTAGGCGGAAGCCGCAAGTACGCGGTCCAGTACGGCAGTTGAGGGCCGCACTCCCCAAGGCGGGGGTGCGGCCCTTTGCCGTGTCGTGTGCGAGAGGTGCCTCGGGGGGAGGAGGGGGTTACACCCAGCCCCGCTGAGCGGCCCGTACCCCCAGCTGGAACCTGCTTGCCGCGCCCAGCCGTTCCTGGAGTTCGCTCACCCGGCGCCGCAGGGTTCTGAGGCTGACGCCCAGATGGCGGGCCACCGCCTCGTCCTTCATGCCGGCCGCCAGCAGCCTGATCAACACCCGCTCGCCCTCGGGGAGTTCACCGCTCCCGGCTGTCCGCCCGAGCGGGGTCGCCTGCTGCCAGGCCAGGTCGAAGAGCTTCTGCAGGGCCTCGGTCACCGCCGAGTGCCGTACCACGACGGCGCAGTAGCCGCCCGTCTCGGAGGCGGTCAGCGGGAGCATCGCCCGACGCCCGTCGACCAGCAGCATCTTGACCGGTACCGAGGGCAACACCCGGGCCTGCTCGCCGAGTTCGACCATCTTCCAGGCGTGCGTCAGTACGTCCGGGTCCTCCAGGGCGGTCGCCGCGTAGACCGCGCGATAGACGACCCCGCGGCTGAGCAGATCGGCCTGGAGGTCCAACTGCGGGGTGCGCGGGGCGAGATACGGGGGAGTGTCGAAGAGACACACCTCGTGCTCGGCGCGTGCGTACAGCTCCTCCAGGCGCGCCGCGTTGGCGCCCTCGCCGGAGACGACCTCGACCAGCCGGGCGGGTTCCTCGCGCAGCAGCCCGGCCTCGTAGGCGGTGGCCATCTCCTCGGCGGTGGCGGCGAGCAGTTCGGACTCCGTCTCGCGCCGCCGGATCAGCGCGCGGATCCCCACCCGTGGGTCGACCGCGCGTAACCCGCCCATGGAGTCCGGGGGTTGGAGAAGTCCGAGCGTCAGCAACCGGTTGCAGGACTCGCGCACCCGCGTCGGCGGGCCACCCGTGAGCAGCGCCCAGCCGGCCGCACCGGCGTCGGGCTGGTTGAGGATCGACTGGTACACCAGCTCGTCGAAGGCGGAGACCCCCACCGCGGCCCAGGGGCTCGCGGCGGAGGTCTGTCGTGCCGTGTCGTATGCCGTGTTCACCATGGCCCGGCACGGTAGAGGATCTTTGTCAAGGCTGATACACCGCGCCGGGCCGGCGGCCGCTTCGGTCCGACCGCGCCGGGCGAGTGGCTGCCCCGGGCCGACGCGATGGGCGAGTGGCTGTTCCGGGCCGACGCGATGTGTCGGCAGGCGGCTACTTCAGGCCGAAGGCCCGCAGTACGGTCTGGTCGATCCCGTTGCCGTCCCGGTCCGTGGCCCGCACGCGCAGCGACACCGACTCGGCGCCCTTCGCCGGCCTGAACCGCGCCTGGCCGTTCTTGACCTTCACCTCCTTCCAGGACGCGCCGTCGTCGTAGGAGGCCCACGCCTTGAGCGTCTTCGCCCGGACGCTTCCCAGCTGGTTCGCGACCGGCAGTCCGATCTCCAACTCCCGGTCGTTCCTGCCCCGGTTGAGGAGGTCGAGGCCCTTGGGGGCGATGCCGACAGTGAGCAGCGGCAGCGCGGTCTTGGCGTCGGTGTGCGCCGAGGCGAAGGTCCACTCGGTGTGCGTGTTCGTGGAGTACTTCGCCCAGGCCGCCCGGCGCTGCACGTCCAGCTCGAAGCGGTACGAGGCCTTGTCCGGGGCCACGTTGAAGACGCCGTACCCGCCGAGCGTCGAGTCGCCGACCAGTTGCCCGTCCGCGTAGAGCTTGCCCTTCGCGGTGCTGTCGGTGCCGTCGATGTATCCGTAGTGGCCCGGCGTGGAGTCGGTCAACTCCGCCACCGAGAGCGTGAGTTTGTCGCCTTCGCGTACGGAGAGGCCGTACTCCTCGCTGGTTCCGGGGCGGATCACCTGGCGCAGCCAGTTCTCGGCGGGCTCGGTGGCCGGCCTGCTGAAGGTGTGCAGCGGGCTCCACTGGCCCCTGAACGCATTCCAGTTGGGGTGGACGACGTGCCAGGTGCGGGTGTCGGGGTCGACGTAGTAGTACTCGTCGCGTTCCGTGCCCAGCTGCATGTACTTGCTGCTCTCGATGCCGAAGAGCTGCCAGGGGCGGAAGGTGTACAGGGCGTCCGCGCCGATCTCGCCGGCCGTGGCTCCGTGGTAACGGGCAGGCCGCTTCACCGTGTTGGACCTGTCCAGGGTGTACGTCTGGTTCCCGGAGACGGATCCGCTCTGCGCGGCGAGCAGGTTGTAGACGTACGGACTGACCGGCGTGCCGCCCAGCTTCAGTGTGACCTTCTTGCCCGTCTGCTTGCCGGACTGCAGGAGGCCGGTGAGCTTGGCGCCCTCCTCGCCGGTGGCGATCATCAGCGGGACGGTGGTCGCGCGGTCCACGGCCTCGATCCAGAAGCCGGGCTTGTCGCGGTACACGATGAGGTAACCGGCCCCGGCCTTGGTCGCGTTGTCCAGGGCGCTCTGTGCGCGGTCCGCGGCGCCGACCCTGACCACCGCGACCTTGCCCTTGACGTCGAGACCCGCGAAGTCGGCCTCGGTGCCGCCGCCCGCGTCCACCGCCTGGACCTTGCGGTCACCGCTGATCTTCAACGGGAAGTCGTTGTAGGTCTGGGAGTAGTAGAGCGAGGACAGCTCGACCTTCTCGGGACTGGTGACGCTCGCCGTCAACTCCTTCGCGTAGAGCCGGAACTTGGCGGAGAACTCCAGGGTCCCCTCGGTGACCTTCTCGGTCGGCGTCACATAGACGTGGTCGGTCCAGAAGCCCTGGCTGTAGGTGAGGCCCCAGCCGCCGCCCGGCCCCTCGCGGTGCACGTTGGTGCTGAAGCCCTGGAACTCGGAGTCCTGCTTGGTCTTCTGCTTGATCTCCACCGCCTTGCGGGCGTCCAGGACGACCTCGGTGTCCTTGCCGACCTTGATCTCGGGGCTGATGACGACGGACGTGCCGACGGCCACCCCACCCGCGTCGCGGTCCGGGATCCAGGTCGACATGGAGTAGGTGCCGGCCGGCACCTGCCAGGTCCAGCCGGTGCCGAGGAAGCCGTACTCGTCGGGATAGGCGCCGTTCAGCTCCATGAGCGTGTAGATCGAGCCCCCGGTGGGCGGCTTGCCGTCGCGGCCCAGGAGCGAGACCTTGAGGTCGTACGTCTTCGGCGCCTTCTCGAAGCCGACGGCCGTGGTGACCTGGATGCCGTCGGCCGTCGCCGTGACATGGCCCGTGTGCCGGCCCTGGGCCTCCTTCCCGGGGTCGACGCCGACCGGGACCGTGGCGGTCGCCTTCGCCGGAACCGTCACCGTACCGTCGCCCGGGACGGCCGCGGCGAGCGAGGAGGCGACCTTCAACTCCACTGCCGTATCAGTGGTGTTGGTGTACGTGATGTCCTTGCTGACGACCCCGGCGTCACCGTCCTCGAACCTGCCGAGGCTCAGCGCTGGTGTCGCGAAGACACCCTGCCGGACCGCCCGTACGGCGTCGACCCTGCCGTCGCCCTGCTCGAACACGGAGTTGTCGGCGTTCGTCTTCGCCGTACTGGCAAGGGACTGCTTGATCTGCTGGCCCGTCCAGTCCGGATGGGCCTGCGCGACCAGGGCCGCCGCGCCCGAGGCATGCGGCGTCGCCATCGAAGTGCCGCCCGCCGTCGTGTAGTTGGCGTTGATCGGCGTACCCATGGAGGTGCCCGAGGCGCGGGCCGCCGTGATGGCCGCACCCGGGGCGGTGATCTCCGGCTTGACCGCGGAGTCGCCGAGGCGCGGGCCGCGACTGGAGAACGGGGCGAGCTTGTCGTCCTTGTCGACCGCGCCCACCGTCAGCGCCGAGTCGGCGATGCCAGGAGTGCCGATGGTCTGCTCGTACGGGCCGGCGTTGCCAGCCGCGACGACGAAGAGGGTGCCCGTGGAGGCGGAGAGCTCGTCGACGCTCTGGCTGAGCGCGTCGGAGGGGCCCGACGCCGTACCGCCCAGCGACATCGACACGATCTTCGCGCCGGAGCGGGCCGCCCACTCCATGCCCGCGATGATCCACGAGGACTGGCCCCGGCCGTCGTTGCCCAGCACCTTGCCGACCAGCAGCTCGGCGCCCGGCGCGACTCCCTTGCGTTTGCCCTCGGATGCCGCGCCCGAGCCGACGATCGTGGACGCCACATGCGTGCCGTGACCGTGACCGTCCTGCACAGCCTGGTCCGGTACGAAGCTCTGCGACTCGGCGACCTTCCCGGCGAGGTCCGGGTGCCCGGTGTCCACGCCCGTGTCCAGGACCGCGACCTTGACGCCCTTGCCGTCGTACCCCGACCGCCACACCTCGGGCGCGCCGATCTGCGGCACGCTCACGTCGAGGGACGCCTTCACCTTGGCGTCCAGCCAGATCTTCTCGATGCCGTCGCCGAGTTGCCGCGCGGCCTTCGAGGTCGCTTCGGTGCCGAGCGCGGGGGCGATGTCCGACCAGAAGGCGGTGGACTTCTTCGCGCTGAGCGCCGCGCCGTCGATGCCGGGCAGCGCGAGCGTGCGGCGCGCGCCGTCCGGAGTCTCGCTGCCCTTGCTGTAGGTGGCGATGACCGGGGTGGTGCCGGTCCTGGCGTCGGCGTACCCCTGCTTCACCAGCTGGGTGATGTTGAAGAGGGCCGGATCGAGGCGGCCCGCCCGGAGCAGCGGGACGGCGTCCGCGGGGATGACGCTGATCTCGCCCTTGCGCTCGCTGGACAGAAAGGTGGCGGCCTCCCGGCCCTTGCCGCGCCGGACGTCGACGGCGTTCTTGCCGTCCGCCCCCGCGGTGATCGACACGGTGTCGCCGGTGAGAAGGGTGACGGTCCGGGTGCCGGTGGCGCCTGGTGTGGTGACGCTGGGCACGGGCGTGGCACCCGGATCGGTGACCGGGGACTCGGGGCCGGCCATCGCCGGGGTGATGGCCCCCGCAAGCAGTGCGGCCGCTCCTGCCACGGCCCAGAGGGCGTGGAGTCTTCGCATGTGTGGACTTCCTCCCCTGAACTCTGCAAAGGCTTCCGGCCTGGTGGGCGGAAGCCATGGAACAGAGTGAGCGGTGTGCGGAAGGCGCTTCAAGGGATTCCTGTGGCCAGGGCGTGCCAATGCACCCTTCGGCCACGGCAGTCGACGGAGGCGGGGCCGTGCTCCCGACCAGGGCGCGGCCCTTCGCCTCGCAGGGGCCCGAACGGCGGGGCCTGTTGCGGCCCTTACACCCAGCCGCGTTGGGCAGCCCGTACCCCCAGTTGGAACCTGCTCGCCGCCCCCAGCCGGTCCTGCAGTTCACTCACCCGCCGCCGCAGGGTTCGCAGGCTCACTCCCAGATGGCGGGCCACCGCCTCGTCCTTCATCCCGGCCGCCAGCAGCCGGATCAACGTCCGCTCGCTTTCCAGGAGTTCACCGTCGCCGGTCGGCTGGCCGAGCGGTGTCGCCTGCTGCCAGGCCATTTCGAAGAGCTTCTGCAGGGCTTCGGTGACCGCCGAGTGCCACACCACGACGGCGCAGTAGCCGCCCGCCGCCGAGGCGGTCAGCGGCAGCATCGCCCGGCACCCGTCGACCACCAGCAGCTTGAGGGGCACGGACGGCAACACCCGCGCCTGCTCACCGAGTTCCACCATCTTCCAGGTGCGGGACAGTATCTTCGGGTCCTCCAGGGCCGTCGCCGCGTACACCCCGCGAGAGACGATCCCGCGGCGCAGCAGATCGGCCTGGAGATCCGCCTGCGGTGCCGGCGGGGCGAGATACGGCGGCGTGTCGAAGAGGCACACCTCCCGCTCGGCGCGTGCGTACATCTCCTCCAGACGTGCCGCGATGGCGCCTTCGCCGGAGGCGACCTCGATCAGCCGGGACGGTTCCTCCCGCAGCAGCCCGGCCTCGTACGCGGTGCCCATCTCCTCGGCGGTGGCCGCGAGCAGTTCGGACTCCGTCTCGCGCCGGCGGATGAGCGCGCGCACCGCGACCCGGGGGTCGACCGCCCGTAACCCGCCCATGGAGTCCGGCGGCTGGAGCAGCCCGAGCCCGAGGAGTTGGTTGCAGGTCTCGCGCACCTGGGCCGGCGAGCCGCCGGTCAGCAGGGCCCAGCCGGCGGCACCGGCGTCGGGCTGATGGAGGATCGCCTGGTACACCCGCTCCTGGAAGGCGGACACCCCCACCGCGGCCCAAGGGCTCGCGGCAGGGGCGCGTCCAGCCGTGTTCCGTCCCGCCGTGCCATATGCCGTGTTCACCATGGCTCGGCACGGTAGGCGATCTTTGTTAACTCTGCTGTCGTACCGGTCCGGGCCGCCGTCTACTTCAGGCCGAAGGCCCGCAGGACGCTCTGGTCGACCGTGTTGCCCTCCCGGTCGGCGGCCCGTACGCGCAGGGACACGAACTCGGCGCCCTTCGGGTGCTTGAGTTCCGCCTTGCCGCCCCGGACCTTCACCTCCTTCCAGGACGCGCCGTCGTCGTACGACACCCAGGCCTTCAGTTCACGGGCCGTGATGCCCGACTTCTGGTCCCGCACGGAGAGTTCGAGCTTCGACTTCCGCTTTGCCTCCGCCCGGTTGAGCAGGTCGAGCCCGTCCAGGCCGTAGTCGACGGAGAGCAGCGGCAGCGCGGTCTGCTGGTTCGTGTGCGCCGACGCGAAGGACCATTCGGTGTGGGTGCTGGTGGAGTACATGGCCCAATTGGCCTTGCGCTGCGCGTCGAGCACGAAGCGGTACGAGGCCTTCGTCGCCGGGACGTCGAAGGTGCCGTAGCCGCCGAGCGCGCTGTTGCCGACCAGCTTCCCGTCCGCGTACAACGTGCCCTTCGCGGTGTCCTGGGCGCCGTCCACACTCGCGTAGTGACCCGGTGTCGCGTCGCTCAACTCCGGCACCCTGAGGGCGAGTTTGTCACCGGTGCGCTGGGAGAGGCCGTACCGCTCGCTGGTCGCCGGGCGGACGACCTGCCGCAGCCACTGCTCGGTGGGCGCCCTGCCCGCCTTGTCGAAGGTCCGCAGGTCGTTCCACTGACCCCTGCCGGTCTGCCAGTTCGGGATGACGGTGTTCCAGATGCGGGTGTCGGGATCGACGTTGTAGTACTCGGTGCGTGTCGTGCCCAGGGGGATGTACTGGCTGGTCTCGATGGCGGCGCCCTGCCACGGGCGGTACCGGTAGACGGCGTCCTTGCCGACGTCACCGGCCCGGCTCCCGTGGTAACGGACCTTCTGCTGCACGGTGTTGGAGTTGTTCAGTGTGTACGTCTGGTTCTTCGAGATGGCGCCGGTCTGCGGGAACATCACGTTGTAGACGTACGGGCTGACCGCGGTGCCGTCCAGTTTCAGCGTGACCTTCTTCCCGCTCTTCAGCAGCACGCCGAGCTTCGCACCGTCCTCGCCGGTGGCCACCATCAGCGGGATCGTCGCGCTGTCCACCCAGGAGATCCAGTACCCGGGCTTCTCCTGGTACGCGATGACGTAACCGGCCCCGGCCTCGCTCGCGTTGGCCAGCGCCTCGTCCGCGGTCTTCCCGGCGGCCAGCCGGACCACCGCCACCTTGCCCTTGACGTCGAGCCCCTGGAAGTCGGCCGTGGTGCCGCTACCGGCGTCCACCGCCCGCACCGTGCGCTTTCCGCTGAACTTCACCGGAAGGCTGTCGTTCTGCGAGTAGTCGAGAGGCAGCGCGTACTTCTCGGGGCTGCTGACGCTCGCCGTCAGCTCCTTCTCGTACAGCCGGAACTTGGAGGAGAACTCGAACATGCCCTCGGTGACCTTCTCGGTCGGAGCGACATAGACGCGGTCGGTCCACCAGTTCTGGGCGTAGGTCGCTCCGAAGGCGGTTCCGGGCCCTTCCCGGTGCCAGTTGGTGCTGAAGCCCTGGAACTCGGAGTTCTCCTTCGTCCTCGGCTTGATCTCGACGGCCTTGCGGGCGTCGAAGACGACCTCGGTGTCCTTGTCGACCTTGATCTCCGGATCACCGACGACGGAGGTGGCGACCTCCAGTCCGGCCGCGTCCCGCTCCGGGATCCAGGTCGCCATGGAGTACGTACCGGCCGGCACCTTGAAGGTGTAGCCGCGGCCGAGGAACCCGTGGCTGTCCGGGTACGCGCCGTTCAGCTCCTGCAGCACGAAGAGCGACGCCGAGGTCGACGGCTGGCCGCTCCGGTTCACCAGCGAGACCTTCAGGTCGTAGGTCTTCGGCAGTTTCTCGAAGCCGACGGCCGTGGTGACCCGGATGCCGTCGGCGCTCGCGGTGACATGGCCCGTGTACCGGCCCTCGGCCTCCTCGGCCGGGTCGACCGTGACCGCGACGGTGGCGGTGCCCTTCGCGGGGACCGTCACGACATCCGCGCCCAGGGCGGCCTCGGTGAGCGAGGACGCCAGCTTCAACTCCACTGCCTTGTCGGTGGTATTGGTGTACGTGATGTCCTTGCTCGCGGCCTCGGCTCCGTCGGCCTCGTATTGGCCGAAGCTGAGCGCCGGGGTGGCGAAGACGCCCTGCCCGACCGCCCGTACGGCGTCGACGCGGCCGTCGCCCTGCTCGAACACGGAGGCGTCGGGGCTGGTCTTGGCAGTGGTGGCCAGGGCCTGCTTGATCTGCTGTCCCGTCCAGTCGGGATGCGCCTGCGCCACCAGTGCCGCGGTGCCCGAGACATGCGGCGTCGCCATCGACGTGCCGCTCGCCGTCGTGTACCTGTCGTCGACAGGCGTGCTCCCCGGCATGTTCGTGCCCAGGGAACGGGCCGCCGTGATCCCCACGCCCGGCGCGGTGATCTCCGGCTTGATGGCCGAGTCGCCGAGCCGTGGGCCGCGGCTGGAGAACGAGGCCAGCTTGTCGGACCCATCGACCGCGCCCACGGTCAGCGCGGAGTCCGCGATGCCCGGGGTGCCGACCGTCTTCTCGGACGGGCCGGAGTTACCGGACGCGATCACGAAGAGGGCGCCGGTGGACGCGGACAACTCGTCCACGGTCTCACTCAGCACGTCGGAGGGGCCGGACGCGTCACCGCCCAGCGACATCGAGACGATCTTCGCACCGGAGCGCGCGGCCCAGTCCATGCCGTCGAGGATCCAGGAGGTCTGGCCGCGGCCGTCGTTGCCCAGTACCTTGCCGACCAGCAGCTCCGTACCGGGTGCCACGCCCTTGCGCTTGCCGTCGGAGGCGGCGCCGGAACCGGCGATCGTGGACGCGACATGGGTGCCGTGGCCGTGGCCGTCCTGCACGGTCTGGTCCGGTACGAAGCTCTTCGTCTCCGCGAGCTTTCCCGCCAGATCCGGGTGGCCGGTGTCCACGCCCGTGTCCAGGACGGCGACCTTGACGCCCTTGCCGTCGTAGCCCGACTGCCACACCTCGGGCGCGCCGATCTGCGGGACGCTCTTGTCGAGGGACACCTTCACCTTGGCGTCCAGCCAGATCTTCCCGATGCCGTCGCCGAGCTGCTTCGCGGCCTTCGTGGTGGGTTCGGCGCCGAGCGCGGGGGCGATGTCCGCCCAGAAGGCGGTGGACTTCTTCGCGCTCAGCGCTGCTCCGTCGATCCCCGGGAGTGCGAGTGTGCGGCGCGCGCCGTCGGGCGTCGCGCTGCCCTTGGTGTACGTGGCGATGAGCGGGGTGGTGCCGGTCGTGGCGTCGCTGTACCCCTGCTTCACCAGCTGGGTGATGTTGAACAGGGCCGGATCGAGGCGGCCGGCCTGGACGAGCGGGATCGCGTCCGCGGGCAGCACGCTGATCTCGCCGTCGCGTTCGGTGGACAGGAAGGTGGCGGCCTCGCGGCCCTTGCCGCGCCGGACGTCGACGGCGTACCTGCCGTCCGGACCGGCGGTGAGCGACACCGTGTCGCCTGTGAGGAGGGTGACGGTCTGCGTGGTCCCGGCGCGGGATTCCGCTCCGGTTCCCGCGCCGGTCCTCGTGGTCGCGTCGGACTTGGTGACCGGGTCTCCGGGACCGGCCGTCGCGGGCGTGACTGCCCCCGCGAGCAGTCCGGCAGCTCCGGCCACGGCCCAGAGGGCGTGGTGTCTTCGCATGGGTGGACGTCCTCCCCTGAACGCTGACAACGCTTCCGGCCTGGTGGGCGGAAGCCAGTGATCAGAGTGGGTGCCGCGCGGCAGGGGGCTCAAGGGATTCGCGTGGCCGAGGAATGCCAATGCCCCTTTTGGCCAGGGGAGTTGATGGGCCGCCTACGCCCGGAGGCGGGTCGCCGTCTGCCCCGGCCCGCCGGGTCGCACGGCTGCGGCTCAGGCGGAACACAGCGTTCTGCCAGCGAACCGGGACAGGATCAAGACATGTCTGGCATCCGAAGGGAGCACGTCCGCGTGCTGAACGTCGACGACGAAACCGGCCACACGGGACGGCGCTCCGCGGTCGGCACGGGGTCCGTGACCGGGGTCGGCACCGGGTCCGTCACCGCGACCGGTGGGCGGCCGTGCCGGGTGGTGGACGGCGCGTCCGTGCCGTGCGTCGGGCGCAGCGGGATTGCGCACAGCGATGGTGCGCGCAGCGGGATTGCGCACAGTCGCGGGGCGCGCGGCGGCGTCCGGCGCGGCGACGCCCTCGACGGAACGCGACGCGACACGGACGGGCCGGAGCACCGGCCGGACGGGCCGGAACCCCGCGCGGACGGACTCAGTTCGGCGCCGACGACCCACGCCGGACGGGGTGCCGCGTATGCCCGCAGACCGACGGAGGTCGGGAGATGAGTTCGCGGCTGCGACTGCGGCTCCGCCTGCCCGGGCGATCGCAGCGGGACCGTTCCCCGCGCGGACGCTCGCTGCGGTCCCGCCTTCCGCTGCTCGTCGGAGTCACCCTCGTCGCCGTGTGCGCGGTGACGGCGCTCACCGTCTTCTTCGTCCAACGCGCCTATCTGCTCGGCGACCTGGACCAGCGAGTCACCGACGCAGCTGAGCGTGTCCAGGGCGGGACCTGGGGCACGACCCAGGCCGGGCCGGCTACCGTCACGGACCCGGCGTTCCCCCAGCGAGGTCAGGCCGTCGGCACGATCGCGGGAACACTCGAAGCCGACGGATACGTGTCCGCCGCCCGGGTCGTCCCCCAGGACGGCGACCCGCGAAGTCTCAGCGCCGCCCAACGCGCCGCACTCGACGGCATCGAGCCCGACGGCTCCCTGCACACCCGGACCGTGCCCGGCCTCGGCACCTACCGGGTCACCGCCCTCGCCGACAGCGGGCACGCCGTGCTCACCGGCCTGCCGATGGACGGCGTACGGGACATGATCCGGGACCTGGTCGTGGTCGAGGCAGTGGTCGCCGCCGTCGGTCTCGCCGCCGCGGGCTGCGTCTGCGCCGTCGTCATACGGCGTCAACTGCGGCCGCTGGGACGGGTCGCCGCGGCCGCCGTCGAAGTCTCCCGCTCGCCCCTGGACCGGGGCGAGTACACCGGCCCGACCCCCGCAACCGGCCTCACCCGTGTATCCGGCCTCACCCGCGTATCCGAACGGGACACCGACCCCGGCAGCGAGGCAGGCCAGGTCGGCGCCGCGCTCAACCGCATGATCGACCACGTGGAGTCATCGCGCGCGGAGCGGCAGCGCGGCGAGGAGGAGATCCGCCGCAGCGAGGAACGCACACGCCGCCTCCTCGCCGACGCCAGCCATGAACTCCGTACGCCCCTCGCGGCCATCGCCGGATACGCGGAACTGATGAACCGCGGCGCGGGCATGATCGAGCCCACGCTGGCCTGGCGGAGGGTCTCCGCCGAGTCGGCGCGGATGACCGGACTCGTGGAGGACCTGCTGCTGCTCGCCCGGCTCGACGAGGGACGGCTGCCCCACTCCGCCGAGGCGGACCTTGCGGCCCTGGTCGCCGACGCCGTGTGGGACGCGCGGGCCGCCGGGGACGAGCACGACTGGCAGCTCGGGCTGCTCCTCGACACCCCGGCGCTCGTCGTCGGCGACGAGGCCCGGCTGCACCAGGTGGTGGCCAATCTGTTGGCCAACGCGCGTATGCACACACCTGTGGGCACGACCGTCGTCACCTCGGTCGAGGCCACGGACGAGCGCCGCGTCATCCGGGTACGCGACAACGGCCCCGGCATCCCGCCCAGCCTGCTCCCCAGGGTTTTCGAACGCTTCACCCGCGCCGACGTCTCGCGCTCCCGCCCGGACGCCAGGTCCGGCGGCTCCGGTCTGGGCCTCGCCATCGCGGCGGCGATCACCCAGGCACACGGAGGCCGGATCGGGGTCGAGAGCGAGCCGGGACGCACGGAGTTCACCATCGAACTGCCCGCCATCGGGATGCCCAGACTGCTGCCCGTGGACACGGTCTCGGCTCCCTCGACGCCGACCCAGCCCCAGCTCCAGCCCCAGGCGCCGAAGCCGACCCAGACCCAGGCGCCGGCGCCAACACGAGCCCCCGACATCGCCTCCTCGTCCATGAGCTGACGGCGACCGGTTTCCCAACCGTCGCGAGGGCCGCACCCACCCAGGTACAACCCCCTTGCGCCAGACGTTTACAGGTGCAGAGGTCCGCGCTAGCGTCAAAACAACGTGGGGTGGGAGCGCTCCCACATCGGTGGACCGGAACCCGCCCAGGGTTCGCTCCCATCTCGCGCATCCGCACACGGACACCATCCGCACACGGACGCGATCCGCTCACGGACGTCAACGGACACCCCACGGCCCCCGAACGAAGGGACGGTCATACCTGTCATGATCCTGACAACTCCATCGCCCATGCCCACCCCGCGCCCCCCATGGCGATTACCGCTCCCCGCCCGCGGCAGAGCCCTCCTCCTCATCCTGCTGGCCCTGGCCGTCACGATCCCGGCGCTCGGTCTGGTCGTCTCGGCCGGCGGCGAGGCGAAGGCCCACGGCACCCCCATGAAGCCCGGCAGCCGCACCTTCCTGTGCTGGCAGGACGGGCTCACCGACACCGGTGAGATCAAGCCGATCAACCCGGCCTGCAAGAAGGCGCAGCAGGTCAGCGGCACGACCCCGTTCTACAACTGGTTCTCGGTGCTCCGCTCCGACGGCGCGGGCCGCACCCGCGGTTTCGTGCCCGACGGCGAGCTGTGCAGCGGCGGCAACACCAACTTCACGGGCTTCAACTCCCCCAGCGCCGACTGGCCGTTGACCCACCTGACCTCGGGCGCGACCGTCGACTTCTCCTACAACGCCTGGGCCGCGCACCCGGGTTGGTTCTACGTCTACATCTCCAAGGACGGCTTCGACCCGACCAGATCGCTCACCTGGAACGACATGGAGGCACAGCCGTTCCTGAGCGTCGACCACCCGCAGCTCAACGGCTCCCCGGGCACGGTCGAGGCGAACTACTCCTGGTCCGGCAGGCTCCCCTCGGGCAAGTCGGGCCGCCATCTGATCTACATGGTCTGGCAGCGCTCGGACAGCGCGGAGACCTTCTACTCCTGCTCCGACGTCGTCTTCGACGGCGGCAACGGAGAGGTGACGGGCATCCACGACCCGGGCAACCCGACCGAGCCCCCGCCCGGCGCCTGCTCCGCCACCCGCCGTACGACGGGCAGTTGGTCCGGCGGCTACCAGTCCGAGGTCACCGTCACCAACACCGGTTCGGTGCCGATGCTCGGCTGGATGGTCGACTGGACGCTGCCGGGCGGTCAGTCCGTCGCCAGCCTCTGGAGCGGCAACGCCACGTACAGCGGTCAGAACGTGATGGTCCACAACGCCGGCTGGAACGGGTCGCTCGATCCGGGCGAGAGCGCCTCGTTCGGGTACGTCGTCCAGGGGTCCGGGGGTGATCCGGCGACCGCCCTCGCCTGTCGGCCGGGCTGAGCCGGGCCGGCGAACCTGTGACACCACCTGCTCGGACACCACGTGCTCGGGGCGGACCCGGTGGCCGTAATCCACCGGGTCCGCGAGCCGGGCAGGTTCGGGGGAAGGTCTGCCCGGATGGAACATGGCTTGTGCGGACCAGAGGACGCGACAACGTTGTCGAATGGTCTGGCCGTGACTCTACTCCTCCAACGGACAACGCTGTCAAACCTGTTGGGCCCTGAGCCGTCCGAGTGTCGCCCGCGTGTGCCTCCCCGCTGCCCGGCGCTCTTCCGTGGTACAGGTGCGGCACGCTACTGTCCCTGCGGCTTGTGCGACCCGTGGTGCGCGACCCGTCCGAAGGAGGAGGGGCCGCGTCATGCGTTTCCGTCCGTCATCCGTGCTTCCCGCCGTTGCTCTTGCCGCCGCCATGGCCGTCGGCAGCGGAGCCACCCCGGCCCTGGCCGCACCCCCACCGGGACCGGCGCTCGTCCAGGACCCCACCCCGTACGTCGACCCCCTCATCGGCACCAGGAACGGCGGCAATGTCTTCCCGGGCGCCGTCGTGCCGTTCGGCATGCTCTCCTGGAGCCCCGAGAACACCCGCGGCGACGCGACCCGCACGGCCGCGCCCGGCGGCTACCAGTACGACGCGACCCGTATCCGCGCCTTCAGCCTCACCCACATGTCCGGCACGGGCTGTGCGGGCGGCAGCGGTGACATCCCGTTCTTCCCGTACGCGGGCGAGGTCACCTCGTCCCCGGCGAGCGACACCAAGGACGAGGTGTACGCGGCGGACTTCAAGCACGCCGACGAGACCGCCGAACCCGGCCGATACAAGGTCGGCCTCTCCTCAGGCGTCACCGCGGACCTCACGGCGACCGCCCGCACGGGCTCGGGCCGCTTCACCTACCCCGCCGACAAACCGGCCTCGCTGCTGATCCGGACCGCCAACTCCGAGGTGGGCTCCACGACTTCGGACGTCCGCATCGACCCCAAGGCCCGTACCGTCTCGGGTTCCGTCACGTCCGGCAACTTCTGCGGCTACCTCGACCCGGAGGGCCGACGCGACTACTACACCCTCCACTTCACCGCCCGCTTCGACCGCGCCTTCAAGGCCACGGGCACCTGGCAGGACGACAAGCTGAGCCCCGGTACCACCGAGGCGAGCGGCGGCACCGGCGGATTCGGCGCCAACGGCCGGCCGGTCGCGGGCAAGGGCGCGGGCGGATACGTGGAGTTCGAGCCCGGCACCGGCCCGGTGAACGTCAAGGTCGGCATCTCGTACGTCAGCCGGGCAGGCGCCGAGGCCAACCTCGCCGCGGAGAACCCGCCCCGCCGCTCCTTCGACGACGTCCAGGACACGGCCCGCAAGGCCTGGCGCGACCGCCTCTCCGCCGTCAAGGTCGGCGGCGGCACCGACGACGAGCGGACCACCTTCTACACCGCGCTCTACCACTCCCTCCTGCACCCGAACGTCATCAGTGACGCCGACCGCAGATACAGAGGCGCTGACGGCAAGGTGCACCGGGTCGCCGCCGGCCACCGGGCCCAGTACGGCACCTACTCCGGCTGGGACGTCTACCGTTCCCAGGTCCAGCTGCTCACCCTGCTCGACCCGCGCACCGGCTCCGACATCGCTCAGTCGCTGCTCGAACTGGCCCGCCAGAACGGCGGTGTCTGGGACCGCTGGCTGCACGGCGCCGGCGGCACCCACGTCATGAACGGCGACCCGGCACCGGCCACCCTGGCGGGCATCAGGGCCTTCGGCGGACGGGACTTCGACCTGCGCGGCGCGCTCGACTCGCTGGTGAAGGCCGCCACTGTTCCCACCGATCTCGATCTGAGCCCGGCCGGGAAGCCCATCATGTCCGTCGGCCAACGCCCGTCCCTCGACAAGTACTTGGCGAAGCACTACATGCCGTCCGTGTCCAACGCCTGGGGCGGCGCCGCCGAGACGCTGGAGATGTCGGGCGCCGACTTCGCACTCGCCCAACTCGCCACCGCGGCCGGGGAGAGGAAGACCGCCGAGACCTTCACCCGGCGCGCCCAGTGGTGGCAGAACAACTTCAACATCGCGGCCGACCCCACCGGCGGCTACATCGCCAACCGCAAGGCCGACGGCAGCTGGGTCACCGGCTTCACCCCGGCCACCGGCAACGGATTCGTCGAGGGCACGGCGGCCCAGTACACCTGGATGGTCCAGCACAACCCGGCGGGCCTCTTCGCCGCGATGGGCGGGCAGGACAAGGCCGTTGAGCGCCTTGACTCGTTCTTCCACAACGCCGACGGCAGCTGGGCCTTCACCGGCAGCGGCGGCGACAAGTCCGAACTGGACAACGAGCCGTCCATCAACGTCCCCTACCTGTACGCGTACGCGGGCGCACCCCACAAGACCCAGGAGACCGTACGGGCCGCGATGGGCAAACTGTGGTCCACCCAGCCCGGCGGCATCCCCGGCAACGACGACCTCGGCGCGATGTCGTCCTGGTACGTCTTCTCCGCGCTCGGCATGTATCCCCAGGTGCCGTCGCGGGCCGAACTCGTCCTGGGCTCACCGGTGTTCCCGAGGGCCCACATCTCCCGTCCGAACGGCAACGACATCGACATCCGGGCGGCGGGCGCGGCGGCGGACTCGCCGTACGTCCAGTCGCTGATGGTCAACGGGCGCTCCAGCGACCGGCCTTGGCTGCCCGCCTCCTTCGTGCGCGACGGCGGCACACTCGACTACACCCTCGCCGGCACCCCGAACCGCGCCTGGGGGAGCGGCGCAGAGGACGCCCCGCCGTCCTTCCGCGACGGGGAGCAGCCCTACCAGATCGGTGTCGGCCCGACCACGGCGACGGTCGCCCCCGGCGGCAGCACGAAGCTCGACATCCGGGCGCTCGCACTGAGCGGCGGCACCGGCCCCGAGGTGCGCTTCCGCGTCGAGACCCCCGAGGGCGTCCGGGCGACCCCCGCCGAGGGCACGGTCACGGACGGGGCCCAGGAGATCACGCTGGCCGCCGACGAGAGCGCCGAGCAGGGGTTCTACGACGTCAAGGTCACCGTGACCTCCGGCGACAGCGACACCTCGTACGACCAGCCCGTCGCCCTCACCGTCGCCGCGCCCCGTTCCCTGCTCGCCGCGTACAACAACACCGGGACCACGGACGACGAGGGCGACCACTCCGAGGGCGACTACGACGGTGGGGGCTGGAGCTACTCCCGTCAGGCCCTCGCCGCCGCCGGTCTCACCCCGGGCGGGCAGGGTTCGGTGAAGGGTCTCGCCTACACCTGGCCGAACTCCCCGGCGGGCCGCCCGGACAACGCGTCGGCGACCGGCCAGACCATCGAACTCCCCACACCCACAACCGAGTTGAGCTTCCTGGGCAGCGCGGTCAACGGCAACCAGCAGACCCGGGCGACCGTCACGTACGACGACGGCACCACCGACTCCATCGACCTCTCCTTCACCGACTGGACCGTCGGCGGCGGAGGCGGCACCGTCCAGTACGGCAACGAGGTCGTCGCCCGGGCCGCGTACCGGAACGTCGCCGGCGCCGACAAGGACCCGGTCGCCACGTACGTCTTCGCCACGAAGCCGTTCGAGGCGCCGGCCGGCCGGACGATCAGGAGCGTGAAGCTGCCGGACAACGCGGACCTGCATGTGTTCACCGTCGCGGTGAACTGAACTCCCCTTCCCAGCAAGGAAATCCGCCTCCCAGCAAGGTGATCCGCTTCCCAGCGAGGTGATCCGCCTCCGTCGGTGTTCCAGCCGGCGGAGGCGGTAGCGTGTGCGATTCCGACGATCTCCCCGGGGGACGAGTCATGCGCGCGCGAGGGACAGTGCTACGGCCTGCGGCCGTCTGCCTGGCACTGGTGATGCTGCTGGGCGGACTCGCCGGATGCGGCGACGGCGTCGGCGCCGGCGCCGCGAAGAAGTCGTGGATCGCGGTGCCGGACCACTTCTATCTCCGGCCGCCCGGGGACAAGTCCGGTCCGACGAACAAGGTGCCCTTCCACGTCCAGGCCGAGGACATGAAGGCCAGGAGCCGCGTCGGAACCCAGGACCACCGGCTCACGGTGGACGTCACCGGGTCCGAGCGGGCCGTACGGCTCAAGATCTCGGACATCCGCAAGAAGAACCCCAGGTGCGCCGGGACCGACACCCGGGTCGTCTGCCGGGTGAGCGGCGCCTACAACAGCTGGTCCGACATCGACCGGGTCTATCCGTACGCCGCTCCGGGCAGCAGGCCGGGCGACAGCGGAACGGTCCGTTTCAGCTTCACCACCGAGAAGGGGAAGAAGCTCAGCGCCCGCACCCGGGTCGTCGTCGGTGAGCCCGTGGTGAAGGTGCGCACGACGAAGGTGTTCGAGGACGTCGGACCCGGCTCCCTCCTCAGCACGCCCGTCGTGGTCCGCAACACCGGGGAGGTTCCCGTGCGCGGCGTCGGCCTGCAACTCTCCGTCGGCACGGGCCTGCGCTTCAAGGACCAGTACGGCAACTGCCGTTACCCGGACCCGCAGAAGGGCTCCCTCGCGATGTGCGAGTTCCCCGGCGTGCGCATACCGCCCGGGCAGGCGGTCGTCCTCCGCCCGGCCCTGGCACTGAACGTCGCCAGAACGGAGATGTACTCCTCGTTCCGCCAGCAGGCGTGGGCCCTGGACATGGGCCCCGCGAAGAACAGCGTCGTGCCCGAGGGCGGCGACCACGGTGACGGCCCCCGGCTCACGATCGCGACCGCGAAGGCGGCCGACCTGAAGGGGACGTTCGCCGGCGGCGACGTGTGGAGCGAGGTGCGGGTGGACACGTACGCCGACTTCGAGGTCTTCGCCGTCGAGGTGAGCGGCGAGCGCGGCAGCGAGCACACCGTGCGCCTGAAGGTCCGCAACAACGGGCCCGCCAACCCCTGGAGCACGACCCTGCTGTTCACCCCGCCGGAGAGCGCCACCGTGGTGAAGCAGCCCATGGAGGCCATCGACGAGGGCGTGTACGAGCCCTACTGCGACCTCGACAAGGGCACGTACTCCTGCTCCGTGGGGAGCGGGCTCGAATCGGGGAAGGCGCGCACTTTCGACTTCACGCTCCGACTCGGCGGACCGGGCGAGGGCAGCGTGCGGGTGACGGACGCCCCCGATTCCGACCGCCGGGACCCCGACCCCGCCAACGACACGGCACCGGTTACCGTCCTGCCGTAACCGGTGCCGTGCGCACTGTGCGTGTCTGCCGTGCCGTGCGTCAGCTCAGCAGTTCCACCTCCGACAGCGTCGCCTCACCGTCGAGGACCAGCCGGTACTTGGTGTACGACCCGGGCGCCGAGACCGAGAACGCCCGTGTCTGCCGGTCCCAGGTGAAGGACTGGCCGGACCGCTTGTCGAGGTCCTTCCAGGTGGTCCCGTCGGACGAGCCCTGAAGGACCCAGCCCTGGGGGGCCTTTGAGCGTTCGGCGGACGTCAGCGTGTACTGAACGGCCCTGGCCCGGTCGGCGGTCGGCAGATCCACCGACTCGACGGTCGCGTTCGTCGCCGAGGTGTTGTCGAACAACTCGCCCTCGCCCTTGATGACATCGCTCCGGGGCGACGGCACCTCGTCGTCCTGCGTGATGGAGACGGGCGCCGCGTTCTTCCCGGTTCCCCACGAGGACGGCTTCGAGCCCATGTCGAACTCCAGCACTCCGCCACGGGAGATGATCGAGTGGGGGAGCGAAGTCTTCGTCCAGGCCTTGCCGTTGACTTTCAGGCCCTGCACGTAGACGTTCTTCGCGCTGTTCTTCGGGGCCTTCACGACCAGCTCCCGGCCGTTCTCCAGGTGCACGGTCGCCTTGGTGAACAGCGGTGAGCCGACGGCGTATTCGCCACTGCCCATCACCAGCGGGTAGAAGCCGAGCGCGGAGAAGAGGAACCAGGCCGACTGCTCGCCGTTGTCCTCGTCGCCGTGGTAGCCCTGCCCGATCTCGCTGCCGGTGTAGAGCCGGGACAGCACCTCGCGGACGTTCTTCTGCGTCTTCCAGGGCTGGCTCGCCGCGTTGTACATGTAGTTCACGTGGTGGGCGACCTGGTTGGAGTGCCCGTACATGCCCATCCGTACGTCACGCGCCTCGGTCATCTCGTGGATGACGCCCCCGTACGAGCCGACGAACTCGGGCGAGGCGGTCTCGGGGGTCGCGAAGTACGTGTCGAGCTTCTCCGCGAGCCCGGAACGGCCGCCGTACAGGTTGGCGAGGCCGCGGGAGTCCTGGGGCGCGGTGAAGGCGTAGCCCCAGCCGTTCGTCTCGGTGTAGTCGTAACCCCACACCCTCGGGTCGAACTTGGAGGACTCGACCCGCCAGTCGCCCTTCTGGTCACGGCCCTGGAAGAAGCCGGCCTTGGAGTCGAAGAGGTTGACGTAGTCCTGGGCGCGGTTGAGGAAGTACTCCGCCTCCTCCTTGTAGCGCTTCTCGCCCGTCTTCCTGTAGAGGGCCTGGCCCATCTTCGAGATGCCGTAGTCGTTGAGGTAGCCCTCAAGTGCCCACGACAGGCCCTCGTGCGTGTCGGTGCTCGTGTAGCCGAGGAACGGGGAGGTCGCCATGCCCTTGCGGCCCACACCCGAGGAGGGCGGCACGACGGTGGCGTTCTTGACCGCCGCGTCGTACGCCGACTTCGCGTCGAAGTCGACCCCCTTGACGTACGCGTCCGCGAACGCCACGTCCGAGGAGGTGCCGGTCATCAGGTCCGCGTAGCCGGGGGAGGACCAGCGTGAGGTCCAGCCGCCGTCCTTGTACTGCTGCACGAACCCGTCGACCATCTCACCGGCCTGACCGGGCGTCAGGAGCGAGTAGGCCGGCCAGGTCGTCCGATAGGTGTCCCAGAAGCCGTTGTTGACGTACACCTTGCCGTCGACGATCTTCGCACCGGTGTGCGTCGGGGTGTCCGGTCCCGGCATCGGCGAGAACGGCGAGGCGTACTGGTACTTCGAACCGACCTTCTCGAAGCCGGAGTTGGGGTACAGGTACAGCCGGTAGAGGCTGGAGTACAGGGTCGTCAGCTGGTCCGGGGTCGCGCCCTCGACCTCGACCTTGCCGAGGATCTTGTCCCACTGCTTCTGGGCGCGCGACTTGACCGCGTCGAAGGACGTGCCGTCCGGGATCTCCTGACGGAGGTTGTCCTTGGCCTGGTCGATGCTGATCAGGGAGGTGGCCAGGCGGAGCGTGACCGTGCGGTCCTCGCCCGCCTTGAACTTCAGATAGCCCTTCACACCGGAGGAGCTGCCCTCGGCGACCTCCGCGTCGAAGACCCCGTACACGAAGAGACGGGTCGCGCCCGTCGACAGACCCGACTTCACGTCCGAGTAGCCCGTGAAGGTCCCGTTCTCCTTGTTGAGGGTGAGGCCCGCCTGGTCGGTGACGTTGTCGAAGACGACGCTCGCGTCGTCGCCGGGGTAGGTGAAGCGCATGGCCGCCGCGTGGTCCGTCGGCGCCATCTCCGTCTTCAGCCCGTTCTCGAACCGCACTCCGTAGTAGTACGGGCGTGCCGTCTCGTTCTCGTGCTTGAAGGGCAGCGCGCGGGCGGTGCGGCCTGTCTCCGGGGTACCGGCCGCGGCCGACGGCATCACCTGGAAGGTCTGCCGGTCACCCATCCAAGGGCTCGGCTCATGACTCGCGCTGAACGCCTGTATGGTCGGCAGATTGTCCGCGTTGTTCGCGCGGGCGTAGTCGTAGAGCCAGCTGAGCGAACCCGCGTTCGTCACCGGCGTCCAGAAGTTGAAGCCGTGCGGCACGGCCGTCGCCGGGAAGTTGTTGCCGCGCGAGAAGCCGCCGCTGGAGTTGGTGCCGCGTGTGGTGGACGCGTAGTCCGAGAGATGCGCCTTCGGCTTCTCGGGCTTCTTCACACTCAGGTTCACGTCGTCCAGCCAGCCGCGGAACTTCGCGGGCCCCTTCGGGGAGTCGTACGCGACCAGGATCCGGTCGACCGTCTTACCGGCCGCGACCGAGCCGATCCGCGAGACGACGTTGTTCCACTGGTTGACGTACAGCACCTTCGACGCGCCCTGGCCCTGCGGAGTCAGCGCGAACCCGTGCTGGTCCTGGGCCCGCAGGTCACTCAGATAGGTGCCGTCCGTGAACGCCAGGTCCACCGAGACGTTCGTGGCGTCGTAGTCCCGGTCGCCGTCCGCCATCGACGGGAAGACCCGGTACGCCAGCTCGGTGTCGCGGCCGACGGCCACGTTCACGTCGAAGACCTTGTTGTACGAGTAGGCGCGGCCGTCGGCCTTGTGCGTGCCCGCGTACCGGAGGGCCTTCTTGCCCGTGAAGCCCGCGCCGGACTTCGCGGTCGGGGAGCCGCTCGGGCCGCGGTCCACCAGCGAGAGCATGTCCTTGGGCGTGGGCTCCGCGCCGCCGCCCGTCGAGAACTGCACGTCGGCGAGTTGCGTGGCGTCCGAAGCACCGTTGTTCTTGGTGATGTCGAGCCGGAAGTGCTGGTATTCCGCGGGCTCCGCGAGGTCGTACGACTTCGTCTGGAAACGCTCGCCGAAGGACTCGCCGGTGCGGGTGTCGAGGGTCTTCCAGTCCTTGCCGTCCGTGGACCCCTGGAAGGTCCAGTCGACCGGGTCGCGCTCGTCGTGGTCGTTGGCCGACGTGAGGGCGTACGTCACCAGCTTGACCGGGGCGTCCAGCTCGAACTCCACCCAGCCGGTGGGCGCGAAGGTGAGCCACTTGGTGCCGGGCTCGACATCGACGAGGTTCTCCTTCACCTCGCCCGAGCCCGAGTTCTCGCCGCTCGCTGCGACGTCCGTGACGTGCTCGGTCACATTGCCCGGAATGCCGGTGCTGAAGCCGCCGTCGACACCCGACGAACGCTTCGAACCATCGGCGGCGGTGTCGACTGTATTCAGCCAGTCGGGTGCGGGTTCACCCGCCTCGAAGGAGGAACCGAACTCCCGGTCCGCGGCGGCGGCTTCGGCCGGACGGGCGACGGCGGCGCCCTGCGAGGCCACCACCAGCGCGAAGGCGGTCGCTCCGAGGACCGCCGTGGAACCCCATCCGTGCCGTGCCCTGATCCGAGATCTGTGCGGAGATCCTTGCCGAGATCTGTGGTGCATGCGCCAGCACCCTCCCTGTCACGTGCGCCTGGACAACGTTGTCATATTTGCTGCGCAGGTCCAGTAGGGAGTCAAGTGGTCAGGGATGTCAAGGGTGTTGAACGTGGCGTACGGGGGTAATGACGACAGTCCGCCCGATGGTCCATCCACGGGCTCACCTGTCGGCTTCCTGTTCGGCCGCTGATCGTTCGCTGATCACCCACTGTGTCGCGGGGCCTGTGGGCAGCTGATATTTCCGCGAGGTCTCACTTCGGGAAAGAGTGTCGGCCAACTGTGCATTCGATCTTGCTCCGCTGGCGGGAAGTGGACTATACCTGTCGGCGTCCGCCCAGTCGTTCGACGGGCCGCGGACAGGCACAGGCCAGGGAGAAGAAGGGGGCGTGGCGATCAGCGACTGCCGCGTATTCCCGCCGACCCCGGTATTCCACGCACGATCCAGCTCTACGTCCCCCCGCGGAAAGCGCCGGGCAAGCCGCCCGACCTGCTTTTCCTGCCGGGGGTCCGGGGGTTGACCCCCGGGTAATGCAGTACCGACCGCGGTGCCGGGGAGGGTCCGGTTCACCGCCTGAGTCCTGATGAAGGCGAGGACTTGAGCATGGGATCCACTTCCGCCCACAACAACCGTGAGGGCGTCGGCCGCCGCGATCTGATCAAGCGCACCGCGGCGCTCGGCCTGATTTCCGTACCCACGATGAGTTTCCTGTCGGCCTGTGCCAGCGGTGACAGCGGCAGCGAGGAAAAGGTCGACAAGGGCAAGAAGACCAAGGAGAACCCCCTCGCCGTCAATGAGACCGCGCCGCTGGAGATCGTCATCTTCGACGGCGGTTTCGGCACGAAGTACGCCGAGGACGCCAAGGCGGTCTACGAGAAGAATTTCCCCAAGGCCAAGGTCAAGTTCTCCTCGACCCAGAAGATCCAGTCGGTCCTGCAGCCGCGCTTCAATCAGGGAACCCCGCCGGACCTGATCGACAACTCGGGTGCCGAGCAGATGGACATGGGCGTCCTCGTCGGCAAGAAGCAGCTCTCGGACCTCACCCCGCTGCTGGACGCGCCGTCCGTCGACGACCCGGCCAAGAAGGTCCGGGACACCCTGCGCCCCGGCATCGTCGAGATGGGCCAGTTCGACGGCGACCCGGTATGGATCATGTACTACGCGTACACCGTCTACGGCGTGTGGTACTCCCAGAAGGCGCTGGACTCCCTCGACGCCACGTACCCGGAGACCTGGGACGACATGCTCGCGGTCTGCGAGAAGGCGAAGAAGAAGGACATCGCGGGCTGGACGTACGCGGGCAAGCACCCGTACTACATCCCCTTCTCCCTCTACCCGATGATCGCCAAGGTCGGCGGTGTCGAGGTGCTCGACGCCATCGACAACCTGGAGCCGAACGCCTGGAAGCACCCCGCGGTCAAGACCTGCTTCGAGGCGTACTACGAGCTCTACAAGAAGGGCTACATCCTCAAGGGCACCCCGGGCCTGGACCACATCCAGTCCCAGACGGCCTGGACCGAGGGCAAGGCACTCTTCATCCCGAACGGCTCCTGGGTGGAGAACGAGGCGGCGAAGACCATGCCGAAGGACTTCAACCTCGCGGTGAACGCGCCCACCGGCATCGACAGCTCGGACAAGATGCCCTTCGGCACCATCTGGGCGTCCGGCGGCGAGCCCTTCATCGTCCCCGCCAAGGCCAAGAACACGGACGGCGGCATGGAGCAGCTGCGCATCATGCTCAGCGAGGCCTCGTCGAAGAACTTCACGGCGTCCGTCAAGTCGCTGACCGCGTTCAACGGCGGCACCGACGGCATCGAACTGACGCCGGGTCTGAAGTCAGGTGTCGCGGCCCTGGAGAAGGCCGGCACCAATGTGGTCAACCCGCGCATCCAGGACTGGTACGTGGCGTTGCAGAAGGAGAAGATCGGTGTCGGCGGCCTCGGCGAGATGATGGCGGGGCGGCTCACCCCGGCAGAGGCCATCAAGAAGATCCAGGGCTATGCCGACGAAGCGGCCAAGGACGACAACATCCAGCACTACAAGCACCAGTGAGCGAGGCCGGGGCCCCGGGCGGTGACCGGGGCCCCGGTTCTGGAAGTGCGGCGTCGACGGCAGCCCCCGCGGGAAGATCGGGTCGGTAGGAATGCAACACGGCAAATACCGTTTCATCGTGGGGTTCTTGACGGCCCCCCTGGCCATCTACGGCCTCTTCGTGATCTGGCCCTTCGTCCAGTCCATCTACTATTCGTTCACGGACTGGAGCGGTCTGAGCCCCGAGTTCAAGATGGTGGGCTTCAAGAACTACACGCGACTGCTCGATGACGAGGTCTTCTGGAAGTCGTTGCAGCACAGCGTGATGCTGGTCGTGCTGCTGCCTTTGGTGACCCTCACCATGGCGCTGTTCTTCGCCTTCATGCTCAATGTCGGCGGACGGCGCCGGAAGAATGCCGCGATCGCCGGTGTCCGCGGCTCCGCCTTCTACAAGGTGGTCTATTTCTTTCCGCAGGTGCTGTCGATCGCCATCGTCGCGCTGCTCTTCCAGTTCGCCTACAACCCCAACAGCGGTGCGATCAACTCCGCCCTGAAGGCGATCGGCCTCGACAGCGTCCAGCCCGACTGGCTCGGTGACCCCGATCTCGCCCTATGGTGCGTTTTCGCGGTACTCGTCTGGTGCACCGTCGGTTTCTTCGTGGTGCTCTTCTCCGCGGGAATGGCCTCCATTCCCAAGGACTACTACGAGGCGGCGCTGCTGGACGGCGCAAACCGCATCACGACATTCTTCAAGATCACCCTGCCGCTCCTCTGGGACACCGTGCAGTCCGGCTGGGCCTATGTGGGCATCCTGGCGCTGGGCGCCGAGGCCTTCGCGGTCGTGCAGATCATGACCGTGGGCCCGAACGGCGGCGGTCCCGACTACTCGACGACCGTCCTGCCGCTGTACGTCTACCAGAAGGCGTTCCGAGACGGTCAGGCCGCCTACGCGACGACGATCGGTGTCGCCCTGCTCATCGTGACGCTGCTGTTCGTGGCCGTCGTCATGAAGCTGGGCCGGCGCGAGCGGCTGGAGTACTGATGCAGACCGAGCTGACCGAGCCGCGAGGAGGCCACGAGTGAAGACGACCGACATGCCTCCCGCCGACACCACCGAGGAGAGGCCGCCCGTCATGAAGACGACGTCGGCGCCCGGGCCGCGGGAGAAGGCCACCGAGGGCAGGACCCTCAACATCTTCTCGCACGGCATGCTCATCCTCTGGGCGTTCATGGTCGTGCTGCCGCTGCTCTGGGCGGTGATGACCTCCTTCAAGACGGACAAGGAGATCTTCAGCTCGCCCTGGGCGCTGCCCGACTCGCTGCACTTCGACAACTGGTCGCGCGCCTGGACCGAGGCGAACATGAGCGACTACTTCCTCAACACGGTCATCGTGGTGGGGTTCTCGCTCCTGGGCACCATGCTGCTGGGCTCCATGGCGGCCTACGTCCTCGCGCGCTTCGAGTTCCCCGGGAACCGCTTCATCTACTTCCTCTTCATCGGAGGAATGAGCTTCCCGATCATCCTGGCCCTGGTCCCGCTGTTCTACGTCATGCAGAACCTGTCGCTGCTGAACACGCTGCCCGGACTGATCCTGGTCTACATCGGCTACTCGCTGCCGTTCACCGTGTTCTTCATGACGGCCTTCTTCCGCACGCTGCCGTCCTCGGTGGCCGAGGCGGCCTTCGTGGACGGCGCCTCGCACACCAGGACGTTCTTCCAGGTGATGCTGCCGATGGCCAAGCCCGGCCTGATCAGCATCACCATCTTCAACTTCCTGGGCCAGTGGAACCAGTACATGCTGCCGACCGTGCTCAACACCGAGCCGGACAACAAGGTTCTCACCCAGGGGCTCGTCCAACTGGCCGTCAGCCAGGGCTACAAAGGTGACTGGTCCGGTCTCTTCGCCGGCCTCGTGATGGCGATGCTGCCGGTGCTCGCCGCGTACATCGTCTTCCAGCGCCAGGTCGTCCAGGGGCTCACCGCGGGCGCGCTCAAGTAACGGTTCGGCCGTCGGTTCGGTTTGCGAGGGTGGTCCCGGATTGGAGCCGGGGCCACCCTTGTGTGTGCGGGCGGGGGCGCGCCCCTCTCTTGCTCAACCTCTTGACGGGAGGCAACCCAAACGGCTCAGCTTAGAGTTCACTAGTTGGACATAGACGGGGTCTCACCGAGGCGACCCCGTACGCAGGAGGTCGTCGTGGAGACTCCGGGGTCGCAGTCGTCGCTGCACCGAGCCAATCTCGAACGGGTCGTACGTGCGGTGCGCCTGGCCGGGTCGCTCACGCAGGCCGAGATCGCGAGGACGACGGGTTTGTCCGCGGCCACGGTCTCCAACATCGTTCGGGAGCTGAAGGACGGCGGGACGGTCGAGGTCACCCCCACCTCGGCGGGCGGCCGGAGGGCTCGGAGCGTCAGTCTCAGCGGCGACGCCGGCATCGTGATCGGCGTCGACTTCGGGCACACGCATCTGCGCGTCGCGGTCGGCAACCTCGCCCATCAGGTCCTGGCCGAGGAGTCCGAGCCGCTCGATGTGGACGCCTCCGCAGCGCAGGGCTTCGACCGGGCGGAACAGCTGGTCAACCGCCTGATCGCGGCCACCGGTGTGGACCGTACGAAGATCGCGGGTGTCGGGCTCGGCGTGCCGGGGCCGATCGACGTGGAGTCCGGGACGCTCGGCTCCACCGCGATCCTGCCGGGCTGGACCGGCACCAAACCCGCCGAGGAGCTGGGCGGACGGCTCGGCGTGCCGGTGCACGTCGACAACGACGCCAACCTGGGAGCCCTCGGCGAACTCGTCTGGGGGAGCGGCCGGGGCGTCCGGGACCTGGCCTACATCAAGGTCGCGAGCGGTGTGGGCGCCGGCCTTGTGATCAGCGGCAAGATCTATCGCGGCCCGGGTGGCACAGCGGGAGAAATCGGGCATATTACTCTTGACGAGTCCGGCCCGGTCTGTCGCTGTGGCAACCGGGGCTGCCTGGAGACCTTCGCGGCGGCGCGCTATGTGCTGCCGCTCCTGCAGTCCAGCCACGGCACGGACCTGACCATGGAAGGTGTCGTACGGCTGGCGAGGGACGGAGACCCTGGCTGTCGTCGGGTGATCGCCGACGTCGGCCGACATATCGGCAGTGGAGTCGCCAATCTCTGCAACTTGCTCAACCCGAGCCGGGTGGTTCTCGGCGGTGATCTCGCCGAGGCCGGAGAGCTCGTGCTCGGGCCCATAAGGGAGTCGGTCGGCCGCTATGCGATCCCCAGTGCGGCACGTCAACTATCCGTTCTGCCAGGGGCACTTGGCGGCCGGGCGGAGGTCCTCGGGGCGCTCGCTCTCGCACTCAGCGAGATGGGCGATTCGACCCTTTTGGACGGTTCGCTCGCCACGGCCGCGCCTGCCTTCACTTAGAGAACGGATGGCACCGTTGCCATCTCGTTAAGGATTTACTTCTTGACGTCGCACTTGTGGCCGAGTTGACTTCCAGCCACCTCGGCCGCAACGTCGCGGCCTCGTCAGGGAGGTTTCTGAAGTGAATACGCGTATGCGTCGCGCCGCCTTTGCTGTTGCCGCAGGTGCGATGGCTGTCTCGCTGGCTGCCTGTGGCAGTGCCGACGAGGCCGGCGACAGTGACAGCACGAAGTCCGCGGCCAAGGGTGACGCCATCAAGGTCGGCCTCCTCCTTCCGGAGAACCAGACCGCTCGGTACGAGAAGTTCGACAAGCCCCTGATCGAGAAGAAGGTCAAGGAGCTCACGAACAACAAGGGCGAGATCGTCTACGCCAACGCCAAGCAGGACGCCACCACGCAGTCCCAGCAGGTCGACACGATGATCACCAACAAGGTGGACGTGCTGATCGTGGACGCGGTGGACTCCAAGGCCATCGCCAACGGCGTGAAGAAGGCCAAGGACGCCGGCATCCCCGTCGTCGCGTACGACCGTCTGGCCGAGGGCCCGATCGACGCCTACACCTCCTTCGACAACGAAGAGGTCGGCCGCGTCCAGGGCAAGGCGCTTCTGACGGCCCTGGGCGACAAGGCGAAGCCCTCCGCGAAGATCGTCATGATGAACGGCGCGGTCACCGACCCGAACGCCGCCCTCTTCAAGAAGGGCGCGCTGTCCGAGCTCGAGGGCAAGGTCACCATCGCGAAGTCGTACGACACCAAGGAGTGGAAGCCGGAGAACGCCAACGCCAACATGGAAGGCGCGATCTCCGCGGTCGGCAAGAACAACATCGTCGGCGTCTACTCCGCCAACGACGGCATGGCGGGCGGCATCATCACGGCCCTGAAGGCCGCGAACGTCTCCCCGCTCCCCCCGGTCACCGGCCAGGACGCCGAGCTCGCGGGTGTGCAGCGCATCGTCTCCGGTGAGCAGTACATGAGCGTCTACAAGCCCTACCCGCAGGAGGCGGACGTCGCCGCGGAGATGGCCGTCGCCCTCGCCAAGGGCGAGAAGCTCGACTCCATCGCCAAGGACTCGGTCGACAGCCCGACCACCAAGGGCGTCCCGTCGGTGCTCGTCCCCGTCGTGTCGCTGACCAAGGACAACATCAACGACACCGTCATCAAGGACGGCATCTACACGCTCGACGAGATCTGCACGGCGAAGTTCAAGGCCGCCTGCACCAAGATCGGTCTCGAGTAGTCAAACGCAAGTCCCTTACCGCGTACGGGAATTCGCCATCGAATTCCCGTACGAGGCTTGATTCCCGCAGGGAATCGGGTCCGGGACTCGCGCACCAGAAGCTCCTCCGGCGCCCCGCAACCACCAGCCCCGCAAGCTAGGGCGGGGCGCCGGACGGAATCCTTCCTCCCTCCCCCAATTCTTCTGCACAACCTCCCGCCGGGTCAGGCGGCGAAGGAGATGGTTAACGTGTCCGCTACGCCTGTCCTGGCGTTGCGCGGGGTCTCGAAGCGGTTCGGTGCCGTCCAGGCGCTCACCGACGTAGAGCTCGAGGTCCACGCCGGCGAGGTGGTCGCCCTGGTCGGCGACAACGGCGCCGGAAAATCCACGCTGGTGAAGACGATCGCCGGCGTGCACCCCATCGATGAGGGCGTCATCGAATGGGACGGCAAGACCGTCCAGATCAACAAGCCGCACGACGCCCAGCACCTGGGCATCGCGACCGTCTACCAGGACCTCGCGCTGTGCGACAACATCGACGTCGTCGGGAACCTCTATCTGGGCCGTGAGCTGCAGAAGCGCGGCGTCCTGGACGAGGTCGAGATGGAGCGCCGCTCCCGCGAGCTGCTCCAGACGCTGTCGATCCGCATCCCCAGCGTGCGCATCCCGATCGCCTCCCTCTCCGGCGGTCAGCGCCAGACGGTGGCCATCGCCCGCTCCATGCTCGGTGCGCCCAAGCTGGTCATCCTCGACGAGCCCACCGCGGCCCTCGGTGTCGAGCAGACCGCCCAGGTCCTCGACCTGGTCGAGCGGCTGCGCGAGCGCGGCCACGCGGTCCTGCTCATCAGCCACAACATGGCCGACGTCAAGGCCGTCGCCGACAAGGTGGCGGTGCTGCGGCTGGGCCGTAACAACGGCGTTTTCGAGGTCAAGACGACCTCGCAGGAAGAGATCATCTCCGCCATCACCGGTGCCACGGACAACGCCGTGACCCGTCGTGCGGCGCGCGGCAACGGGGAGGCTCAGAAGTGAGCATCGACAAGACCTCCGCCACTCCCGAGGACCACGTCGTCGAGAACCCCGAGGCCGCCGCGGGCGCCGATGTCGCCGTCGACCCCCGGCTGCTGGTGCGCGAGCGGGGCTTCGCGGGCTACCTCGACGAGTTCAAGCGCAAGATGCGCGCCGGTGACCTGGGCTCCATCCCGGTCATCGTCGGTCTGATCGTCATCTGCGTCATCTTCCAGAGCCTCAACTCGGCGTTCCTCTCGTCGGAGAACCTCAACAACATCGCCGTCGCGATGGTCGCCACCGGCATGATGTCGGTGGGCATCATCTTCGTGCTGCTGCTCGGCGAGATCGACCTGTCGGTCGGCTCGGTCAGCGGTGTGGCGGGTGCCATCACCGCAGTGCTCAGCGTCACCAACGGCGTCAACGAGTGGCTGTCGGTCCTCATCGCCCTCGCCAGCGGTGCGGCCATCGGCGCGATCCACGGCTTCTTCTTCGCCAGGATCGGCGCGCCCGCGTTCGCGGTCACCCTGGCCGGCCTGCTGTTCTGGCTCGGCTTCATGCTCCAGATCCTGGGCGAGAACGGCACGATCAACCTCGACGGCGACGGCGTGGTCGGCAAGCTGACCACGTACTACTTCTCGGACGTCGCGGCCGCCTACGGGCTCGCGGTGGTCGCGGTGGCGCTCTTCTTCGTCACCTCGTTCCTGGACAGCCGCCGCCGCGAGGCGGCGGGCATCCCGGCCCGCCCGCTCGTCGACATCGTGGTGCGCACGGCGATCCTCGCGGTCGTCGCCTTCGCCGCGGCGATCATGTTCAACCAGTACAAGGGTCTGCCCCTGGCGCTGCTGCTGTTCGTCCTGGTCCTGGTGATCACGGACTTCGTGCTGCGCCGCACGACCTACGGCCGCAAGATCTTCGCGCTCGGCGGCAGCGTCGAGGCGTCCCGCCGTGCCGGTATCAACGTCACGGCGGTTCGTATCTCGGTCTTCGCCATCGCGGGCTTCTTCGCCGCGGTCGGCGGTCTGTTCTGGGCCTCGAAGATCGCGGCGGCCAACCAGAGCGCCGGTGCGGGTGACCTTCTGATGAACGTCATCGCGGCGGCGGTCATCGGTGGCACCAGCCTCTTCGGTGGGCGCGGGCGTACGTGGAACGCGCTGCTCGGTGTCATGGTGATCACGTCGATCCAGTACGGGCTGGCCCTTGAGGGCATCGCCACGCCGGTTCAGTACATGATCACTGGTGGTGTGCTTCTGGCCACGGTTGTCATCGACTCGATCACCCGGAAGACGCAGAAGACGGCGGGTCGCGCGTAGCGGTACATGGTCTGACGGTTGTGGAGAGCTGCCGGCCGGCTGTGGCTGGTCGCGCAGTTCCCCGCGCCCCTTACGGGGCACGAGTGCCCGACACCAATGGCGGTGTCGGGCACTTTCGTCTGGCCGTGTGCGTTTGGTGGCGGGAGCTGTGGGCGAGATGTTTTACGGCCGAACGCGTGACGTACGACGCACAGCCCGGCCGCCGCCGTGAAAGGCGGAACATTAGACTCGACAGACCCGGCGAAAGCTCGATCAGCTCTACTGCAAGGAGGCACGGGTGCCGCTGCTGACCCGCATCAGGGGACCGCGCGATCTGGACCGGCTCAGCCTGGAGCAGCTGGACCAGCTGGCAGGCGAGATCCGGACCTTCCTCGTCGAAGAGGTCTCCAAGACCGGCGGCCACCTCGGCCCGAACCTCGGTGTCGTGGAGCTCACCATCGCGCTGCACCGCGTCTTCGAGTCCCCGAAGGACAGAATCCTCTGGGACACGGGGCACCAGTCCTATGTGCACAAGCTGCTCACGGGCCGCCAGGACTTCTCGAAGCTGAAGATGAAGGGCGGCCTGTCCGGCTACCCCTCGCAGGCGGAGTCCGAGCACGACGTCATCGAGAACTCGCACGCCTCCACGGTCCTCGGCTGGGCCGACGGCCTCGCGAAAGCCAACGAGGTCCTGCGAAAAGAGGACCACGTCGTCGCCGTCATCGGCGACGGAGCCCTCACCGGCGGCATGGCCTGGGAGGCGCTCAACAACATCGCCGACGCCAAGGACCGCCCCCTCGTCATCGTCGTCAACGACAACGAGCGGTCGTACGCCCCCACGATCGGCGGCCTCGCCAACCATCTGGCGACCCTGCGCACCACCGACGGCTACGAGCGCTTCCTGGCCCGGGGCAAGGACATCCTGGAGCGCACGCCCGTCGTCGGGAAGCCGCTCTACGAGACCCTGCACGGCGCCAAGAAGGGCCTCAAGGACTTCATCGCCCCGCAGGGCATGTTCGAGGACCTGGGCCTGAAGTACGTCGGCCCCATCGACGGCCACGACATCGAGGCCCTGGAGTCCGCGCTGGTGCGCGCCAAGCGCTTCGGCGGCCCCGTCATCGTGCACTGCCTCACCGAGAAGGGCCGCGGCTACCAGCCCGCCCTCCAGGACGAGGCGGACCGTTTCCACGCCGTCGGCAAGATCCACCCCGACACGGGCCTGCCGATCGCCTCCTCCGGCGCCGACTGGACGTCCGTCTTCGGCGAGGAGATGGTCAAGCTCGGCAAGGAGCGCGAGGACGTCGTCGCCATCACGGCCGCCATGCTCCAGCCGGTCGGCCTCGACAAGTTCGCCAAGGCCTTCCCGGACCGGGTGTACGACGTCGGCATCGCCGAGCAGCACGCGGCGGTCTCCGCGGCCGGCCTCGCCACCGGCGGCCTGCACCCCGTCTTCGCCGTGTACGCGACCTTCCTCAACCGCGCCTTCGACCAGGTCCTGATGGACGTGGCCCTGCACAAGTGCGGAGTCACCTTCGTCCTCGACCGGGCCGGCATCACCGGCACCGACGGTGCCTCCCACAACGGCATGTGGGACATGTCGATCCTCCAGGTCGTCCCCGGACTGCGGCTGGCCGCCCCGCGCGACGCCGACCAGGTCCGCGCCCAGCTCCGCGAGGCCGTCGAGGTCACCGACGCGCCGACCGTGGTCCGCTTCTCCAAGGGCGCGGTCGGTCCCGCCGTACCCGCCGTGGGCCGGATCGGCGGCATGGACGTGCTGCGCGAGCCGGGCACGGACGCCCCGGACGTCCTCCTCGTCTCGGTCGGCGCCCTCGCTCCGATGTGCCTGGAGATCGCCGGCCTCCTCGACAAGCAGGGCATCTCCACCACCGTCGTCGACCCGCGCTGGGTCAAGCCCGTCGACGAGGCCATGGCCCCGCTCGCCGAGCAGCACCGCGTGGTCGTCACCGTCGAGGACAACTCCCGCGTCGGCGGCGTCGGTTCGGCCGTCGCCCAGGCCCTGCGCGACGCGGGCGTGGACGTACCGCTGCGCGACTTCGGGATCCCGCCGCGCTTCCTCGACCACGCCTCCCGCAAGGAGGTGCTGGCCGAGATCGGACTGACCGCCCCGGACATCGCCCGGCAGGTCACCGGCCTCGTCTCCAAGCTCGACGGCCTCCCCCACTCCCGGCTTCGCCGGAGCGGGGAGACCCCCGCCGAGCAGGCCCACGCCACGGTGGAGTCCGCCCGCGACTGACACACCAGGTCGCCCGCGACCGGCACGGCCGAGTGGGCCGGTTTCCACACCCTTTACGGTGGTGAAACCGGCCCATTAGCGTGAAACCTGACGCGCCGGGGCATACGGACCACGCCCCCTCTCGATCATGTCGAGGACGACAAGCGTGGGAGGTACGCCGTGAGCAGCACCCTCTTCAGGACGAAGAAGGTCGAACAGTCCATCCTCGATACCGAGGAGCCAGAGCACGCGCTCAAGAAATCCTTGTCCGCGCTGGATCTGACCGTCTTCGGCGTCGGTGTCATCATCGGCACCGGCATCTTCGTCCTGACCGGCACGGTCGCCAAGAACAACGCCGGCCCCGCCGTGGCCCTGGCCTTCGTCGTCGCCGGGGTCGTCTGCGCGCTCGCCGCGCTCTGCTACGCCGAGTTCGCCTCCACCGTCCCGGTGGCCGGCTCGGCGTACACGTTCTCGTACGCCTCGCTCGGGGAGCTGCCCGCCTGGATCATCGGCTGGGACCTCGTGCTGGAGTTCGCGCTCGGCACGGCGGTGGTCGCCGTCGGCTGGTCGGGCTACATCGCCTCGCTGCTGGACAACGCGGGCTGGCACCTGCCGGCGTCCCTCAGCGGGAGAGAGGGGGCCGACGGCTTCGGCTTCGACATCCTGGCCGCCGCCCTCGTGCTGGTCCTCACCGGCATCCTCGTGATCGGGATGAAGCTCTCCGCCCGGATCACCGCGGTCGTCGTCGCCATCAAGGTCACCGTCGTGATGGTCGTGATCATCGCCGGTGCCTTCTTCATCGTGGGCGACAACTACGACCCGTTCATCCCGAAGGCGCAGGAGGTGGAGGCGGGCGGCGATCTCCAATCCCCGCTCATCCAGCTGATGTTCGGCTGGGCCCCCTCCAACTTCGGCGTGATGGGCATCTTCACCGCCGCCTCCGTCGTCTTCTTCGCCTTCATCGGCTTCGACGTCGTGGCCACGGCCGCCGAGGAGACCCGTAACCCACAGCGGGACATGCCCCGCGGCATCCTCGGCTCACTGATCATCTGCACCACGCTGTACGTCGCCGTGGCGATTGTCGTGACGGGCATGCAGCACTACACCGAACTCTCCGTGGACGCCCCGCTCGCCGACGCGTTCAAGGCCACCGGGCATCCCTGGTTCGCGGGCTTCATCAGCTTCGGCGCCGCCGTCGGCCTCACGACGGTCTGCATGATCCTGCTCCTCGGCCAGACCCGGGTCTTCTTCGCGATGAGCCGCGACGGTCTGCTGCCGCGCTTCTTCTCGCGCGTCCACCCGCGCTTCAAGACCCCGCACCGGCCGACCATCCTGCTCGGCGTGATCATCGCGATCCTCGCGGGCTTCACCAGCCTCAGCGAGCTCGCCGAACTGGTCAACATCGGCACGCTGTTCGCGTTCGTCGTCGTCGCGATCGGCGTGATCATCCTCCGCCGCACCCGCCCCGAACTGCCCCGCTCCTTCCGCACCCCGTGGGTGCCGTTCCTGCCGATCGTCTCCGTCCTCGCCTCGCTGTGGCTGATGCTCAACCTGCCCGCCGAGACCTGGCTGCGGTTCGGCATCTGGATGGCGATCGGCTTCCTCGTGTACTTCGTGTACGGCCGCTCCCACAGCCGTCTCGGCCGCGGCGAGGAGGCCACGGGCGACGCGACCGTCAAGCCGGGGGGCGGAGACCCGCAGTAGCCGACCCCTGCGATCAACCGGCCCTCGCGATCAACCGGCCCCGTACGTCCCGCTTCGGCGGAGACTGCGGGGCCGGAGCGCGTGCGCCGGCGCGCCGACCACCGTCGCCACGGCGGCTCCTGACGGCCCGGTACGAGCAAGTGGGCATGGTTGGACGGGGCGGTGCCGTGCGCGCGTGTGAGGTGGCTCCCAGGGGCGGGGACGGTGTGCGGAGCTAGGGGCGGACCGTGCGTGGGCCGGTGACCTCCGCGCCCAACTCACTCACCCGGCGGCGCAGTTCACGGTCGGCCGTGACCACCAGGCGCGGGCGGTCCGCGGCCTGGGCGGTCAGTTCGACGATGCGGTCGTCTCCGCTGCCGGGCGCCTCGTCGACCCGTACGCCCGGGACGGCGGCGATGCCGCGAGCGCCTCCCTCGACCACGAGGACCAGTTCAAGGGGGCCCGGGTGCCCCGGCAGCCCGTCGGTGGCGTACGGGACGAGCAGGTCCCGCAGGCGCTCCGCGGCGCCCCGGCGGTCGCGCCACCAGCCGTCGGGCACGGACCCGACCACATTGGCGGCGTCGACGATCACGAGCAGCGGGGCGTCCATGTGGCCAGGGTCGCACGGAGGGGGATCACACGACCCGATTAGAGTGGGGGAGTGTCAATGGTCCGCACAGTGAACGGTGACTGGCTCATACGCGGCCGGGACGGCAGACTCGGCGCCTACGCTCCGCGTGAGGAAGCGGTGTGGTGCTGGGCCGAGCAGCACCCGGGCGGCGCATGGTCGGCGCCCCGTAAGGTCGGCGGCGACCAGCGTGTCCACCCCGCGCTCGCCGTGGGGCAGGGAACCGACGGCTACGCCCATCTGGTGTCCTGGCGTCCCACCGGCGGGCAGGAGTCGGGGCTCGTCCACGCCACGCACTTCCGGCCGCACCTCGCCGCCCTCGACTGGAATCCCCTCGGGCATCCCAACAAGAAGGGCGAGGCGACCGGAGTGCCGGCCGTCACGGTCGACGCGCAGGGCCGCGCCCATGTCTTCGTACCCAACAGGGGCGGCGGCGTCAGCATGCGGGGCCAGAAGGAACGCGGCGGGTGGGGTCCCTGGCGGGACCTCAAGGGCCGTGAGGTCGAGGGCGAACTGGCGGCCGTGACCCGGGAGTCCGGGCTCGTCGAGCTGTACGCGGCCTCGCCCGCGGGCATCCTGCGCTGGACCCAGCTGGGCCCCGGCCACATCCCCGCGCTCGACGAGGAGCCGCTCAAGGTGGCCGCGCGGCCGGGCACGCTGCGGGCCCTCAGCACCTCCGACGAGCACGTGACGCTGTTCTTCACGGACGAGTCGGACACGGTGTGCGCCTGGCGGGCCGGCAGTGAGCCTGTGGCGCTCCTGACTTGCGCGGGACCCGGGCCGGTGTCCGCGATCCGTTGCACGCTCGACGGGGTCGACTGCACGCTGCTCGCGCAGCGGTCCTTGAGCGGTCGGATCGCCTTCGCCGCCTATCCGACCGAGCAGGAGTCGGCGGGGGCGTGGTGGACCGAGTCCGGTCCCCAACTCCCCGCGGACGTTCAGCTGTCGCTGGGCCATGACCACGAGGGCCGTGTCACGGCCGCCACGCTCCAGCCGTCCACCGGCCAGCTCCTCCTGACCCGCCGAAAGGAAGAGCCGGGCTTGGCCCTGGAGGCCTGGCAATCCATTTAGCCGCCCCCGCCGCCCCTACCCATTCCCGTCCTTCTGGGGCTCCGCCCCAGGCCCCGTGGGGTGCGTTGTCGGGTGCGGGTTCGTTGTGGCTTGTCGCGCAGTTCCCCGCGCCCCTAAAGACCAAAGACCTAGGGGCGCGGGGAACTGCGCAGTCTTTTGGGGGTTCGGGGGCGGAGCCCCTGAGTTAGTGACGGGAATGGGTAGGGGCGGCGGGGGCGAAAAACGCCAGTGCCCCGCACACCGGACAGGCGTGCGGGGCACCGATAAGCACAGCGCAGCGGCTACGCCGGGACGCTGGCGACACCCCGCGCCAGGAACGGCTTGCCGTTGACCCGCTCGGAGACACCCTCACGGTCCAGGTAAGGCGTGATGCCACCCAGGTGGAAGGGCCAGCCGGCGCCAGTGATCAGGCACAGGTCGACATCCTGGGCCTCGGCCACGACACCCTCGTCGAGCATGAGCCCGATCTCCTGGGCCACGGCGTCGAGGACCCGCGCGCGGACCTGCTCCTCGGTCAGCACGACATCGCCCTGCTTGAGCAGCGCCGCGACCTCCGGGTCCAGCTCCGGCTTCCCGGAGTCGTACACGTAGAAGCCACGCTTGCCCGCCTTGACGACGGCCGCGAGGTTCGGGGAGACCGTGAAACGCTCCGGGAAGGCCCGGTTCAGCGTCTCCGACACGTGCAGACCGATCGCGGGACCGACGAGTTCGAGCAGCACGAGCGGCGACATCGGCAGACCCAGCGGCTCCACCGCCTTCTCCGCGACCTCGACCGACGTGCCCTCGTCGATGACGTTCTGGATCTCGCCCATGAAGCGCGTGAGGATGCGGTTCACGACGAACGCCGGGGCGTCCTTCACCAGAACCGCGGTCTTCTTGAGCTTCTTGGCGACGGCGAAGGCGGTGGCCAGCGACGCGTCGTCGGTCTGCTCACCGCGCACGATCTCCAACAGGGGCAGAATCGCCACCGGGTTGAAGAAGTGGAAGCCGACGACCCGCTCGGGGTTCTTCAGCTTCGACGCCATCTCCGACACCGAGAGCGAGGAGGTGTTCGTCGCCAGGATCGCGTGCGCCGGGGCGACCGCCTCGACCTCCGCGAACACCTGCTGCTTGACGCCGATCTCCTCGAAGACGGCCTCGATGATGAAGTCGGCGTCGGAGAAGCCCTCCGCCTTGTCCAGCACACCGGTGACCAGGGCCTTGAGGCGGTTGGCCTTGTCCTGGTTGATACGGGACTTCAGCAGCAGCTTGTCGATCTCGGCGTGGACGTAGCCCACACCCTTGTCGACGCGCTCCTGGTCGATGTCGGTCAGCACGACCGGCACCTCCAGGCGGCGCAGGAAGAGCAGGGCGAGCTGCGAGGCCATCAGACCGGCGCCCACGACACCGACCTTGGTGACCGGGCGGGCCAGGTTCTTGTCCGGGGCACCCGCGGGACGCTTGCCGCGCTTCTGCACGAGGTTGAACGCGTAGATGCCGGCGCGCAGTTCGCCACCCATGATCAGGTCGGCGAGGGCCACGTCCTCGGCGTCGTAACCCTGCTGCAGGTCACCGTTCTTCGCCGCGGCGATGATGTCCAGCGCGCGGTACGCGGCCGGGGCCGCCCCGTGCACCTTGCTGTCCGCGATGAAGCGGCCCTTGGCGACGGCCTGGTCCCAGGCCTCGCCGCGGTCGACGGCCGGACGCTCGACCTTGACGTCGCCCTTGAGGACCTGGGCGGTCCAGATCAGCGACTGCTCCAGGAAGTCCGCACCCTCGAAGAGGGCGTCGGCGATGCCCAGGTCGAAGACCTGCTGGCCCTTGAGCTGCTTGTTCTGGTTGAGCGAGTTCTCGATGATCACGCTCACCGCACGCTCGGCGCCGATGAGGTTCGGGAGCAGCGTGCAGCCGCCCCAGCCCGGGACCAGGCCCAGGAAGACCTCGGGCAGCGAGAAGGCCGGCAGGGCCTTCGAGACGGTCCGGTAGGTGCAGTGCAGACCGACCTCGACGCCGCCGCCCATGGCCGCGCCGTTGTAGTACGCGAAGGTCGGCACCGAGAGGGCCGCGAGGCGCTTGAAGACCTCGTGGCCGCCCTTGCCGATGGCCAGCGCGTCCTTGTGGTCCTTCAGGAGCTCGACGCCCTTGAGGTCCGCGCCGACCGCGAAGATGAACGGCTTGCCGGTGACACCGGCGCCGATGATCTCGCCGGCCGCGGCCTCCTTCTCGACCTGGTCGAGGGCGGTGTTCAGGTTCGCCAGCGAGGCCGGGCCGAAGGTGGTCGGCTTGGTGTGGTCCAGGCCGTTGTCGAGCGTGATGAGCGCGAAGCGCCCGGCGCCGAACGGCAGGTCGAGGTGGCGTACGTGCGCCGACGTCACGACCTCGTCGGGGAACAGCTCGGCCGCGCCCTTCAGGAGTTCAGTGGTGCTCACTTGTCGCCTCCGGCGTCCTTGTGGTGCGGGTTCTCCCAGATCACCGTGGCGCCCATGCCGAAGCCGACGCACATGGTGGTGAGGCCGTAACGGACCTCCGGCTGCTCCTCGAACTGGCGGGCCAGCTGTGTCATCAGCCGGACGCCGGAGGAGGCCAGCGGGTGGCCGTACGCGATGGCGCCGCCGTACTGGTTGACGCGCGCGTCGTCGTCGGCGATGCCGTAGTGGTCGAGGAACGCGAGGACCTGGATGGCGAAGGCCTCGTTGATCTCGAAGAGGTTGATGTCCTCGATGGAGAGACCGGCCTTCGCCAGCGCCTTCTCCGTGGCCGGGATCGGGCCGTAGCCCATCACCTCGGGGTCGACGCCCACGAAGGCGTACGAGACCAGGCGCATCTTGACCGGCAGGTTGTTCTCGCGGGCGAAGTCCTCGGACGCGATGATCGAGGCGGTCGCGCCGTCGTTCAGACCGGCCGCGTTGCCGGCGGTGATCCGCCCGTGCACACGGAACGGCGTCTTCAGACCGGCCAGGTTCTCCAGGGTGGTCCCCGGACGCATCGGCTCGTCGGCGGTGACCAGGCCCCAGCCGGTCTCACCGGCCTCGGCGTTCGTACGGCGTACGGAGATCGGGACCAGGTCGGCCTGGATCTTGCCGTTCGCGTAGGCCTTGGCCGCCTTCTCCTGCGAGCGCACGGCGTACTCGTCGGTGCGCTGCTTGGTGATGTGCGGGTAGCGGTCGTGCAGGTTCTCGGCGGTCATGCCCATGAACAGGGCGGACTCGTCGACCAGCTTCTCGCTGACGAACCGCGGGTTCGGGTCCACGCCCTCGCCCATGGGGTGGCGGCCCATGTGCTCGACACCACCGGCGATGACGGCGTCGTACGCGCCGAACGCGATGGAACCGGCGGTCGAGGTGACCGCGGTCAGCGCACCGGCGCACATGCGGTCGATCGAGTAACCCGGCACGGACTGCGGCAGCCCGGCCAGGATTCCGGCCGTGCGGCCCAGCGTCAGGCCCTGGTCGCCGATCTGCGTGGTCGCGGCGATGGCGACCTCGTCGATCTTCTTCGGGTCGAGACCGGGGTTGCGGCGCAGCAGCTCCCGGATCGCCTTCACGACGAGGTCGTCGGCACGGGTCTCGTGGTAGATGCCCTTCGGGCCCGCCTTGCCGAACGGGGTGCGGACGCCGTCGACGAAGACGACGTCCCTGACGGTACGAGGCACGATGGCTCTCCTCCAGATGCGGGATGGCACTGCTGCGCGACACACACGCCCTGAGCGCGCGCTCACCTTCCATGCTACTTACGAGTAACCACCCTGCCCAGTCCCACAGCGGGGAGCGGCGAAGGTCACACGGCTTTCAGTGCGTCCGCGGGTGCGTGGTGGCTGATCGCGCAGTTCCCCGCGCCCCCAAAAGCGGGCTGCGCCCCTGGCTTTTGTCTTTCAGGGGCGCGGGGAACTGCGCGACAAGCCACAACGGCCCCGCAGCCGCCATGAGTCCTGTCCACTCACGGCGACTGGGCAACCCTCGTCTATTCCTGGGCCTGGGTCTGGGCCTGGGTCTTCGCCTTGGCAGCCAACGCCACCACCAACACCGGCGTAACCTGCTCCACCTGCCAGGGCCGAGCCCCATACCCCGCCAGCGCGGCGGCCACCGCCGAGGCGTCCGCCGTCGCCGGAGGCTCCCAGCACACGCGCCGAACCGTATCCGGCGTGATCAGGTTCTCCTGAGGCATGTTCAATGTCTCAGCCAGCGCGGAGACAGCAGCCCGCGCCGCGGACAACCGAGCGGCGGCCACCGGGTCCTTCTCCGCCCAGGCCCGCGGCGGCGGAGGCCCGGTCACCGGCTGCCCCGGCTGCGGCAGCTCGGCGTCCGGCAGCTCCTTCGCACGGTCGACGGCGGCCTGCCACTGCTCCAGCTGACGCCGCCCCATCCGATGCCCGAATCCGTTCAGCGCGGCGAGCGCGTGCACGTTGGCCGGAAGTGAGAGGGCGGCTTCCACGATGGCCGCGTCCCCGAGCACCTTGCCGGGCGAGATGTCCCGGCGCTGCGCGACCCGGTCCCGGGTCTCCCACAGCTCCCGTACGACCGCCATCTGCCGGCGGCGGCGCACCTTGTGCATGCCGGACGTCCGACGCCACGGGTCCTTGCGGGGCTCGGGCGGGGGCGCCGAGGCGATCGCGTCGAACTCCTGGCGGGCCCACTCCAGCTTGCCCTGCCGGTCGAGTTCCTTCTCCAGCGCGTCCCGCAGATCGACGAGCAGTTCCACGTCGAGCGCGGCATAGCGCAGCCACGGCTCGGGCAGCGGACGCGTCGACCAGTCGACCGCGGAGTGTCCCTTCTCCAGTACGAAGCCCAGGACGCCCTCGACCATCGCGCCGAGGCCGACCCTCGGGAACCCGGCCAGCCGTCCGGCCAGCTCGGTGTCGAACAGGAGGCTGGGGACCATGCCTATCTCGCGCAGACACGGCAGATCCTGGGTGGCGGCGTGCAGCACCCACTCCACACCGGAGAGCGCCTCGCCGAGGCCCGAGAGATCGGGGCAGGCGACGGGATCGATCAGTGCGCTGCCCGCGCCCTCGCGGCGCAGCTGCACCAGATACGCGCGCTGGCCGTAGCGATAGCCGGACGCTCGCTCGGCGTCCACGGCCACGGGGCCGCTGCCGGCCTCGAACGCGGCGATCACCTCGGCGAGCGAGGCCTCGTCGGCGATGACGGGCGGAATTCCGTCGCGGGGCTCCAGCAAGGGGATCGGCGCCGGTTCGACGTCGTCCGGAGGAGCGCCTCCGGTGGTTCGCAGTGAGCTGTCTGCTGCGGTCTCTTGGGCGTCGGTCACCTGTCAAGGGTATCTGTGTATGGACGACGCCCGTCGACGGAACGTTCCGTCGACGGGCGTCTGAGGGTCGTAAACCAGTCAGGTCAGTGAATCCTGAATCATCGGTGAATCCGGAATCAGTGGATGATCCCCGTCCGCAGGGCCACCGCGACCATTCCGGCGCGGTCGCCCGTGCCGAGCTTGCGGGCGATACGGGCGAGGTGGCTCTTCACGGTCAGTGCGGACAGGCCCATCGAGACGCCGATGGCCTTGTTCGACTGACCCTCCGCCACCAGCCGGAGCACCTCGACCTCACGGCCGGACAGCTCGCGGTAACCGCCCGGGTGGCTCGGGGAGCCCGGGGGGCGGCGGTGCATACGGGCGGCGGCCGAGCCGATGGGAGCGGCGCCCGGCCGGGTGGGAAGCCCGAGGTTCGTACGGGTACCGGTGACCACATAGCCCTTGACGCCGCCCGCGAGGGCGTTGCGTACGGCGCCGATGTCGTCGGCGGCGGACAGGGCCAGGCCGTTCGGCCAGCCGGCGGCCCGGGTTTCGGACAGGAGGGTGAGGCCGGAGCCGTCGGGGAGATGGACGTCTGCGACACAGATGTCGCGGGGGTTGCCGATGCGGGGACGAGCCTCCGCGACGGACGAGGCCTCGATCACGTCGCGAACACCGAGCGCCCACAGGTGGCGGGTGACGGTGGAGCGCACACGGGGATCGGCCACGACCACCATCGCGGTCGGCTTGTTCGGGCGGTAGGCGACCAGGCTTGCGGGCTGCTCGAGGAGAACGGACACCAGGCCTCCTGGGGTGGGGGACGGAGCACCGGCTGTGGGGATGAAGCCGGGACGAACCGTGCTTTCAAGGTCACAGAGGTCTTCGGCACCAAACCCGTCCGCCTTTAGAGAATGATCACGATTTGGTGAGTAACAATGCGTGCAATTCGGACGGGCGATCGATCATCCGAAGATCGAAACGAGTTCGCTCCGCTTCGTTACGCGGCTGAAAGTGGTCGTATCGACAAAAGGGCAGAAGCTTTCGTGCAAGGGCCGGGGATGCTCCGGAGGCGGCCCGGGCCCTCGAACCACAGGACGCCGAGCCCTCGGACCCGGGAACCCGAGCCCTCAAACCCCAAGAGAAAGTGCCGTGTTCGCGCGATGTGATCCGGACAGTGGTCCCACGCACGGGTGTCTCTCCCTGCGCGAAGGCTCTGTTCCCCTTAATCTTCCCCGCATGGCTGCGGCTCAGGGACGACTGTCGGACGGCGCTGGCGGAATGGACGACGCGAAGGAGGGGGAACGGGATGCGATGGAGGCGGCTCCGCTGCCTTTCCGGGCCGCTGTCGACGCGTTGAGGGCCGCGCGGCTGCGGCCGCAGATCGAGATCGACCCGACGAAGCCGCCGCAGCGGCTCGCCCCCTTCACCTACGCGCTGGAGGCCACGGTCGTCGACGGCGACGAGGACCTGGCGGACGGGCGCCTCGTCCTGCTCCACGACCCGGCGGGCCACGACGCCTGGCAGGGCTCCTTCCGTCTGGTGACCCTGGTCCGCGCGGAGCTGGAGGCGGAGATGGCCACCGACCCGCTGCTTCCCGAGGTCTGCTGGTCCTGGCTGACCGGCGCGCTCCAGGCCCGCGGCCTCTCCTACGGCGAACCCAGCGGCACGGTCACCCGGGCCGGCTCCCACTACTTCGGCGGCCTCGCGGACCGGCCGGCCAACTCCCAGATCGAGATCCGCGCCTCCTGGACACCCCGCGAAGGCCTGGGCGGTGTGCCCGACACGGCCTCCCATCTGGCTTCCTGGTGCGACCTCCTGGCCCAGATCGCCGGCCTCCCCCCGGCCGCCCCCGGCGACGCCTCCATCGTCAGCCTCCCGCAACGCCGGGGGCCTCAGTCCCGCTGACCCGACCGCCGCGCCCCTCGCCCGCGCCCATGTGCGCGTCCGGGCGCGGCCCTACCCGGGATCGGGGGCCGCGTCGACCGTGGGAGACTTTTCGGCGTGAGCGCCATTGACCGCCCCAAGGGCCAGCAGCCGACAGCGACGTACGACTCCACCTTCCTCAAGGCGTGCCGACGCGAGCCCGTGCCGCACACGCCCGTCTGGTTCATGCGGCAGGCGGGGCGGTCACTGCCCGAGTACCTGAAGGTGCGCGAGGGCATCCCCATGCTGGAGTCCTGCATGCGGCCCGAGCTGGTCACCGAGATCACGCTCCAGCCGGTACGGCGGCACGACGTGGACGCGGCGATCTACTTCAGCGACATCGTCGTACCCCTGAAGGCCATCGGTATCGACCTCGACATCAAGCCCGGTGTGGGTCCGGTGGTCGAGAAGCCGATCCGCTCCCGCGCCGACCTCGCCCAGCTGCGCGACCTGACGCCCGACGACGTCTGGTACGTCACCGAGGCCATCGGACTGCTCACGCGCGAACTCGGCCCGAGGCCCCTCATCGGTTTCGCCGGCGCGCCCTTCACGCTCGCCAGCTACCTCGTGGAGGGCGGGCCGTCCCGCAACCACGAGCACACCAAGGCCCTCATGTACGGCGACCCGCAGCTCTGGGCCGACCTGCTCGACCGGCTCGCGGACATCACGGCCGCCTTCCTCCGGGTGCAGATCGAGGCCGGGGCCAGCGCCGTCCAGCTCTTCGACTCCTGGGTCGGCGCGCTCGCACCCGCCGACTACCGGCGCTCGGTCATGCCCGCCTCCACGAAGGTGTTCAAGGCCGTCGAGGAGTACGGGGTGCCTCGCATCCACTTCGGGGTCGGTACGGGTGAGCTGCTCGGGCTGATGGGCGAGGCCGGTGCGGATGTCGTCGGCGTCGACTGGCGTGTGCCGCTCGACGAGGCCGCGCGGCGGGTCGGTCCCGGCAAGGCGTTGCAGGGCAACCTCGATCCGGCGGTTCTGTTCGCCCCGACCGAGGCCGTCGAGGAGAAGACCCAGGAGGTTCTTGACGCGGCGGCGGGGCTGGAGGGGCATGTGTTCAATCTTGGGCATGGTGTTCTGCCGTCGATGGATCCGGATGCGTTGACTCGGCTTGTGGAGTACGTCCACATGCGCACGGCGCGTTGACGTTCGGCTGGTAGCTCGTGATTTGTCTGCGGCCCGGTGGGGGCTTGTCGCGCAGTTCCCCGCGCCCCTATGGGGCCCGGGGGTGTGCCCTTCTGCCCCACAGGAGGCCTCGGGGCTCGGGTGGGGGTGGCGTGCCCGGGCGTAGGGGCCAGGCCAGGAGCATGCCTGTCAGGAAGCCGGCCACGTGGGCCACGTATGCCACGGTGCCTGCCTCGGAGACGCCGGTGCCGGAGGAGTACACCGCCTGGAGGATGAACCAGGAGCCCAGCACGATCCACGCGGGCAGGCGCAGTGGCAGGAAGATCAGGAACGGGACGAGGACCCAGACCCTGGCCTTCGGGTAGAGCACCAGATACGCGCCCAGGACGCCGGCGATCGCACCCGACGCGCCGATCAGCGGGTCGGTGGAGTCGGCGTTGACGACGGCGAAGCCGTACGCCGCCGCGTAGCCGCAGGCCACGTAGAACAGCGTGTAGCGGATGTGGCCGAGGCGGTCCTCGATGTTGTTGCCGAAGATCATAAGGAACAGCATGTTGCCGAGCAGGTGCAGCCAGCTGCCGTGCAGGAACATCGCCGTGAGGACCGACATCGGGGGCGACTTGTCGTAGCCGGGCGGGCCGAGCAGGCAGCCCGCGCCCTGCGGGCCCACGCCCACGTCACCGGTGGGGACGGTCGTCGGCGTCTGGCCGTGGATCAGTTCCCGGGGCACCGCCGCCCAGTGGTCCAGGAACGCCTGGAGGTGGCACAGCTGGGCCGGGCCGCTCTCGCCGGTGATCGAGCTCGCCACACCCGGAGTGGCCAGGAACACCACGAAGTTGGCGGCGATCAGCGCGTACGTCACATACGGCGTGCGACGGACCGGGTTCACGTCATGGACGGGGATGACCACGGGGAAATTCTGCCCGGGTTCGGGGGACTCTGAACGGGACCGCGGGCGGGTGCGTATGTCTCGGCAACCGTCGTGATCCAAGCAACACGTGAGGAACAGGTCAATGAACGACCGAGTCACTCAGCCCCTGATCGCCACGCCGGACGGAGAGGCGGAGCTTGCCCTCGTGGTCAGGCTGCCGTGGGAGGACGTGGCCGCGCTCGGCCAGGAGGCCGGTCGGCTGGCCGCCAGCATGCAGCGGCCGGTGACGTTGGACGAGGCGGTGAGCCATCGGCTGCGGAGCCGGCAGGCGGGGTCGCATGCGCGGCCTCAGCAGGCGCCGCCGATGCCGCCTTCGGCGGTGTCTGCGCCTGGGGTGTCGACGGTTTCGTCGTTGCCGCGGTCGCCGGGGGAGCAGGCTCGGCAGGCCATAGAGAAGATCAACGGGAACGGGTCGGCTCAGGGGGCCTGAGGGGGGTTGTCGGCTGCGGGTTGGTTGTGGCTTGTCGCGCAGTTCCCCGCGCCCCTGGGTGGGCTGGGGTTGTGTGTTGGCTGACGGTCCGTGGGGGCTTGTCGCGCAGTTCCCCGCGCCCCTGAATGGGCGGCCCCAGCTAGGAGGAAGCCGTGCCTCCCCGAACCGCCGTCACCGCCTTGCGGGCCGCTACCAGGATGGGGTCCCAGACCGGGGAGAACGGTGGGGCGTAGCCGAGGTCTAGGGCTGTCATCTGTTCGACCGTCATGCAGGCGGTGAGGGCCACGGCCGCGATGTCGACGCGTTTGGCGGCGCCTTCCTGGCCGACGATCTGGACGCCGAGGAGGCGGCCGGTGCGGCGTTCGGCGAGCATCTTGACCGTCATGGGGTCGGCGCCCGGGTAGTAGCCCGCGCGGCTCGTCGACTCGATGGTGACCGTCTCGAACTGGAGGCCCGCCCGGCGGGCGTCCTTCTCGCGCAGGCCGGTGCGGGCGATCTCCAGATCGCAGACCTTGCTGACCGCCGTGCCGACGACGCCGGGGAACGTGGCGTAGCCGCCGCCGACGTTCGCGCCGATCACCTGGCCGTGCTTGTTGGCGTGGGTGCCGAGGGCGATGTGGCGTTCGCGGCCCGAGACCAGGTCGAGGACCTCGACGCAGTCGCCGCCCGCCCAGATGTTCTCGTGCCCGCGCACCCGCATGGCCAGATCGGTCAGCAGCCCCTTGTGGTCGCCGAGCGGCAGCCCCGCGGCCTCGGCGAGCGCGGTCTCGGGACGTACGCCGATGCCGAGGACCACCACGTCCGCCGGATACTCCACGTCCTCCGTCGCCACCGCGCGGACCCGGCCGTCCTGACCGGTGAGGATCTTGGTGACCTCGGTGTCGTTCACCATCGTGATGCCGAGGCCCTCCATGGCCTCGTGCACCAGACGGCCCATGTCCGGGTCGAGCGTCGACATGGGTTCCTGGCCGCGGTTGACGACCGTCACCTCGTACCCGCGGTTGATCAGCGCCTCGGCCATCTCCACACCGATGTAGCCCGCGCCGATCACCACCGCGCGGCGGCCCGCCGTACGGGCCAGTGTGTCGAGGAGGGCCTGCCCGTCGTCGAGGGTCTGCACGCCGTGCACCCCGGGCGCGTCGATGCCGGGGAGCGAGGGCCGCATCGGATGGGCGCCCGTCGCGAGCACGAGCTTGTCGTACGACGTCCACGCCTCGGCGCCGGACTCCAGGTCCAGGGAGCGTACGCGGCCGCCCTCGACGTCGAGTTCCGTGACCTCCGTACGCATCCGCAGGTCGATCCCGCGTGCCCGGTGCTCCTGTGGTGACCGCGCGATCAGCTGGTCCCGGTCCGTGACGTCACCGCCCACCCAGTAGGGGATGCCGCACGCCGAGTAGGAGGTGAAGTGGCCCCGCTCGAACGCCACGATCTCCAGCTCGTCGGGGCCCTTCAGACGGCGCGCCTGGGACGCGGCGGACATGCCCGCCGCGTCCCCGCCGACGACGACCAGGCGCTCTTGGGAACGGCTCGCACGGCTCATGCTCATACGAACACGCTACGGGGGTCCCGCATTTCGGTCCTGGTCGGGATCGCGCCGATTCGCTCGGGTCCGTTCAGTCCTTGTTGTCGCCCTCTCCCCGGACCGGCGGGGCGACGGGCAGCGAACTCGTGCCCGCGCCGCTCGGGGCCGCCGCGACCGGGCGGGCCGGCGTCCGGCCGCGCAGGAAACGCACCCACAGGAACAGCAGCAGCGCCGCGCCGACCAGGAAGGGCAGGACCGCCCCGAGAGCCAGCGCGATCCAGCGGAACATGGTGACGAACGCGTCCCAGCCGCCCCCGAGCGCGTCCGCGAACCCCGGGTCGTCGTCCTCGACGACCTTTTTCACCGGCGTCTCGGACAGTGACAAAGTGATCGTGGCCAGGCTCGTACGGTCCTTCAGGGAGGCCTGCTGGGCCAGCAGCGACTCCAGGTCGGCCTGACGGGTGCTCAACTCGCCTTCGAGGGTGACCACATCGCTCAGCCTGGTCGCCTGGTCCATCAGCTCGCGGATCCGCACCACACTGGCGCGCTGCGACTTGATACGGCTCTCCACGTCGACGACCTGCTCCGTGACGTCCTCGGCCTTCGCCCTGCGGTCGAGGAGCTTGCCCGAGCCCTCCAGCTCCGTGAGGACCTCCTCGTACTTGTCCGAGGGCACCCGCAGGACGACACGGGAGCGCTCGCGGCCCTTGGAGTCGCGGTCCGTGGTCTCGTTGCCGACCATGCCGCCGGCGTTCTCGACCACCGTGCGGGTCTCGGCGAGGGACTTCGGCACGTCCTTGACCTGCACGGTCAGGGACGCGGTGTGGATGATGTGGGCGGTGAGCCGCGGTGCGGCGGCCTGCTCCTGCTTGGCGCTGCCCGCGTCGCTGTCGGCCGCGCCTCCGCCCGCCTCGTTCGAGCCCGGGGCGACGGCGGCCTTGTCGGCATTCGAGCTGGAGTCCCCGCCGTCGTCCGCGCCCGTGCAGCCCGTCAGGGCGAGGGCCGCGGCGAGGCACAGCGCCGAGAGGATCTGGACAGGTCGTGCTGATCGATGCCTGGTCGTGCCACTGCCACGCGTCTGCATATCGGCTTACCCCCGAGGGTGTCGTGATGACTGACGCTCCTACGACGCAGAGCCCTGGTGAGACGTTGGCCGGATCCGGTCCCGAAGAGGTCACGGTCCGGACTCGTCATGGACACCCTCACGGGCACGTTCACCGGCACCCTCACGGGCACCGGGGCCCGCGGGACTGTCGGTGGGGTCTGGGACAGTGGAGACATGCACGCAGACACACGTACGGGCACGGGTCATGTCGTCGTCATCGGGGGCGGTATCGCCGGTCTGGCCGCCGCCCACCGGCTGCTGGACGGCGGGGCGCGCGTGACCGTGCTGGAGGCCTCGGACCGGCTCGGCGGCAAGCTGCTGCCCGGTGAGATCGCCGGCGTCCGGGTCGACCTCGGTGCCGAGTCGATGCTCGCCCGGCGGCCCGAGGCGGTGGCGCTCGCGCGCGAGGTGGGCCTCGCCGACCGGCTCCAGCCGCCCGCGACGGCCGGCGCCTCGATCTGGACACGCGGGGCGCTGCGGCCGATGCCCAAGGGGCACGTCATGGGTGTCCCCGGAGACGCGGCCGCCCTCTCCGGAGTCCTCTCGGAGGAGGGCCTGCGCCGGATCGAGCGCGACCGCGACCTGCCGCGCACGGAGGTCGGCGACGACGTGGCGGTGGGGGAGTTCGTCGCCGCGCGCCTCGGCCGCGAGGTCGTCGACCGCCTCATCGAGCCACTCCTCGGTGGTGTCTACGCGGGCGACGCGTACCGCATCTCGATGCGCTCGGCCGTCCCCCAGCTCTTCGAGGCGGCCCGCAGCCACACGTCGTTGACGGAGGCCGTCCGCGATATCCAGGCGAGGGCGGCGAGGAACCAGCAGACGGGGCCGGTCTTCACCGGTATCGAGGGCGGCATCGGCGGGCTTCCGCTCGCCGTCGCGGAGTCGGTGCGTGCCCGGGGCGGCGAGATCGTCGCGGGGGCACCGGTGACGGAGCTGCGGCGGGTCGAGGGCGAGGCGTCGGGGGCGGACGGCGGCGGGCGCTGGCGTGTCGTCGCCGGTGGTGACGTCCTCCATGCCGACGCCGTCGTGGTGGCGGTGCCCGCCGGCGCCGCGGCCGGGCTGCTCGGCGCCGAGGCCCCGGCCGCCGCGGCCGAACTCGCGACCGTGGAGTACGCCTCCATGGCACTGATCACCCTCGCCTACCGCCGCGATGAAATCACCCTTCCTGAAGGGAGCGGTTTTCTGGTGCCGCCTGTTGACGGGCGCACCATCAAGGCTTCGACGTTCGCCTCCCAGAAGTGGGGCTGGATCGCGGAGGAAGACCCGGACGTGGTGGTCCTGCGCACGTCCGTCGGGCGCTACGGCGAGACGGAGATCCTCGGCCGGGACGACGCCGGGCTCGTCGACGTGTCGCGGCACGACCTGCGCGAGGCCACCGGCCTTGACGCCCGGCCCGTCGAGACCCGGGTGACCCGCTGGACCGACGGACTGCCCCAGTACCCGGTCGGGCACCACGCGCGCGTGGCCCGCATCCGCGAGCACGTCGGCAAGCTGCCCGGCCTCGCCGTCTGCGGAGCGGCGTACGACGGCGTCGGCATCCCGGCCTGTATCGCGAGCGCGAACGCGGCCGTGGACAAGCTGACCGGCGACCGCGCCGGACTGACGGACGCCCTGATCACGAACCCGGTGCAGAGCCTGCACGGCGGAGCGGGAGAATAGCCCCATGAGTGACGACGCCCCCACCACCGGCCAGGCCAGGATTCCGAACGCCGGCAAGAAGGCCAAGGACCTCAACGAGGTCATCCGCTACACCCTCTGGTCCGTGTTCAAACTGCGCGATGTCCTGCCCGTGGACCGCGCCGGGTACGCGGACGAGGTCCAGGAGCTCTTCGACCAGCTCGACGCCAAGGACGTCACGGTCCGCGGCACGTACGACGTGTCGGGGCTGCGTGCCGACGCCGACCTCATGATCTGGTGGCACGCCGAGACGGCCGACCAGCTCCAGGAGGCGTACAACCTCTTCCGCCGTACGAAGCTGGGCCGCGCGCTGGAGCCGGTCTGGTCGAACATGGCGCTGCACCGGCCGGCGGAGTTCAACCGCTCGCACATCCCGGCGTTCCTCGCCGACGAGACGCCGCGCAACTACGTCAGCGTCTATCCCTTCGTGCGCTCCTACGACTGGTATCTGCTGCCGGACGAGGACCGTCGCCGGATGCTCGCCGACCACGGCAAGATGGCCCGTGGGTACCCGGACGTGCGGGCCAACACGGTTGCCTCGTTCTCGCTCGGTGACTACGAGTGGATGCTCGCCTTCGAGGCGGACGAGTTGTATCGCATTGTGGATCTCATGCGGCACCTTCGTGCGTCCGAGGCTCGGATGCATGTCCGGGAAGAGGTGCCGTTCTATACCGGGCGGCGGAAGTCTGTTGCCGAGCTGGTTGCCGGGCTCGCGTAGCGCTCCGCGGGTGGGCTTTTACGTTGGCTGCGGGTGTGTGGGGGCTGGTCGCGCAGTTCCCCGCGCCCCTGAAGGGCGTCGCCCCTAGAGGGGCGGTGCCGGACTTGGCTCCTTGTGCGGTGCGCAGGTCGCGCCTCGCACCGGGAGCCTGCCCTCCAGCAAGTACGCGTCCAAGTGGGCGTTGACGCATGCGTTGGAGGCGCCGCCGATGCCGTGTGAGCCCGATGCCCGTTCGGTGACCAGGGCCGAGCCGGACAGGCGGCGGTGCAGCTCCAGGGCGCCGGTGTACGGGGTCGCCGCGTCTCGTTCGGCGGCCAGGATCAGCGTCGGCGGCAGTTCGCCGGGTGATGTCCGTACGTCGAGCGGCCGTTGGCGTGGCAGGGGCCAGTAGGCGCAGGGCAGGTTCGTCCAGACGTTGTCCCAGGTCTCGAACGGGGCCACGCGGGCGAGCCGGGTGTTGTCGCGGTCCCAGGTGTGCCAGGCGCGCGGCCACGGCGCGTCGTTGCACTCGATGGCGGTGTAGACCGCCTTGCCGTTCTCCTGCTCCTCCACCGCGTCCGGGTTCGGCCCCGCCTGCCGGATCAGCGGCTGCGGATCGCCCTTCAGATAGGCGGAGAGCGCCAGCGCGCGCTGCGGCCAGTAGTCGTCGTAGTACCCGGCCTGCAGGAACGTGCCCTGGAGCTGACCCGGACCGACCTTGCCGCCCGCGGGTTCGGCGGCGAGCCGGGCCTTCGCCCGCTCGTAACTGCGCAGCACCTCCTCCGGCGTGCGGCCGAGCCCGTACACCTTGTGGTGCTTGGCGATCCAGGTGCGGAAGTCGGCCCAGCGGCCCTCGAAGGCGGCCGACTGGTCGAGGTTGTTCCGGTACCAGACCTTGTCCGGATCCGGGTTCACGGCCGAGTCGAAGACCATCCGGCGCACGTGCGAGGGGAACAGCGTCGCGTAGAGGGAAGCGAAGTACGTGCCGTACGAGGCCCCCATGAACGTCAGCTTCCGTTCGCCGAGGGCGGCGCGCAGGACGTCCAGGTCGCGGGCGTTGTTGAGCGAGGAGAAGTGCCGGATCTCGCGCCCCGACCGCTCGACGCAGCCCCGCGCGTACGCCTTGGCCCGCGCGATGCGTTCCTCCTTGTACGACTCCGAGGGGTACGTCGGCGACTGCGAGGGGCCCTTCAGGAGTCGTTTCGGGTCCTGGCAGGAGAGCGGCGCCGAGCGGCCGACCCCGCGCGGGGCGTAGCCGACGAGGTCGTACGCCCCGGCGATGCGCTTCCACTCGGGGATCATGCCGATCAGCGGGAAGTACATGCCCGAGGCGCCCGGACCACCGGGGTTGAAGACCAGCGCGCCCTGCCGCGGGACCGGCCGTCTGCCGTCCTTGCCGGTGGCCTTGACCCGGCTGACGGTCAGTTTGATCTTCTTGCCCTCGGGGTGCGCGTAGTCGAGCGGCACCTCCACCGTGCCGCACTGCAGGCTGCCCGGGGTGTCCTGCTCCTCCGAGCAGTTGCCGAACCGGATGCCCTCGGCGGCGGCGCGCTGGGCGGCGACCGCAGTGCCGTGCAGTTCGGTCCATCCGGGGGAGGTCTGGGCGCCGCCCGCGGGGGCGGCGACGACTGCGGTCAGAACCAGGGACCCGGCCGTTCCGTAGAGGGCGGCAGCTCGCATCGCGTTCCCTTCAGTGCACGGCAGCAACAAAAGGGATGTTTCGTTCGGTACTTGGCGAAGTAAAGCACCGGCCCGCCGGTGTCGGCCCAATGACCCCGATGCGCGCCCGGCGCGCGTCCCCGGCGCGCCCTAGGCGTGCGGCTCGCGGTGCGCGAAGGCCGCCCGCAGGTCCGGTTCGCCGATCGCGCGGATGCCGCGTACGGCCACGGTGGTGAGGTACGTACGGTCGTCGCTGCCGGTGTCCGCGCGGTGGGCCAGGGCGCTGAGCAGGTGCTGGCCGGCCGGGGACGCCCAGCGCGTGTAGGGGTGGACCTCGATCCGGGCTATGGCCAGGCAGCTCAGGGTGAGGATGAGCGGCAGCGTGAACCAGATGGCCACCAGGGGCCGGTTCTCCTGCGCCTGAGCAGGCATCAACAGGGCGACCGCGCCGAGTGCCAGCACGGCCACCGCGGCGGCCCGCACTTGACGGACCGCGCCCGCGACGGTGGTGCGGGCGCCGTCCGGCACGGCGAGGCCCGCCGCGACGAGGCGGTCGGCGAGGACGCGTACGGACTCAGCGGCGGCCGCGGTCGTACGGACCGGCGCGATCCGCGACTGTCCGTCCGGGCCTATCGCGCCCAGCACCGAGCGTTCCATCTCGTCCCGGCCGCGCGGGTCCACGACGGTCGCCCAGCCCGTGTGGGCGAGCAGCAGGCGGCGCTGGCGGGCCATCGACACAAGCGTCAGATCGGCGACCCGCGCGGGGCCGCCCGACAGGAACGCCGCCTCGTACAGCGTGAGGCCGCGGCCGTTGAACCGGTCCGTCTCGTCGATGACGGCGGCGGCGCGGACGGAGGCCAGACACAGACGCGTGCACGTGGTGCCGGCCGCGACCCAGGCCAGGAGCAGGAGGAGGACCCAGAGCATGCGGGATTTCTATGCGAAGGAGGCCCGGGCGCGCCACGGCTTGTTCACAATTTGGACGGAGCGTCGTCACAGTGTGACGTTTCGCTTCGCTGCGTTCCGGTTGTCAGGGCTTCTTGTCCTCGGACGTGTCCGGTGGGCGGCTCGTCGCGGGCGGCGGCAGGGTGTACGTCGGTGAAGGGGAGGGGGAGGCCGGGGGCGGGGAGACCGGGACGGGCGGGCTCGGGGAGTCCGTCGGACCGGGCGGGGCCGGGGAGTTGGTGAGCGGCGGCGGGCTCGCGGTGGCCGCGTCCCGGGCCAGGGCGTCGAAGTCGACGAGACCGGTGGCCTCCAGGACCGTGATGTGGTCCAGAACAGTGGTGTTCGCGTCGTCGGCGAGGCCCCGGACGAGCGAGTTGCGGGTGCTCGCACGGACCTGGGCGACCAGGCCGAAGACCTTGCCGTGCGCCTTGCGCAGGATGTTCGCGAACTGGACGTCGTACTCCTCGCCCCGGGCCGCGCTCAGCGTGCCGAGCCACGCCTTCTGCTGTTCGTTGGGCTGGTTGGGCAGCTGGAGCCCGAGCTGCGAGGCCACTTCGCGCACCCGCTCGTCCAGGAACGTGTGCCCCTCCACGAGGTGCCTACCGGCGGTCTTGACCGCCTGGGTCGTGCCGCGCTCCTGGGCCTGCTGGCCGGCGGGCAGCTCCCACAGGCCCGCGAGCCGCACCTTGGTGACGAAGTCCCGGTCCAGCGCGGACAGCGGGCCGTACCTCGTCGACAAGGTCTGGGCGTTCAGCGTGTCCACACCGGTGCCCGACCGGTCCGCGTACGACCAGATCGGGAAGATCAGCGCCACGAGGGTCGCCGCCAGGCCCGTGACGATGAGCCCGGTGCCGCTGAACAGTCCGCGGCTGTTGATGGATCGCATGGTGCCTCCTGTTGCGGCACCGCACGTTAGTGCGCTTCGGGTTGGGCTGGAATATTACTGCGCGGCGTACGTCAACTGAGGTACGGGTTCGGACGGTTGCCGCACGAATCCGGACAGACGGCCGCAGGCGGGGTGTTTTCGCAGGTGGAGGCGGTGCGGCGGCGCGCGGACGACGGCGGGCGGGCTTCCACGCACCACGCGCATGCGCGGGGTGCGCCCGGCGTCGGCCGGATGCGAGCCCGCGCGCCCGGCCCTCGGGGCACGTGCACTGAGCAGCCAAGAGGCCCACGGTTCTGTACAGATCGGGCGCCCATGTCGTCCGGTGAGCGATGTCACGCGGTGACGAAGGCCTCTACGCCCGGCGTCGACTCGTTCTCAACGCCCCGGCGGGACCCGTCGGCGCCTGGGTGGGACGCGCCTCAACGCCTCAGCAGTACCCGCCGTGTGGCGCGGGCCAGCCGGGCCGCAGGGTGCTGCGACAGCGGGGCCGGTCCCGAGCGCTCCAGCCACCAGTCGCTCACGCGCCGCCGTACGTCCGGGTCCTCCAGCCGGCCGCCCAGCAGCAGATGCTCGGCGAAGTCCAGCGCGTCCCGCCGGTAGCCGCCGGTCATCGGATGGCCGTGCGCGTACGCGACGAACGCCTTGCGGTACGCCCCCGCCAGAATCTCCGGCAGCTCGGGCGCGACCTTGGCCACGACATCGGCCCGCTTGCCCGCCAGCGCCCGGGCCTGCACCGAGAGCCGGCTCCCGTCGAAGCCCTCCGGCACGGGCGTCCCGGCGACCAGCGCGGACAACAGGGCAGCCTGCGCGAGGGCGAGCCGCTGGCGGGAGGGGTCGGTGGACGGTGCTGCCTTCAGCGCATCGCCGGATGCCCGCTCGGCGGCGGGGCTCGCGGCAGGCTCGTCCGGAGCCTCCGTCGGCTCCGGTGCTTCCGATGCCTCCGGAACCAGTGAGAGAGCCCCCTTCTCCACCGTCTCCCGTATCGCCGTCAGCTCTCGTTCCAGCTCGGCCGGTGCGGGGAAGTTCTCGTCGCGCTCCAGGAGTACGCCCGGCGGGCGGACCCGGGAGGACAGGTCGGCGAGGATCGCGAGGACGGCCGGCGGCACGGCGTGGGCGTGGCTGTCGTGCCAGACGCCGTCGCGTTCGAAGCCGCCGGCGACATGGACGTACGCGATGGCCTCGACGGGCAGTTCGTCCAGGGCCTTGGCGGGGTCCTCGCCGCGGTTGACGTGGTTGGTGTGGAGGTTGGCCACATCGATGAGGAGGCGTACGCCGGTGCGGTCGGCCAGGTCGTACAGGAACTGTCCCTCGGTCATCTCCTCGCCCGGCCAGGAGATCAGCGCCGCGATGTTCTCGACCGCGAGGGGCACGGGCAGCGCGTCCTGGGCGATGCGGACGTTCGCGCAGAGGACGTCGAGGGCGTCCCGGGTGCGGGGGACGGGCAGCAGATGACCGGCCTCCAGGCGGGGCGAGGCGGTGAGGGCCCCGCCCGCGCGGACGAACGCGATGTGCTCGGTGACCAGCGGGGAGCCGAGGGCCTCGGCGGCCGCCGCGAGATCGGCGAGCTTTCCCTCGTCAGGACGGTCGGCACCGCCGAGGCCGAGCGACACCCCGTGCGGAACCACCGTGACGCCGCGCTCGCGCAGCCGCACCAGCGACTCCGGGAGATGCCCCGGGCACACGTTCTCCGCGACGGCCTCGACCCAGTCGATGCCGGGCATGCCCTCCACGACCGCCGCGATCTCCGGCCGCCACCCGATTCCCGTACCCAAGTGCTTCATCGCGTCCCCCTCCTTCACCACGGCTTCACCAGGACCTGTGCGTCGTCTCCTTCGACGGACCTGTTTGTTCCGGCGTGACGGGGTCATGGCCCCGGGAAGCGGGGCCGAACCCATCGGCGGGGACGTTCAGAGCAACATTTGAGCTTCGGGACGGGCTGAGGTCATCCCTCGCTAGGGAGTGGGATCGGGCGAGGCCCCGCTCCCCGGATTGTCCGGGTCCTCGGCTTCCGGCCGGTTCGTGTTGACCGTGCCCGGTGCACCCGGTGAGGGCCGCGAGGTGGTCTGGATGTCGCCCGACGCCTCCGCGGCCGGTGCCGCGGGCGGGGCCACGCCCGAGACCGGCGGCGGCGGACCGCTCGGGCTGGCCGTCGATCCGGCCACCGAGTCGGTGGCTATCGCTTCGAAGTCGATCGCGCCGGTCTTCTCCAGCACCGTGATGTGGTCGAGCACGGTCTGGTTGGTGTCCGAGGCGAGCTGACGCACGAGCGTGTTGCGCGTCTGGTTCCGGACCGTGCCGATGACCGGGAAGATCTTGCCGTGCGCGGACCGGAGGAGGTTCGCCCACACCTTCACGTAGTCCTCGTCCGAGGCCGCGGACATCTGGTTCAGCCAGCCCTGCTGCTGCTCGGTGGGCTGGTTCGGCAGTTCGAGACCGAGATCCCGTGCGACGCTGCGTGCGCGCTTGTCGAGGTCGGTGTGACCGACGATCAGGTGGTCGGCCGCCTCCCGCACCGGACCGCTCGGGAAGCGCTCGGCAGCCTGCTGGCCCGCGGGCAGCTCCCACAGCCCTGCCAGCCGCACGCGGGTGATCAGGTCACGGTCGTTGGCCGTCAGCGGGCCCCAACGCGTCGGTACGGTCCCGGCGGCGAGGTTCGCCTCCCCCGTCCCGGCGCGGTCGGCGTAGGACCACACGGGGAACGCGAGCGCGCCGAGTGTGCCTACGAGTGCCACGATGACGAGGGCCGTGCCGTTGATACGCCGCAAAGGTGCCTCCCGGAATATGCCAACTGGTCGTTGGGAATCTGTACTTGGCCAGCGCAGGGAGATACGTGCGGGGCGGGCGGTGCGTTCAACGGCCGATGTTTGGTGAGTCACTTTTGTTGTTCGGGCGTGTCGCGAGGACCGGGCGGGTCAGCCCGGTCCTCGCGACACGCTGTCGGGCCGGCTCGCTCAGCTGAACGGGTCGAGCGTGATGTACGCCGTCTGCGGGTTGCCGTCGTTGACCAGCGACTCGTGGTTGCCGACGTCGTCGAAGGCGAAGCCGTACGCCTTGCCGTCGGCCATCTGGGCGTGGATCTTCCGGGAGTAGTGGTTGGTCACGGTGTCCTGGTAGAAGCCCGCGGAACTCGTGTCGGGCTGGTTGGGGTTGGTCAGGAGCGTGGACCGGTTGTAGCCCGCGCACAGGGTGCGGGAGATCGGGCCGCGCACCAGGTCGTTCGGCGCGTCGAGATGCTTGTAGCAGCCGAAGATGCTGTCCGAGTCGGGCTTCTGGAAGCTGGTGACGACGGCGCCCGAGCCGTTGGTGAAGTTCATGACGTTGCCGGAGACCCTGCCGTAGTACTTGGTGGCCGGCTGGTTCGCGAACGGTGTCACCGTCAGTGTGGAGGTGGCGTACTTGCTCCACACGCGGTTGACGTAGTCGTTCATGACGGTGCTCGGCAGGGCGCCGGACTCGATGCCGTGGCCGGGTGCGAGGGCCCGCAGCACGGTCCCGTCGGAGCGGGTCCTGATGAGGTTGGCCCAGCCGCCGGGCTGGCCCCGCAGGGCGTTGAAGAAGCCGTTGTAGCCGCCCGGCTTCAGGTGACCGGTGTTCTTTACCGTGCCGGCGGTGTTCTTGACGCCGACCGCGTAGGGGGCCGAGAACATGTCCACCTGTGTGCTGTTGATCCACAGGCCGGAGTCGTTGAGCGTGTACTCGGTCCAGTTGAAGAGGATGTTCGCGTTCGGGTCGGTCGGGTTCTGCACCGCGGGCTGCACGAGACCGCCGGTGGTCAGCTTGAAGACGAGCTTCTGGCCGTACGAGAAGTAGACCCGCCCGGAGAACTTCGGCATCCGGATCGTCTTGGTCTGGCCGTTGGCCGGTCCGGCGATCGAGGCGTCGGGCGCGGGGGTCGGCGGGTTGCCGCCGGCCGGCCAGGCGTGGAAGGTGCCGTTCGCGTCGGCCCAGCCCTGCTGGCCGGTCGAGAGCAGGGTCCCGATGTTGTAGATGTAGATCTGGTCGCCGCGCCCGGAGTTGTTCTTGAACTCCAGCGGGATGGTCGTGGGCACCGCGGCTTCGGCTCGGGATGCGGGGCCCACCGTCGTGAGTCCCGTGGTGACGGTTGCCGCGGCGACCAGGGCCACCAGCGCTTTCCGTAGGGCAAGCACGCTCGTCCTCCTGCCAGGTGGGTTTCTCCCACCGGAGTCGAAATGCGACGGACGGATGGTCGGGGGCCGCGTCCCGTCATGGGGAGGTGAGGGGAGGCGGGCCCCTTCCAGTCGTTTGAGAGCGCTCTCAGAGTCTCCCCGTGAGCGGGACACGTCAAGGTCTAGACCAAGATGGTCATCGTCGGTCCGGCATCGACATACAGCCCGCGCACACCTTCGTGCGGGAACGGGTCACATCGACGGGCCGTGGGTCCAGGTGCCGGCGAGGAGCGTGGCGTGCACCGGCATCTCGCGCAGGGTCCGGGCGTCCGCGGTGAGCGGGTCGGCGTCGGTCACCACCAGGTCCGCCCGGTCGCCGACCCGGATCAGCCGCCGGCCCCGGGACGAGCCGGCCAGGGCGTCCGCCACCGGGATCCGCTGCTCCGGGTGCCACGGCGGGCGCTCGTCGCCGGTCCGGGTCACGGCCGACGCCATGGTCAGCCAGGGGTCGAGCGGCGCGACGGGGGCATCGGAGCCCAGCGCCAGGACGGCCCCGGCGGCGAGCAGGTCGGCGAAGGCGTACGCCCGGTGGGTGCGGCCCGCCCAGTGCCGGTCGGCGACATCCCGGTCGTCCACCGCGTGCGTGGGCTGGACGCTCACGGTGACGCCCAGTTCGGCGAAGCGCGGGATGTCCTTGGGGGCGAGCAGCTGGCCGTGCTCGATCCGGCCGTGGCAGCGCACCGCCTCGAAGGCGTCGAGGGTCATCTCGTTGGCGCGGTCCCCGATCGCGTGGATGGCGGGTTCGATCCCGTGGGAGGAGGCGCGGCGCAGCAGGGACACCAGCTCCTGCGGGGGCAGCTGCTCCAGTCCGTGGGAGCCGGGCTCGCCGGGGACCGTGCCCGGGTACGCCTCGTGGCACAGCGCGGTGCGGGTGTTGAGCGAGCCGTCGGTGAGCAGCTTGAACGGCCCGACCTCCAGCAGTCCGCCGGGGGTGTCCAGGGTCTGGCCGGTGCGGAGCCCGCGGCCGATCGCCGCCTCCAGCTGCGGGGACCAGACGGAGGCGGCCACGCGGAGCGGCACCGGGGCGCCGTTCATCCGGCGGGTCCAGTCCGCGATGTTGTCGGCGTACTCGAAGTCGACGATGCCGGTGATCCCGCGCGCGGCGGCGGCGACGCAGGCCTCCCGCACCCATTGGTCCGTCAACTCCACCGAGGCGGTGGGGAGTTGGGCCATGGCCTGGATGCACTCGTCCTCGCGCAGCAGCCCGGTGGGGTGGTCGCCGCGTCCGACCAGGGCGAGTCCGGCCGAGTTGAGCCAGGCGGAGTGCAGATCCATGCTGATCAGCAGGGCGGGGCGGTCCGGGACGAGGGTGTCGAGCAGGTCCTTGTGGGGCGCGTCCGGCCACAGTCCGTCGCGGAAGCCGTGGCCGATCATGGGCTCACCGGGCGGCAGGGCGGCGGCCTGTCGGCCGACCGCGTCCGCGGCCTCCCGCGCGGAGCGGGCGCCGGACACGTCGAGCCGGCGGCGCAGGCCCGCCCACTGGACCATGTGTACGTGCGAGTCCCACAGCCCCGGCAGCAGCGTACGGCCGTCGAGGTCGGCGCTCCGCCCGTCGGCGCGCGGTGATTCGCCCGCCGGGAAGACGGCGTTGACGAGACCGGACTCGATACGGACGTCGCTCAGCGGTCCGCCCGCGCCGAGGTGGACGCGGCGCAGGGTGAGCGGCTCGGTGGTGGCCGGCCGGGTGCCGGCCGCTGCTGCGGTGTTCGTGTGGGTCACGGCTTCCTCCGGATGTCGCGCATGGCGCGGGCGAGTTCGGGAACGGCGTACGGCAGGCCGGATTCGAGGGCACCGGCAAGGCGGAGGACGATCTCCCCGCGTTCGTCCTGGCTGAGTTTCGCCTTGGCCGTCACCTTCGTGGCGGGCAGCCGGAATCCGGTGACGGCGGCGGCGATCCGGTGGGCGTAGCTCTCCACTCGGGCCAGCCGCCACGGCTCGGGAAGGCGGTCCTCGAAGTGGTCGACGGTGGCGGACAGCACGTCGTACGTGTCCGCCGGGTCCAGGACCTCGGGGCGGCCGTGGACGTGCAGGACCGTGAAGTTCCAGGTCGGGACGTGGGGTGTCTCCTCGTACCAGCTCGGCGAGATGTAGCCGTGCGGTCCCTGGAGCACGACGACGACCTCGTGGGAGCCGAGTTCGTGCTTCCTGGCGTCGGCCCTGGCGAGGTGGCCGAGCAGAGTGGTGTCCTGGCGCGATTCGTCGACCAGGACCGGCAGGTGGGAGACGACCAGTCCGCGGTCGGGAGTGTGGCTGATCAGGGTGGCCCAGGGGTGGGCTCTCGCGAGATCACGGATCCGTCCGGGGTCGGTGACCCGGAAGATCTCCTGCTCCAGCATGTGCGCTGTTCCGTCCTGTCAGTTCTCGGCTGTCAGTTCGCGGCCGTCAGTTCTCGGGGAAGTGGCAGGAGACCTGCCGCCGTCCGACGGTCGAGTCCGGGGCCGGAACGGGCTGTTGATCCACGCAGATCTCCTCGCTCTTCCAGCAGCGTGTGTGGAAGGCGCAGCCGGCGGGCGGCCGGGTCGGGCTGGGCGGGTCGCCCTGCAGCACTATGCGGCCGGTGGCGCCCCGCCCGCGCGGGTCCGGATCGGGGACGGCCGAGAGCAGCGCCCGGGTGTACGGATGCGCGGGGCGGGAGTACACGGTGTCGCGGTCGCCGTGCTCGACGATCCGCCCCAGATACATGACGGCGACCTCGTCGGCGACGTGCCGCACCACGGCCAGATCGTGCGCGATGAACACGTAACTGAGCCCGAACTCCCGCTGCAGCTCCTTGAACAGGTTGATGACCTGCGCCTGCACGGACACGTCGAGCGCCGACACAGGCTCGTCGCAGACCAGGATCTTCGGGCGGAGCGCGAGCGCCCGGGCGATGCCGAGGCGCTGGCGCTGCCCGCCGGAGAACTGGTGGGGGTGGCGGTGCGCGTGCCCGGGGTCGAGCCCGACCATGTGCAGCAACTCGTGGGCCCAGGACGCGCGTTCCTTCTTCGGCATCAGGTCGCGGTGGATGTCGAGCGGCTCACGGACGATCTCCAGCGCCGTCATCCGGGGATCGAGGGAGGTGTACGGGTCCTGCATGACGAGCTGGATGTCGCGCCTGCGGCGCCGCAGCTCGGCCGACGGCAGGGCGAGCAGGTCCCGGCCCTCGACGAGCACGGTGCCGGAGGTGGGCCGGTCCAGGGCCATCAGCAGACGGGTGAGGGTCGACTTGCCGCATCCGGACTCGCCCACGAGACCGAGGGTCGAGCCCCGCCGAAGGGTCAGGTCGACGCCGTCGACGGCCCTGACCGTGGCCCGGCGCCGGCCGCCGACGGGCAGCCCGCCGGACCGGTAGTGCTTGACCAGGCCACGGGCCTCAAGGAGCGGGATGTCGGTCTCAAGGGGTGGGGCACCGGTCTCAAGGAGCGGGACACCGGTCGGGACGTCATCGGGCACCGGAGACCTCCAGCGGATAGTGGCAGGCGACGAGGCGCGCGGGCGGGGCCGGGAGCAGCATCGGCTCCTGTGTCGCGCAGCGTTCACCGACGTCGGGGCAGCGCGGATGGAAGGCGCAGCCGGAGGGCAGCAGGCCGGGTCCAGGCGGGCTGCCCGGGATCGGGGTGAGGTTGTCGGTGTCCCCGTCGAGGCGGGGCACGGCGGCGAGCAGCCCCCGGGTGTACGGGTGTGCCGGCCGGTCGTACAGCTCCTGGACCGGGGCCTGTTCCAGGATGCGCCCGGCGTACATGATCGCGACCCGGTCGGCGGTGCCCGCGGCGAGTCCCAGGTCGTGGGTGATCAGCAGCAGGGCGGAGCCGGTCTCCTCGCGGAGTTCGGCGAGCAGTTCCATGATCTGCGCCTGCACGGTGACGTCCAGGGCGGTGGTGGGTTCGTCGGCGATGAGGACCTCGGGGCTCAGCGCCACCGCCATCGCGATCATGATGCGTTGGCGCATACCGCCGGAGAACTGGTGCGGGTGGTCGCGGTAGCGCCGGGCCGGGTCGGGGATGCGGACCCGGGCCATCAGCTCGACGGCCCTGGCGCGGGCCTCGCGGCGGCCGACGCCCTCGTGGGCCCGTATCGTCTCGGCGATCTGGAAGCCCACGGTGAGCGTGGGGTTGAGGGCGGACAGGGCGTCCTGGAAGACCATCGCGATGCGCTTGCCGCGCAGGGCGCGGAACCGGTCCTCGGGCAGGGTCAGCAGGTCCGTGCCCCGGTGGCGGGCGCTGCCGCCGACCCGGGCCGTGGTGGCCGGGAGCAGGCCCATGACGGCCATCGCGGAGATGCTCTTGCCGGAGCCTGACTCGCCGATGAGCGCGAGGGTCTCCTCCTCGTGGAGGGTGAACGAGACTCCGTGGACGACGCGTTGGGCCGCGCCGGACCGGGACAGCACGTCGACGGTGAGGACCTGGACGTCCAACAGCGGTGCGTTCAGGGGCGTGTGGTCCATCAGCGGGTCACCGGCCTCTCGGATCCAGGGCGTCACGCACGGTGTCGCCGAACGTGATGAGCACGAAGACGGTGAAGGAGAGGAAGAGCCCGGGGAAGATCAGCAGGTGCGGGTGGGTCTGGAAGGAGTTCTGGGCTCCCGCGAGCTGAAGTCCCCAGGAGATCGAGGGGGGTTGGAGCCCGACACCGAGGAACGTCAGCGCGGCCTCGGCGACGATCACACCGCCGACGGTGATGGTGGCGAGGACGAGGACCGGTGTGAGGGCGTTCGGCAGGACGTGTCTGCGCACGATGAACCACTGGCTCGCGCCGAGGCTGCGGGCCATCACCACATAGTCGGCCTCGCGCACCGACCGTACCGAAGCCCGTACCACCCGGGTCATGGTCGGCCAGCCGAAGAGCGCCAGCACTCCGGCCACGGTCGGTACGTCCCGGGTGGTGAAGCTGTTGAGGACGACGATCGCGCCGAGCAGGAACGGGAAGCCGAGGAAGACGTCGGTGATCCGGGCGATGACGCTGTCGACGATCCGCCCGGCCATCCCGGCGAGACAGCCGAGGACGAGTGCGACGGCGAGCCCGAGGCCGGTGGCGAGCAGTCCGACGCCCAGCGAGGCGCCCGCTCCGTGGATGACGTTGGCGTACAGGTCGCAGCCCTGGACGTCGTATCCGAAGGGGTGTCCGGGGGCCGGGCCCTCGGCGCTGTGGCCCAGCTCGCAGACGGTCGGGTCGCCGTGGCCGAACCAGCCCGCGAAGAGTCCCGGCGCGGCGGCGAGCAGGAGGAGCAGCAGGGCGCAGCCGCCGGTGAGGAGGAACACCGGCCTGCGGCGCAGCTCGTGCCAGGTGCCCTGCGGGGCGGCCGCGTACGGCGTCCCGGGCGAAGCCCCGTGTGCCCCGTGTGCCCCATGTATCCCATGCTTCTCGGGTTTCTCGGGGGAGAGAGCTGCGTCAGTCATGGCGGATCCTCGGGTCCAGGAGGCTGTTGAGGAGGTCGACCAGGACGCTCGCGGCCAGGAAGATCAGGATCAGAGCGGTCGACACCCCCACCACCGTCGGTCCGGCGTGGGCGCGGATGGCCTGGAAGAGCAGCTGGCCGATGCCGGGGAGGTTGAAGACGCCCTCGATGATCACGGTGCCGCCGAGCAGGTAGCCGAGGTCGATGGCGAGGTAGGTGACGGCCGGGATGAGGGAGTTGCGCAGCACGTGGACGCCGACCACCCGGCGCCGGGTGAGGCCCTTGGCGACGGCGGTGCGTATGTAGTCGGCGCGCAGGTTCTCGATCACCTCGGCCCTGACCAGCCGGGACACCGACGCCAGTCCGAAGGCCGCGACGCACAGCGCGGGCAGCAGATAGCTCGTCGGCCAGCCGTCGGTGTTCCCGGCGACCGGGAACCACCCCAGCTGTACGCCGAGGACGACCTGCGCGGTGTACGCGAGCACGAACACCGGCACGGAGGTGGCACCGATCGTGAACGCGAGCACCGTACGGTCCGTCCACGTCCCCTGGCGCAGCGCGGCGAGCACGCCGAGCCCGATGCCGACGACGGCCTCGATGCCCCAGGCGGTCAGCGCCAGCTTCAGGGTGACCGGCCAGCGGTCGGCCATCTGCTCGGCGACCGAGCGCCCGCTGAAGTCGGTCCCGAGATCGCCGTGGAAGAGCCCGGCCAGGTAGTGGCCGTACTGGACCAGCAGCGGATCGTCGAGGTGGTGCTGTTCGCGCAGGGCCCGCGCCACGCTCGGGGCGAGCGGCCGGTCGCCGGCGAGCGCGGCGATGGGGTCGCCCGGCAGGACGTACGTCATCGCGTAGATGACCAGGCTGATGCCGAAGAAGACGAGCAGCGCCTCCAGCAGGCGGCGTATGAGGTACGTCATCCGGGGTCCCCCGTGATGTCACGGGCGCGGGCGTGGTCCGCGGCGGCCAGCAGCGCCCCGTACTGGATCCCGGCCAGCGTGGAGATCGCGATCGGGTCGCCCGTGGCCGGGCCGGCCTCGCGCTCCCACCTCTCGTACGTCTCCAGCAACTCCCGCTGGCAGCGGCGTACTTCGGGGGTGGCGGTGCCCGCGACCACTTCCGCGTCCAGGGCGCGCAGCAGCATGCCGCCGAAGCGGACGCGGAGACTGTGCACACCGGCTTCGCAGTCGAAGCGTTCGGACACCGTGGCGGCCCGGTCGGGCAGTTCGTCGGCACGGGCCGACTCCATCGTGGCGAGTTCGGCCAGCGACGGTACGAACTCGCGGACCGCCCGCAGGAACGGGGACTGGATGGTGAGATGCGGTTTCGCCGCGTCGAGGATGCCGCCGAGGAACGCCCCGGCCTCGCCCAGCGCCCGCGCCCGGCCCCGGACCACGTCGGCGTGGCGCTGTTCGATGGGCGTGTTGTCGTCGGCGTCCGGGTGGCTCCAGTGCGGCACCTCGGTGACGAAGTAGAAGGTGCCGTAGCGCTCGGCGTAGGCGGCGCTCGACGAGCCCGCGATCTTGGCGGCGGCGTCGACCCCGAGCCCTTCGAGATAGTCGTACGCGTCCTTCATGTCGATGCAGCCGTAGACGGCCGGGGAGTACACCGGGGCGTGGGCTGCCTCGGGTTCGCCGGTCGCCAGCGGCATGCCGAGCGAGGCCGGGATCTCGGTCAGGACTCCGTACAGCTCCGGAGCCGGACGGTTCATGTAGTAATAGACGCCGCCCGCCTCGCAGTTGTGCAGGGTGGTCAGAAACCGCGGCCGGGTGGCGTCCAACAGCCGCATCAGCGCCAGGGTTTCGGGCAGTACGCGGTCGAACCACGCCTTCTTGTAGGCGAACGGGAAGGTCCACTCGACCTGTTCGTTGCCGGCGGGCCGGTAGAAGTGGCGTCCGTAGTTGCGCTTGTCGGTCGGGGTGGCGAACCAGCCCTCGTTGAGGCGGGCCCCGTCCGGGTCGATGCAGGGCACGATGTGCCAGGCCCCGCCGAAGTGCCCGCGCAGTTCCGGGCTTTCGCACAGGGCGGTGGCCAGGTGCAGGGCGGTCACCGCGCCGACCGGCTCGTTGGGGTGCACCCCGCCGACGACGACGTAGCCGCCGTCCCCGTCCGTCGTGAGGCTCGCGGGGCCGTCCCCGACCGTGAAGCAGTACAGGGGTTCGCCGAGGGTGGAGGTGCCGATCCGGCTCTCGGTCACCAGGTCGGGATGAGCTCCGGCCAACTGCCTGAAGGAGGCGAGGAGTTCGTCGACTGCCGGGTAGGCGTGGGTCTCGGGGACGGTCGCCGCGTGCCGTACCCAGTTCGCGGGGGACGGCATGGCGGGGGCGGACTGCTCGGATGTCGCGGCGGTCATGCTGGTGCGGATCTCCGGGGTGTCGGGGGTACGGGGGTGCGGGTGCCGGCGTAGGCGTACGTGCACGGAGTGCGGCGCGGTCAGCCGACGACGGATATCCGGCCGAGCTCGACGTCGGCCGGGCCGACCGTCACCCCGGTCACCCTGGGGGTGCTGGCGTAGATGTAGCTGCCGTAGAAGAGCGGGATCACCGGGAAGTCCTGGAGGATGCGCTTCTGCGCCTCGTTGTAGAGCTTCGCGGCCGCGGTGGCGTCGGCCGCGCTGTCCGCCTGCTGGAGCAGCTTGTCGACATCGCCGTCGCTGTAGTGGCTGCACACCTGGCAGCCGCCGGCCTTGGTGAAGATGCCGCGCAGGGTCGCCTGCATGCTCGGGTAGAGGGCGCCCCAGTGCGAGTGGTTGAGCCCGGTGATCTTCCCGCCGAACGCCTTCTCGCTGAACTCCGCCCAGTCGGCGGTCGGTTGGGCCCTGACGTCGGCGATGTCGAGGTTCTGCCTGAGCTGGTTGGCGACCGCCTTGTAGAGCTCGTCGAGGCCGAGCCCGCCGGGGTAGGTGATGGTCAGCTCGCCGGACCAGCCGCCCGCCTCCTTGAGCAGCTTCTTCGCCGCGGCCGGGTCGTACGCGCAGGCGTCGCAGATGCCGGTCTCGGCGCCGACCTCGGAGGACGGGGTGAGAGAGGTGGCCGGGGTGTAGAGCCCGCCGTAGATGGCCTTGTTGACCGCGGACCGGTCGATCGCCATGGACAGCGCCTTGCGCAGCCGCACGTCGTCGAACTTCTTCCCCTGCAGCGGCAGGCCCATGAACTCCAGCGCCGGCGCGTCGTACGTGTGCAGCCGGTCCCCGAAGTCGGCCTTGGCCTGGCCGTACTTGCTGACCGGCACATAGGCGAGGTCGATGTTGCCCGCCTGTACGTCGGTGTACGCGGTGTTGAGGTCGGCATAGCTCTTGAAGGTGATCTCGGACGACTTGGGCTTCGGCCCCTTGTACGCCGCGTAGGCGCTGACCGTGCTGCCTTCGTCGGCCTTCCAGGCGGAGGTCATCCTGAACGGGCCGTTGCCGATGGGCTTCTTGTCGTAGCCCTTGGGGTCCGTGAACGCGGCCTTCGGCATCGGGTAGAAGCCGAGCTGGCTCGGGGTGAGCTGGAGCGGGAACTGGCTGTCCGGGCTGGTGAGGGTGACGTCCAGAGTCGTGGCGTCGACGACCTTGAGGCCCGAGAGCGTCCTGGCCTTCGGCTTGCCCTTGGCCGGGTTCAGGGCCGCGTAGCCCTCGATACCGGCGAGCTGGCCGTTGCCGGCCCAGCCGTTGGGGGCGTAGGCGGTGGCGTTCCAGGCGTCGGCGTAGCTCTGGGCGGTGACGGCCTCACCGTTGTGGAACTTCCAGCCGGAGCGGAGCTTGATGGTCCAGTGCCGGGCATCGGTGGAGGTCACCGACTTCGCCTGTACGTAACTGATCCCGCCCTTGGCGTCGACCTTGACCAGAGGGGCGAAGAGCACGCGCAGCTGGTCCCAGCCGACGGTGCTGCGGCCCGGGGTGAGATGGTCGGGTTCGGCGACGGCGACCGAGAATCCGCCGGTCCCCGCCGAACCGCCGCTGTCTTTCGCGCCGCCGGAGCAACCGGCACAGGCGAGGGTGAGAACCAGGGCCAGCGATAGGCTCGCCGGGGCTGTGAACATGGGTGATCTGGGCAAGACGACTCCATGGGAGAGCAGGGGCGCGCCATGGCCCGGCCCCGGGCAAAGGGCCTGGGCGACCGGGTGCTCACCAGGGCGCGTACCGGGATACTGGGCGTCGCTGAGATGCCATGTCAATGCAAAGCTGCGAAACTTTTAAGATGAGATGAAAGTTTACGAGGAGGAATCAATGCCCGGCGAGGCTCCCGCCAGTACCGCGCACGACAGTTCCGGACGTCACGACAGCCCCGGACATCAGGACAGTGCCGGCGGCTGGAGCCGGGAGTCGTTCGTGGAGGAGGTCGGGCTGGTCTGGGAGGCGGCCGGGAGCAGCCGGATGGACGGCCGCATCATCGCCTACCTGCTCATCACGGATGTTCCGTACGTCTCGTCGGCGGCGCTCGCCCGTGCCCTGCGGGTCAGCGCCGGTTCCGTCTCGCTGGCGACCCGCCGCCTGGTCGAGGCCGGGTTCATCAGACGGCACGCGGTGCCGGGGGAACGCAGTCACTACTTCCGTGTCGACGACGACGTGTGGGGCAGCTTCCTGGCGGGTGAACGCCGCTATCTGGACCGGCAGGAACAGCTTGCCGAGCGGGCCATCGAACTGCTCGGCCCGGAGGAGGAGGCGCCTCGCCGCCGGCTGGGCAACATGCGCGACTACATGCGCTGGGTCCGGGGCAGCCACCACGATCTGCTGACCCAGTGGCGGACCTACCGGTCCCAGGCCGCCGACCAGGCGACGGACCGGCGGACGGAAGGGCCGGATGAGACCGCCGCCCCGGCCGCCGGGCTTCAGGAGGAGGGCGGCCCGGCGGCCGGGGAACCGTCGTCGACGCCCGTGCCGGCGGACGACGAGGAGATCCGCGACCACCTCTCCGCCACGCTGAGCCCGGTCCTGGCACGGCATCTCGTACCGGACGCGCTGTGGGCCGCCGCCGAACCGCTGCTGGCCTCAGGATCCGCGAACGAACGCGCGGCGTTCACCGCCGTCGTCTACGTGCTCACCTCCGGCTGCAGCTGGCAGCAACTCCCGGCGCAGTTCGGGGTTTCGCACTCCACCGCGCACCGCCGCTTCACCGCGTGGAGCAGGGCGGACCTCTGGCAGCGCTGGCTCGACACGGTGTCCGCGGCGCCCGTGGACGCCGCGGACCTCGCATGGTGCTCGACGATCGTCGGGACGGCCGCGAACCGCAGGCCCGGCAGCGGAGGGTGACCGGCCGGGGCCGGCCCCGGGCCGGTCAGGGGCCGGTCAGGCGCCGGGGACGGTGTCCTCGAACCTGGTGCCCGCGCTGCGGTACGCGTTGAGCTTGGCCGTGACCTGGGCCGGCGTGAGGACCTGGTCCTTGACGTGCAGGACGTAGTCGACCTGCTGGTCGTACGCCCGCGCGGTGGTGCTTGTCTGGCCCGCGAGGTCGATCAGCCACTGGTTGAAGTTGATCGACATCGGCCGCTCCGGCAGGTACTGGGCGCCGTGGGTGCCGAAGAGCTGTCCGTCGAGGTAGTACTTGATGGTGCTGTTGTCGATGGTCAGCACCAGGTCGTGCCAGCCGCTGAAGCTCCGGCGGGCCTCGGTGTGCTGGTTGACCGCCACCCACGGGTCGGCCTGGTAGGTCTCCCAGGACGTCGTGTAGAGGATGTTGGCCGGCTCGCCCCAGCCGCCGTTGGGCAGGTACTCGAAGTCGTACTCGGCGTAGTCGTCCGCCATCGGTGCCTTGAGGTCGTTGATGGTGAAGAACGTCTGGACGAGACGGTCGCCGTCTGGGCCGTACTTGGGCGCGTCGCTGAACCTGACCCGGGCCGCGTAGGTGCCGTTTTTGAACTTCGTCGCCCTGGTGAGGATCTCGGTCTGCTCGGTGCTCGCCGCGGTGCCGGCGGTCGAGGTCTCCAGGTTCATGATGGAGTCGCCGCCGGTCGTGGAGAAGGTGACGTTCTCGGGCGCCCAAGTGGCGCCGGGCACGCCGGGGCCACCGGAGTTGGAGCGCACGTTCCAGCCGTTCGCCGAGATCCTCGGGTCGGTGTGGCCGCTGTAGTTGAAGTCGTCGAACAGCGCGGCGCCCTCCGCCGGAGGGTCGGTCGGCGGGTCGGTGGGCGGATCCGTCGGTCCGTTGCCCGCCGGGGCCTGGCCCCACAGGAGGGTGCCGCCCAGCTGGGCCGTGACCTTGGTCCAGTCGCCGTACGACGTCCGGGAGGCGCCGAAGGAGTAGTCGTCGCTCTGGTTCAGCGAGGCCCAGTTCGACTGGTGGAAGCGCAGTTGCAGGTCACCGGTGTCGGCGCCCGGGGCGAGCGAACCGGCACCTGAGGTGAAGCCGACCTCCAGGTAACGGTCGGCCGTGGCGGTCGGGTTGGCGAGTGTGCCGAAGGTGCCCGTGACGTTGGCGCAGCCCTTGACCGCCCAGGAACAGGCGAAGCGGTAGGTCGCGCCCGCCGAGTCGGCCTTGAAGTAGTAGCGCACCTTGACGCCGCTCAACTGCACGCTCGTGGTACCGGTGTTCCTCACCTTGAACCAGGGCTCGGCCTGGTCGGCGCCGGCTCCCGTGGCGCTCGTACGGTACTGGACGCTCAGGCCGTCGGCGGCCGCGCTCGCGGTGGTGGGGAGTGCGGTGAGCGCGGCGGCGCCCATGGCCACGGCGACGGCGGTGTGTGCGGTGGCGCGCAGCCTCTTCTTCGCGAATCTCATCGTTGTTCCTCTCCAGAAAGGTGGGGGTGATTCCCGGAACGGACAGGTCAGGGGTGGCGGTGGATGCCGAGCGAGTCGAGCCGGGCGGTGTGCTCGCCGAGCCGGGCACGGAAGTCGGTCCAGTCGGTCGCACCGCTCCAGCCGCGGTCGGCGAGGGCGCACAGCCGCGGGTAGGTGAGGTATTCGATGTGGGCGGGTGTGGTCACGAACTCGGTCCACAGCTGGGTCTGGGTGCCGAGCACCCGCCCGGCCGCCTCGGCGTCCGCGTCCTTGGGTACGGGGTCGTGGGCGTGCACCGCGCGCAGATCCACGACGGTGCCGGGCTGGGCCGGCGGCTCGTGCGGGTCCTCGGACTGGGCGTAGTCGAGGTAGGTGGCCCGGTGGTACGCGTTGATCACGGGGTGGCCGCGGCGGGCCGCCGTCAGGGTGTGGGACGGATCGCGCCAGGTCATCACCGTGAAGTCCGGGGGCAGTTCGGCGCCGGTCTCCGCCCAGCCGACCGGCCGGCGTCCGCGACGGACGAGGAAGTCGCCGATCTGTCCGAGGAACCACCCGTGCAGCGCCTCGGGGGTCGACAGCCCCTCCGCCGCCGCCCGTTCCCGCGCGGCGGCACTGCGCGTCCACTCGGTGGTGGGGCACTCCTCGCCGCCGAGGTGGATGTACGGCGACGGGAAGACGTCCATGACCTCTTCGAGGACGGAGCGGCAGAAGTCGAGGACCTCGTCGTGGACACCGAGGACGGTGTCGCACACACCCCAGCGCGTCCAGACGTCGAGGGCGCGGTCCGGGTGGTTGCCCAGCGAGGGATAGGCGGCGAGGGCGGCGCGTACGTGCCCCGGCATCTCGATCTCCGGCATGACGGTGACGCCGCGAGCGGCCGCGTACCGCACCAGACCGGCGAGTTCGGCCCGCGTGTACGCCCCGCCGTGCGGGATTCCGTCGTACGTGCCGCTGCCTGCCGGGCCGGTCTGGGACTCGGCGCGACGGCCGCCGATCTCGGTGAGCTTGGGACGGGCGGCGACCGGCATGCGCCAGCCCTGGTCGTCGGTGAGATGCAGATGGAACACGTTGATCTTGTGCAGGGCCAGCACGTCGACGTACCGGCGCAGATAGGAGACGGGCTGGAAGTGGCGTGCCACGTCCAGCATCGCGCCGCGCCAGGGGTGACGGGGGTGGTCGGTGATCTCGGAGCACGGCAGCAGCCACGGGGTGTCGCCCTGCGGAGTCTCGGACAGGGCCTGTGGGGGCAGGAGTTGACGGATCGTCTGGATACCGCGCAGCAGACCGGTGAGGTGCGCGGCGCGCAGCAGCACGGCGTCCGGGGCGATCGTGAGGACGTATCCCTCGTCGCCCAGGCGGCCGAGGCCGGAGTCGACGGCCAGCTTCAACTGCCCGCTCGGGGACGGCGGCAGGGCCAGTCCGGTGGCGGGGGCGAGCAGGGTGCGCAGCAGCTCCGCGGCCGCTTCGGTGCCTGCGCCGATGTTCAGGGCGGTGTCGTCGTCCAGCGTGAAGTACCCCGGCCGCAGCACGGTCTCGGTGGGGCGGGGGACGAGGGTGATTGCGGACGGGTGTGCGGGCACGGATCGCCTCCGGAACGAAGCTCGCGGGGGACTGCGGGGGGACTGCGGGGGGAGTGTGCTGGGGGAGCGTGTGGGGTCAGCCCTTGACCGCGCCGGCGGCGAAGCCCGAGGTGACATGGCGCTGGAGCACCAGGAACACCACGAGTGCCGGGGCGGCGAAGAGGGTCGAGGCGGCCATGGTGGCGCCCCAGTCGGTGCCGAACACGTTCTGGAACGAGGACAGCCACACGGGCAGGGTGCGGTTGTCCTGCTGCTTGATGATCAGGAAGTTGGCGTACGTGAACTCGTTCCAGGCGGTGATGTAGCCGAACAGCGAGGTGGCCATCAGACCCGGGGCGAGCAGCGGGAACGCGATGTGCCGGAACGCGCCGAGCCGGGTGCAGCCGTCGACCTGGGCCGACTCCTCCAGCTCCGGGGGGATCGTGTCGATGAAGCCGCGCAGGACGATGAGGGTGAAAGGCAGCGTCATCATGAAGTAGACGAGGGTCAGGGTCGGCAGCCGGTCGAGCATGTCGGTGTCCCGGGAGATGATGTAGACCGGGATGATCAGCGACTCCCAGGGCGCCATCTGGGCGATGAAGACCATGAGCACGAACTGCCGGCGCCCCCTCCACCTCATCCTGGCGACGGCGTAGGCGGCGCCGAGCGCGATGACGAGGGCGAGTACGACGGCGCTCAGTGTGACGAGGACGCTGTTGCGCCAGAACAGACCGAAGCCGTCGGCGCCGACGGCCGTGCGGAAGTGGTCGAGCGTCCAACTCTCCGGCAGGAGCCGGGGGTTGTCGGACTGGATGTCGCGGCTCGGGGTGAACGCGGTGGCGACCATCCAGTAGACCGGGAACAGGCACACCACGACCGTGACCACGGCGGCGGCGTTCAGGGGCAGTCGGCGGAGGCGGGGCCTGGTGGTGGTGCTCATGAGAGCTCGTCCTCCTGGCGGAACATCTGGCGGAAGTAGAGGACGAGCACGCCCGACATCAGCACGACGGTGACCATGGAGGCCGCCGAGCCGAGGTCGTAGCGCTGGCTCGACAGCGCGGTCTGCACCGCGTACACGGGCAGGATCGTGGTCGCGTCGCCGGGCCCGCCGTTGGTCATCACCCAGATCTGGACGAACGCCTTGAAGGTCCAGATCACTTCGAGCGAGAGCACGAGCATGAAGATCGGCCGGACGATCGGAAAGGTGATGGACCGGAAGATCCGCGGCCCCGACGCCCCGTCCAGCCGCGCCGACTCGTACAGCTCGGTGGGGACGGTGGTGAGGGCCGAGTAGAGGGTGATCGCCGCGAACGGCACGGACTGCCACACGATGAGGGCGACCAGGATGGCGAAGGCGGCCGGTCCGTGCGCGAACCAGGGGTAGCGGTCGAAGGACTCGAACCCCAGGTCCGTCAGGACCGCGTTGACGATGCCGAACTCCGAGTGGAACAGCCACTGGAAGACGGTGGTCGCCGCGATGACGGGCATCGCCCAGGTCAGCACCAGCGCGCTGAGGACCGCGATCCGCCCGAACCGGCCGAGCCGCTCGATCATCAGCGCCACCAGCGTGGACAGCACCATGATCAGTACGACGTTGACCGCCATGAAGAGGAAGGTGCGGCGCACGACCTCCCAGAAGTGGCTGTCGCCGAGCAGCGTCTCGTAGTTCTTGAGGCCGACGAACCGCGCCTCGCCCAGGATGAGTTGACGCAGTCCGAAGTCCTGCAGCGAGATCACGACGGCGCGGACCAGGGGATAGACGAGCAGGTAGAGCGTGCCGAGGACGGCGGGCGCGATCAGGACGTACGGCCAGATCCCGTGGCCGCCGTCCATCGGCCGGCGCCGCCTTGGGCCGGTGGTGCGCCGGGGTCGGGGGGTGCTCGGTGGTGGGTGGGGTGCGGTCTGCTCTCGGACGGCCGACACGGCACTCTTCCTCCGGTGCGTTGGCGGTTCCGGTGCGTCGGCGGTCAGGAGCCGGAGTTCATCGCCGTGGTGATGGCGTCGGACGCGGTGGCGGCTTCCTTCTCGGCGTCGCCGCCGGTGAGAACGGCCGTCATGTAGTCCTTGATCGGGTTCTTGGCCTCGACGGCGGCCCAGCCCGGTGTGTTGGGCGTGGCATGGCCTTCGGCGGCGCCGACCGCCATGGCCGAGGCGCCCGGGTCGGAGGCGACCGCGTCGGCCAGGGTGGTCTTGTTCGGGACGTAGCTCATGGCGACGGCGAGCTTCTTCTGCCAGGCGTCGCCGGTGAGTTCCTTGATGAACGTGTAGGCCGCGTCCTGCTTGGCGGAGGCCGTCGGGATGACGAGGTCGGAGCCGCCGGTGAAGACCGCGCCGGGTGTGTCGGCGGTCTTGCCCGGGATCGGGAAGAAGCCGAGTTTGCCCTTCAGCGCGGGGTTGTTCTCGATGATGACGTTGGCGCCGCCGGGAGTCGAGATGACCTGGGCGACCTTCCCCTTGGCCATGACGTCCGCCTGCGGAGGGCTGTCCTCGTCGGAGTCCTTGGGGCCCTTGCCGAGTGCCTGGAGCTTCTCGTAGAACTCCATGCCGCGGATCGCCTCGGGGGTGTCGAGGTCGCCCTGCCACTTGCCGCCCGACTCGGTGGCGAGGTCGCCGCCCTCGTCCCAGACGAAGCCCGCGAGGGCGTACCACATCTGACCCGGCAGATAGATGCCCTGTGTGTCACCGGAGTTGAGCTTCCTGGTGGCGGCGATCCACTGGTCGCGGGTCTTGATCGCGGCCGGGTCGACGCCCGCCTCCTTGAAGAGGTCGGTGCGGTAGATGACGACGCGGTTGGCGGCGTAGTACGGGATGCCGTACTGCCTGCCCTCGTAGGCGCCGGGCTCGGCGAGGCCCTTCAGCCAGTCCTTGCCCCCGAGTTCGTCGGTCCTGTCGCTGAGGTCGAGCAGCCCACCGCTCTGTGCGAACTGGGCGACCTGGGTGTTGCCCGTCTCGATCACGTCCGGTGCGTCGCTGCTGGCGAGGGCCGCCGTGACCTTCTCGCCGATCCCGTCCCACTCCTGGATCTGCACCTTGACCTCGATGTCCGGGTGAGCGGCCTCGAAGCCCTTGACGAAGTCCTGCTGGAACTCGGCCGAGACGCTGTCGCGCATCAGCCAGACGTCGATGGCGGTGCTCCCGCCGGAACTGCCGTCGGAGTCGTCGGAGGAACTGCTGCAGGCACTCAGCCCGGCGGTCATCACAAGCACGGACACACCGGCGAACAAGCGGAGCTTCACGGTTCACCTCTGGAGGACATGACCCAACCACCTGACCAGTGAAGCCCACTGGACAGCTCACCTCTTGATGCGGGGATGAAACTGGCATAGACCAATGTGTGACGTCAACCCCCTGCGCTCGCTGGGTTTTTGACGTCTTGGCCGGTCGGGAGTTGGGCGATCACCGTTCGGAAGCGGTTACACTTCGCCCCACCAGGAGGGCAGTTGCGCGCGACCACTGGTCAACTGGTAAACCGGCTGGCGCGCATGAGGGGGCACGGCATGAAGGAAGACGCACCGGGCGCGGTGCTCAAGCGGGAGCGGGTCCGCGACTTCATCCTCGATCTCGTCGAGTCGCACAGCCCGGGTGACGCGATCCCCTCCGAGCGCACCCTCTGCGCCCGCCTGGGAGTGTCCCGCCCGACCCTGCGCGCGGCGGTCGACGAACTCGTCGCCGCGGGTCTCCTGGTGCGGGAACACGGCCGGGGCATGTTCGTGGCACCCGAGAAGATCACCCAGGAACTCGTCTCCGGCCAGCAGACCATGACGGCGCCTCCGGCCTCCGGGGCCTGGTCGAGCCGCCTGCTGGAGTTCACCACCTTCGCGGCCGGCGCGCGCGTGGGCCGCAAGCTGCGCATCTCACCGGCCGCCGAGATCGTGTACGTGGCACGGCTGCGCCTGGTCGACGGTGCCCCGATGGCCATCGAGCATCTGCACATCAGGGCCGATCTGGTCCCCACCCTGTCCGCCCAGGAGCTGGAGGCCGGCGACCTGTACGAGCACCTGCGCGAACAGCACGGCGTACACGTCCAGGAGGCCGTACAGGCGATCGAGCCGACCGTCGTCACCCGGGCCGAGGCCGAGCTGCTCGACGTGCCCGAGCTGTCCCCGGCGCTGCTCTTCGAGCGGCTCACCTCGGACACCACGGGGCAGCCCGTCGAGTACGTCCACTCGATCTACCGCGGCGATCGCTACCGCATCGTCTCCCGGCTCACCCTCGACCCCTCGGCCACGGCGCCGCCGGCCCGGCTCGGACACCACCCCGGCATTCCCCCGGGCGACTTCGCACACCGCGACACGATCGCGTCCTCCACACGGGGGGACATCCAGTCGGCCCCGTGAGCCGCCGGGCTCGCCCGGCGGGCTTCTGCCGGTGGTCCGGGGTTACGGGGCGGTCGCCTCGGCCGGTTCCGGTCTGTTCGCGGGTACGCCGGGTGCGCCCGTGGTCTGCCGCGGTCCCTGGGCGAGGACGTGGACGAAGAGGACGGCCATGACGGCGACCCCTGCCCACATGGCGTTCTGCCAGCCGTCGACGAACGACTCCCGGGCGGCACGGACCAGCGCCTCCCCATGGGCGCCGGCCAGGGGTGCGGCATCCAGGGCGTTGGCGACACCTTCGCGCGCGGTGTCGGCCGGACCCTCGGGAACGCCGGCGAGCCGGGAGCCGATGGCGCCCCGGTAACCGGCGGACAGGAGCGCTCCGAGCAGGGCGACGCCGAGCGCGGTGCCGAACTCCCGGGTGACGTCGTTGAGCGCGGACGCGACGCCCTGGCGCTCCCGCGGGAGGGCACTGGTGATGGCCTCGGTGGACGGCGTCATCGACAGACCCATGCCGACGCCCATGGCGAGCATCCCGGGAAGCACGGACGGATAGCCGCCCTCGACGGAGACGACGGCGGCCATGAGCGCCAGACCGGCACCGGCCAGGAGGATGCCGGTGGCCATGGTCGCCCGGGCGCCGACCCGCGCGGCCAGCAGCGGGGCGAGGCCGGAGGCCATCATCATCATGACGGCCATGGGCATCAGCGCCAGCGTGGACAGCAGCCCCGACCAGCCGAGAACGGCCTGGAAGAACGGGAAGAGGACCACGAAGATGCCCGCCTGGACCCCGAAGACCACCAGAAGCGTGATCGAGCCCCCCGCCAGACCGCGCTCACGGAACAGGCGTACGTCCAGGAGTGCGGCATCCCGACGGCGCAGTTCCCACGTTACGAAGCCGATGGCGGCGACGGCACCGACGACCAGGCCGGTCAGGGTCGCGGGGGCGGTCCAGCCGCGCTCGGGACCTTCCTGGAGGACGAAGATGAGCCCGACCACCGCGACGGCCGACGTCAGCGCGCCGACGGTGTCGAAGGCGTGCCCGGACCTCTCACGGGAGTTGGGGACGGACCGCAGCGTCATGGCGAGGGCGACCACGACGAGTGCGATGGGCAGGACGAACAGCCACCGCCAGCTCACCGCGTCGACCAGGGCGGCCGAGAGGAACATGCCCAGGATGCCGCCGCCACCGGCCACACCGGTCCACACGCCGATCGCCCGTCCCCGTTCCTCCTTGGGGAACGTCGAGGTGATGACGGCGAGGGTGATCGGCATGATCATCGCCGCGCCCACTCCGCTGAGCAGCCGGGCGGCGAGCATGACCTCGGTCGACTGGGCCAGACCCGCGACCGCACTTGCGACGCCGAACACGGTCAGGCCGGTGAGCAGCATGGGCTTGCGGCCGAACCGGTCGCCGGTCGCGCCCAGCGGCAACAGGAGCGCGGCCAGGCTCAGCGTGTAGATGTTGATGATCCACAGGACCGTGCTCTGGGAGGCGTCGAAGGCGACGGCGAGATCGGGCTGGGCGACGTTGAGCCCGGACACCGAGGCGATGACGGCCATCAGCGCGACACAGACGGCGATCAGGATCGTGCGACGTTGACGAGCGTCGGGTACGCCCTCGCCGGGAGCTTTTGGGGTGCCTGGGCCGCTCGGGTCGGGGCTCGCTTCGGGAGCCTGGTTCGTACTCATGGATTCCTCGGGATTCTCAAGAGGGCATGCGGATATCGGTTCAGCAGGGCGTGCGGATATGGGCGCCGGAGCGCCAGGGCGAGGGGTGACAGGGATGGGCCCAGCCCTTGCGGGCTGCGGGGCCGGACAGGAACGACGTTAAGCGCTTCTTGCTGTCGGGGCATACGATGTTGCCTATGACGCAAGACAATGGCGAGCTGGACAGCCTGGTACGCAAGCGCATCCGTGCCCTCCGCGTGGCCCAGGGCTGGTCCCTGGAGGAGCTGGCCACCCGTGCCCAGGTCAGCCAGTCCACGCTCAGCCGTATCGAGACCGGTCAGCGCCGTCTTGCCCTGGACCAGCTCGTCACCCTGGCCCGCGCCCTGGACACCTCCCTCGACCAACTGGTCGAGACCGCCACGGACGACGTCATCTCCAACCCGATGATCGACGCGTCCCACGGGCTGATGCGCTGGCCCATCAAGGCGGACCCCGGCATGACCGTCGTACGCCAGCGCATGACCGACCCGCCGCCCGACAACCCCGCGCGGATGCGCGCCCACCCGGGCCGCGAATGGCTCGTCGTCCTCTCCGGCACCGCGATCCTGCTCCTGGGCAACCGGCGTCTGCGGATCGAGACCAACCAGGCGGCGGAGTTCACCACGATGCTCCCGCACGCCATCGGCGCCGAGGGAGGACCGTGCGAGATCCTCGGCATCTTCGACCGCGATGCCCGTCGTGGCCACCAGCGCGTCGAGGACGCGGGGAAGGCGGACCGTCCGCCGCCGTCATTGTGACTGCGGCTGCGACCGTTTGCGTGTCCCGCAGCTCAGCCGGTCATCGTCTTGCGCATTCCGGAAGTCACCAGGTCACACGCGAACGGCCCGCCTAGCGTGGCCGCATGACCCACCCCTCCCCGCACACAGCGAGTCATGTCCACGAGGACGAGCACGGGCACGAGCACGACGCAGGCGACCACTCGGAGATCCTCGACCTGGACGCGGAAGTACTCGCCGAACACATCGCGTCCATCACCGCCTGGCTGCCCGTCGGGACCGGCCCCCGCCGCATCGTGGATCTGGGCTGCGGGACCGGAGCCGGCAGCCTCGCTCTGCTCGATCGCTTTCCCGGGGCAGAGGTGACGGCGGTCGACGTCTCGGCCGCCCACCTGCGGCGCCTGTCGGCGAAAGCAGACGCGGCCGGAGCGGGCGGCCGCCTGCGCATCGTGCAGGCCGACCTCGACGCGACGGCGTGGCCCGGCCTCGGCACCCCGGAGCTGGTCTGGGCATCGGCCTCCATGCACCACATGTCCGACCCCGACCGGACCCTGCGCCAGGTGCACGGCCTGCTGGCACCGGGCGGGCTGTTCGCCGTCGTCGAACTGGCCGGCTTCCCCCGGTTCCTGCCCGCGGGCGCCCCGGAAGAGGCTCCCGGCCTTGAGGAGCGCTGCCATGCCGCACTCGATCACCACCACGCCGAGCAGATACCTCACCGCGGCGCCGACTGGGGAACCAAGCTGACGGAAGCCGGCTTCACGGTCGAGGACGAACGCACGGTCGCGGTCGACATCGGCCCGGCCCACACGGACGCAGTGGGCCGCTACGCGCTCAGCAGTCTTCGCCGCATGCGCGCCAGGGTCGCGTCCGCCCTGACGTCCGAGGACCTGACCGCTCTCGACCGGCTCCTCGACACCGGCGGCCCGCACAGTGTCCTGCGCCGCACCGACCTCGGCGTGCGCACCGAGCGCACGGTGTGGGCGGCCCGCCGCACCTGACCCTTACTGTCCGTGGGGACGCGAGCGTTCTAGTCGGCCGGCCGGCGCACGTGGTCCGGTCGGAGGGCGCCGACGCGGTCGTATCCCTCGACGGCGACGGTCGTACCCGGCGCGATCTCCGTGAAGCCCGCGTCGCGCACCAACGGCAGCCCGCTCGTGGTGAGTTCGGCCCACCGGGCGGGATCGGCCGTGCGGACCGTGAGGGGGAAGCCCGCCTCGCGCCAGGCCGCACGGTCCTCGTCCGACAGCTCCCACCAGGCCAGTTGGGCACCGTGGCCCGCCTGGGCCATCGACTTGCCGGCCGACATCTCCAGGTCCGGGTTCATCCAGAGCACGGGCGCAGCCGGGTCGGCGTCCCCCGGCGGTTCCGGGTCGTCCAGGTCCGTGCCGGAGACCTGGAGACGTGCCAGGTCCTTGGGCCAGCCGTCGAGCGGGACCGGCGGGAAGACCCGGACCTCGGCCGACTTTCCGGTGACGGTGAGGCCGGGCAGCGCCTCCGCCCGCCGCCACTCGGCGCCGCGCGCCCGCCGGACGACCTTGCGGATCCGGGCGTCCTGCCAGTCCCGCATCGCCTGCGCCCACTCCCCGTCGCCCAGCGACCGCTCGTCGCTGAGCATCACCAGGACGGCACGTGCCGCCGTCTCCAGCGCGTCCGTACGCCCCGGCGGTTCGTTCCGCTCGATACGGACGACCAGGGGCAGCACGTACTGCGGTGCCTCGTCGCGGGCGGTCCGCTCGTGCCGGAAGGGGCTGTCCTGCGGGGTCTCCGCTGCGTCGGCACCGGAGGCGGTCGTCTGGTCGCTGCTCACGCCTTCCAGTCTGCCAGGCGGAAGATCGGTTCCTTTGACCAGTTCCCCTGGCCGGTTCCTCTGCTTCCTCCCCGCTCGCGCGAACGTCCGCGCGAGGATGGGGCGGATGAATCGCGAGTTGCTGCTGGAGGGCGTGAGCAGCAGCCAGAAGGTCACGGTCGCCCAGGCCCTGCTCGCCGAACCGGAACTTCTCGTCCTCGACGACCACCCGCCGAGGCTGATCAACCGTCGGGTTGATGGCCTTACCCGGAGCAGGCTGTGCGCTGTGCCTCCTGCCATTCGCAGACAGGGCACAGGGTGATGCCCCTGTAGGACTCCGGGTACTCGGTGGGTTTTTGGCAGAGTACGCACTCGGCGACGCCCTCCGGGGGGAGGTCGGTGGGTGATGTGCCGGTCGGTGGGGGCTGGGCGCGCAGTTCCCCGCGCCCCTTCGGGGGCGCGGGGTGTTCGGGGCCGTAACTGTCACTCATGGTTTCAGGGTAGGTCGGCCCCCTCACGCCGCGTCGAGGCGTGACTGCTCCTCCGCGGACAGCTTCAGTTCTGTCGCCGCGACCGAGTCGCGGATGGTTTCGGGGCGGGAGGAGCCCGGGATCGGGATGACGACCGGGGCCTTCGCGAGCATCCAGGCGAGGCAGACCTGCTGGGGGCTCACGCCGTGGGTCCGGGCCACGTCCGCGAACGCGGCGTACCGCGAACCCAGCGCGCCGGCGTTCGAGATGCCGCCCAGTGGGCTCCACGGCAGGAAGGCGATGCCGAGTTCCGCGCAGAGCTCCAACTCGGGCTCGCTGGAACGGAAGGCGGGCGAGAACTGGTTCTGCACGCTCACCAGCCGGCCGCCGAGGATCTCGTTGGCCAGCCGGATCCGGTCGGGGCCGGCGTTGGAGATACCTGCGAAGCGGATCTTGCCCGCGTCCAGCAGATCGCGGATCGCGCCGACCGACTCCTCGTAGGGGACGCGCGGGTCCGGCCGGTGGAACTGGTAGAGCCCGATGGCCTCGACGCCGAGCCGCTCAAGCGACGCGTCGCAGGCCTTCTTCAGGTACTCCGGCGAGCCGTTCAGCGTCCACGAACCGTCGCCGGGACGCAGATGACCGCCCTTGGTCGCGATCAGCACGTCCGAAGTGTCGCCGCCGTACTCGGCCACCGCGCGGGCGATGAGGGACTCGTTGTGACCGACCTCGTCGGCGTCCCGGTGATATGCGTCCGCGGTGTCGATCAGCGTCACGCCGGCCTCCAGCGCGGCGTGGACGGTCGCGACCGAACGCTGCTCGTCGGGGCGCCCCTCGATGGACATCGGCATACCGCCCAGACCGATAGCTCCGACCTGGACGTCACCGACGGTGCGTGTCTGCATGGAGGTTCCTCCTGGGGATTCATTCGGTACGCCCCAGCCTCCACCGTGACCTTTCAGCCGTCCAACAAGAGAATCCGATCGCTTTCAGCGGTGCCGGTGATGAATCCGGAGCCGGACTCGCCGGGGTTCGGCGCGTGCGGACTACCTTCGCCAGGGGCCCGTCACCGCGAACGTCGTCCCGGGGGTGTAGCAGTTCACGTACATCGTTCTGCCGTCGGGGGAGAACGTGACGCCCGCGAACTCGCCCCACTCCGGCGCCTCCGGCGTACCAATGGTCTGCCGGTTGCGGGCCATCGCGTACACCTCGCCGCGCCGCGTCACGCCGTACACGTGCTGTACGCCCCCGCCGTCCTCGCAGACCATCAGGCCGCCGCTGGGGGCGAGGCAGATGTTGTCGGGGGACTCGCCGGGCAGCTGTACGTCGGTGTCGGGGCCGAAGACGATCACCAGGGTGAGCCGGCGGGCGTCGGGGTCGTACCGCCAGATCTGGCCGAAGTGGTCCGCGGCCGAGCCGTCGCTGCTGTGCGCGAACGACGAGACGAAGTAGACGGACTTGCCGCCCCAGTAGCAGCCTTCCAGCTTCTGGGCGTGGGTGATGCCCTTGGGGCCGAAGTCCTGGAAGCGGATGGCGGTTCGGGCGGCGAGCGGGTCCGGGACGTCGACCCACTCGACGCGGTCGAAGGCCGCGCCCGTCTCCTGGATCGAGGAGAGGTCGGGGACGCCCGGTACGCGCATCGCCTGGAGCCGGCCGCCCGCGCGGAGCGAACCGCGGCCGCCCTCGGGCTTGTTGGGCAGGAAACGGTAGAAGAGACCGAAGGGCCTCTCGAAGGCGTCCTCGGTCTCGTAGACGATGCCGCGCTTCGGGTCGACGGCGATCGCCTCGTGCTGGAAGCGGCCCATCGCGGTGAGGGGGACCGCGCCCGTGCGGTGCGGATGCGCCGGGTCGACCTCGAAGATGAAACCGTGGTCCTTGGTGTAGCCGTTCGTGCCGGCCCTGTCCTCGGTCTCCTCGCAGGTGAGCCAGGTGCCCCAAGGGGTGGGCCCGCCCGCGCAGTTGACGGCCGTACCGGCGATCGCGACCCGCTCGTCGAGTACGTTTCCGCGGGAGTCGACCGTCAGCGACGTACAGCCGCCCTTGCCCATCGGGTCGTAGGTGAGACCCTCGACGGTCGGGACCGGGATGCGGGCGGTGTTGCGGTTCTCGTGGTTGCGGACCAGGTGGACAACACGGCGACCGTGTCTGTCGCCGGAGCCGGAGCCGGAGCCGGAGCCGGACCGCCCGGCGAACGCGGCCATGCCGTCGTGGTTGCTCGGCACCCGGCCCTCGCCGGAGCGCAGTTGGTCGCCCTCGCGGGAGAGCACCCGGTAGCGGAAACCCTCGGGCAGATCCAGCAGGCCGTCCGGGTCGGGGACCAGGGGGCCGTATCCGGTGTGGCCCAGCGCGGTGGCCGTGCCGGTGAAGAGCTCCGACATGGCTCCGGTGAACGCGATGCCCACTCCCAGGGCACCGGAGCGGGCGAGCACCTCGCGTCGTGTTGCGGGCATGCGAGAAACAGACATGGGAACAAACCTTCCTGTTGGCGGACAGGAGAATGTGACCCGCCTGTGTGTATCACGCAGCAACAGACCCGTGAACCACGCGCGTAGCGTGGCGTTCTCACGCGGCGTCAGATGACCCGGATGGCGGGGGAGTTGGGCCCTGGAGTTCGTTCGGCTGCTGTGCCCGCTCCAGGAAACGCAGCAGCTCCACCGGGAACGGCAGCACGAGCGTCGAGTTCTTCTCGGCGGCGACCGCCACCACGGTCTGCAGCAGCCGGAGTTGGAGCGCGGCGGGCTGCTCGGACATCACGCCGGCGGCCTCCGCCAGTTTCTTCGACGCCTGGAGTTCCGCGTCGGCGTTGATGATCCGCGCCCGGCGCTCACGGTCGGCCTCGGCCTGCCGGGCCATCGACCGTTTCATCGTCTCCGGCAGCGACACGTCCTTGATCTCGACGCGGTCGATGGACACGCCCCAGTCCACGGCCGGGCTGTCGATCATCAGCTCCAGGCCCTGGTTGAGCTTCTCGCGGTTCGACAGGAGGTCGTCGAGGTCGCTCTTGCCGATGATCGAGCGCAGTGACGTCTGCGCCATCTGCGAGACCGCGAAGCGGTAGTCCTCGACCCGGATGATCGCGTTCGACGCGTCGACCACCTTGAAGTAGACGACCGCGTCCACGCGCACCGTGACGTTGTCCCGGGTGATGCCCTCCTGCGCGGGCACGGGCATCGTCACGATCTGCATGTTCACCTTGTGCAGCCGGTCGACCCCGGGAACCACCAGCGTGAACCCCGGAGTGCGCGGCTCTCCGCGCAGGCGCCCGAGCCGAAGGACCACTCCGCGTTCGTACTGCTTGACGATCCGTGCCGCCGCCGCGACGTACACGACCCCGGCGGAGGCGACCGTCGCCGCCGCGATCAGGAGTTCCTCGACCATGACGCCCCCTGCCCTCCGCACCCTCTGCCGAACGATTCGCCGCTTATGTGGCTATTTCAACGATACGCCCGGGTTCCGGCAACGGAACGGCCCGGGGCTCGACAGAGCCCCGGGCCGTTCCTGCCTGCTCAGAGGGGCTACGGGGTCGTGACCTTCACGGGCTCCGTGCCCGTCGCGCTGTGCCGCTCGGCCCAGTTCTCCAGGGCCGTACGGCACGCGTGGTCCAGGTGGTGCAGCCCCGACAGGTCCAGCTCGACCGGCCGGTCCTGGGGCAGCGCCTCCAGGTTGTCGAGGATCTTCGGCAGCCGCAGGAAGGTGGCGTTGCCCGACAGGTACGCCTGCACGGGACCCGCCCCCTTGTCGATGACCTCCAGCTTGAGGTGCGAGGCCTCCCAGGCCGTCTTGGCGACCGCGAGGGCGAGCCCGATCAGGACGCCCTCGAACATGCTGATCGCGACGATCGACACGGCCGTGACGATCAGGATCAGCGCCTCGCCCCGGTGCTCGCGCCACAGCGACACGATCCCGCGCAGCGGAATCAGCTTCCAGCCCGCGTGCACCAGGATGCCCGCGAGGGCCGGCAGCGGAATGTAGGCGAGCACGGCGGGCAGCAGCGCCGCGAACAGCAGAAGCCACACACCGTGCATGACCCGGGACGCCTTCGTCCGCGCGCCCGCCTGCACGTTCGCCGAGCTGCGCACGATCACCGCGGTCATCGGCAGCGCGCCGAGCAGCCCGCAGACCGTGTTGCCCGCGCCCTGCGCCATCAGTTCCTTGTCGTACTCGGTACGCGGTCCGTCGTGCAGCCGGTCCACCGCGGCGGCGCTGAACAGCGACTCCGCCGAGGCGATCAGCACGAAGGCCATCACCGTGCCGAGCACGCCGACGCTCGCCAGTTCGCCGAGGGACTCGAAGCCCGGCAGCTGGATCGAGCCGAGCAGACCCTTCACCTCGACGGTCGCCACGGGCAGGCCGAACGCCGGCGTCACGAGTGTGGCCAGCGCGACCGCGCCGAGCGCCCCCGGCACCGTACGCACCTTCTTCGGCAGGTGCTTCCACAGCACCAGTACGGCGATGGTGCCGGCCCCGAGTCCGAACGAGGCCAGTGCCTCGGCGGACCCGGCGGAGTCGGCGACCAGTCCCGGCAGTCCGGCCAGCTTGCCCAGACCCGAGGCGGGTGCCTCCGCGCCCGCCACCGAGTAGAGCTGCCCGGCGATCAGTACGAGCCCGATCCCGGCCAGCATGCCCTCGACGACGGCCACCGAGATGGCCCGGAAGTAGCGCCCCAACTTCAGGGCGCCCATGGCGAGTTGGATGAGGCCGGTGGCCAGCACGATGACTCCGAGCACGGCCAGTCCGTACTCCTGCACCGCCTCGAAGACCAGCACGGTCAGACCCGCGGCAGGACCCGACACCTGCAGGCTGCTGCCGGGCAGCAGACCGGTGACGATGCCGCCCACGATGCCGGTGACCAGGCCGAGTTCGGCGGGCACGCCCGACGCCACCGCGACGCCCACGCACAACGGCAGGGCGACGAGGAAGACGACGAGCGAGGCGGCGAAGTCCTGCCGCAGATGGGGGAACTTCATTCGGTTGCTTGTACTCGTTCGGTTGCTTGTGGGGGTGCCCATCGCGTTGCTCACAGCCCCTTGAAGGTGTCGGTGTGCGCGTCGTGCTCCAGGACGGAGCCGGTGTGCACCTCGTAGAACCAGCCGTGCAGGCGGAGTTGACCACTCGTCAGACGCCGGGCCACGCACGGGTAGGAGCGCAGCCGCAGGAGCTGGGTGAGTACGTGGCTCTGCACGGCCTCGGTGACGGCCGGGTCCCCGACGGCGCCTTCGGGCCGGGGAGTGGAGTGCGCGAGCCAGTCGCGTACGGCGGGTACGGCGGTCAGGTCGTCGCCGCGTACCAGCGCGCCGACGGCACCGCAGTGGGAGTGGCCGCAGACGACGATGTCCGCGACCCCGAGCACCTCCACCGCGTACTCGATGGTGGCCGCCTCGCTGGTGGGCTGTGCGGAGGTGTGCGGGGGGACGATGTTGCCCGCCGTGCGCAGTTCGAAGAGTTCACCGGGCCGGGCTCCGGTGATCAGGGCCGGGACGACCCGGGAGTCGGAGCAGGTGATGAACAGGACCTGCGGGGACTGGCCTTCGGCGAGACGGGCGAACTCCTCCGGGCGGTCCTCGGACTGCTTGCGGAAGGAGCGTGCGTGATCGATGAGGGGCTGCATGTGTCAGTTCCTCCTGGCGCGCCACAGGGCGCGTCGGTGTACAAAACGGAGCGCATGCGGGTACGGCGACATGACCCCACGTCGACGCGCTCGGCGGACGTGGCGTGGTGAGGGTGGGTCAGGTCGGAGTCGCTTCGTGCCCGGTGGGGGTCGGGTCAGCAGCGGAACACTTGAAGTGCCGCCGCGGAATGGGCTGTCGACGATCTCGTCGTACGGTGGTGCACCGCCGGAGCGGCCAGGTGCGACGGGTCGTCGTGGTAGGTCGCGGGGTCCTTGCAGAGCAGTGGACGCGCGGGTGACTGCGGGACGTGGTCCGCGACGCGGATCCGGTCACGGGTCCGCAGGGGACCCGTCGGACTGCCCGGGTGCAGGGCCTCGCCACAGGTGACGAACTCGGCCTTGCTCTCGGGGCCCGTGACGGGTGCCGCGTGCGCGGAAGCGAACGCCGAAGCGGGGGCGGAGAGCTGCACGGCGAGCAGGACGGCGGCGAGAACGGTGAACAGGGTCCGGGCCGTCGTACCTCGTAACATGCGCCCCCTCCCGGCCGGCTTCAGGTCAAGTGCTCTCACGTCAACATGAACGTTAACGGGTGAAGTTGTTTGCAGGGTTAACTTAACGTTTCACCCTGAAGAGAGCCTGAAGTGGGCCGAAGAGCATCGGAAGCAGGCCGGAAACCGGCTGCGGAACGGCGGTTCGGTCAGCCTTTCACGAGGCCCTCGGCGTCCCTACGAGGTCCTTCGCGTCCCGTGCCAGCGCCGTGAGCCGGGAGATCGCGCGGAAGTACTTCTTGCGGTAGCCGCCGTTCAGCATCTCCTCGCTGAACAGCCGGTCGAAGGGCATCCCCGAGGCGAGTACCGGCACCTCGCGGTCGTACAGCCGGTCGGCGAGGACGACGAGCCGCAGCGCGGTCGACTGGTCCGGGACCGGCTGGACGTCGGTGAGGCAGACCGCCGTGACCCCGTCGGTCAGCGCGCCGTACCGGCTGGGGTGCACCCGGGCCAGGTGGTCCAGCAGATGCGGGAAGTCGTCGAGGGAGGCGCCCGGCGTCGCGTACGCGGCCTTCGTGACCTGCTCGTCGGAGTACGGGTCCGGGGCCTCGGGCAGTCCGCGGTGGCGGTAGTCCTCGCCGTCGATGCGCAGCGAGCGGAAGTGCGCCGACAGGCCCTGGATCTCGCGCAGGAAGTCGACCGAGGCGAAGCGGCCCTCGCCGAGCTTGCCCGGCAGCGTGTTGGAGGTCGCGGCGAGCGCCACGCCCGCCTCGACCAGCCGGCCGAGCAGGCTGGACACGAGGACGGTGTCGCCGGGGTCGTCGAGCTCGAACTCGTCGATGCAGAGCAGCCGGTGGCCGCTCAGCGTCTGCACGGTCTGCTGGAAGCCGAGGGCGCCGACCAGGTTCGTCAGCTCCACGAACGTGCCGAAGGCCTTGAGGGAGGGCTCGGCGGGGGTCGCGTGCCACAGGGAGGCGAGCAGGTGCGTCTTGCCGACGCCGTAGCCGCCGTCGAGGTAGACACCGCGGGGGCCGGCCGGGGCCTTCGCCGCCTTCTTGCCGAAGCCGAGGAAACCGCGCTTGCCGGAGCCGGCGGCCTGCGCCCCGCCGAGACCCGCCGCGAAGGCGTCCAGCACGTGGACGGCCTCGGTCTGGCTGGGCTGGTTCGGGTCCGGAATGTACGTATCGAAACGGACCGAGTCGAACCGCGGCGGCGGCACCATCTCGGCGACCAGCCGATCCGCCGGAACACGCGGCTCGCGAGCACACAGGGACGACGGGGCCGCATCGGCTATGGAACCGAGACCGGGGGCAGAGGGGGAGGTCGACACGGTTCCCCACTGTACGGGCCGTGCCAGACTGCACGGCATGCGACGCCTGTTCCCTGTGACCGATGAGACAGCAGCCCGGGACTCGGGTGGGGCCCCCGGTACGGCCGGTACGGAGGGGGCCGACCGCGAGTGGGCGCTGGAGGAGCTGGCGGCGGCGTACGCCTATCCGTCCGGCGCCGGCGCCGGACGGCCGGAGCCGTGGCTGCGGGCCAACATGGTGTCCACGCTCGACGGCGCCGCCCAGCACGACGGGCGTTCGCAGCCCATTTCCAGCGCTGCCGACATGCGGATCTTCGGTACGTTGCGGGGGCTCGCGGACGTGGTGGTGGTCGGTGCGGAAACGGTACGCCAGGAGGGTTACCGCCCGGCCCGCGCGCGGGAGGACTTCGCCGCGCTCCGGGAGGCGGCGGGGCAGGGCCCGGCCCCGGCGATCGCGGTGGTCAGCGCGAGCCTGGACCTGGACTTCTCGCTGCCGCTCTTCACCTCGCCCCTGGTCCCCACGCTCGTGCTCACGGGCGCCGCGGCCGCCCCCGACCGGATCGCCGCCGCCGAGAAGGCCGGCGCACAGGTCGTGACCGCCGGGGACGGCACGGGCGTGGACCCCGCCCGGGCCGTACGCGCGCTCGCCGAGCGGGGTCTGTACCGGCTCCTGACCGAGGGCGGGCCCCGGCTGCTCGGCCAGCTGGTCGCCGCCGGGGTGCTCGACGAGCTCTGTCTGACGGTGTCCCCGATGCTCACCGCGGGCGACGCCCAACGCATCGCAGGCGGCCCTCCGGTGGCCGTTCCGAGGCGCTTCGAGCTGACGTCTCTGCTGGAGGAGGCCGGGTTCCTGTTCAGCCGTTACCGTCGGACCTGACCAAATAGACGGAATCACCCGTTCCGTTTGACTTTCCCTGGGCACACTGAATCTCGCAGTACCCGTGCGGTTACGGGGCAGGATGGTTTCCGCAGGGGCCTACGGACGGCCCACGGATGAGAAGGGCGCCTGTCGTGTTCACAAGCGTACTGATGATCGAGAAGGCCCTGACGTCCGCGGACGTGGAGTTCGTCACCAGCTTGCACGGTGACGAGGACGTCGCTTTCCATGTGCTGCTCCAGCCCCGCGGCGACCAGGCGGACCGGCTGCTGCGGGCCATCGACGACGTGGCGCTCGGCGAGCTGGACGAAGCGGCGCGCGAGAACGAGACGCCCGAGGGCGAGGAGGCCGTCGGGCAGGGGCAGAAGGCCCTGGAGGTGTCGCTGGTGGCGTTGCGGGCGGCGGGGAGCGCGGCGGAGGGGCGGTTGATCGAGGATCATCCGCTGGATGCGTTGAAGGGGCTCGTGGACGAGATCGATGCGGATGAGGTCATCGTGCTGACCGATCCTCATTACGTGGAGGAGTTCTTCCATCGGGACTGGGCTTCGCGGGCTCGGCACAAGGTGGGGGTGCCGGTTTTGAAGCTGTTCTCGCACAGTAAGTCGTAGGTCGGGCTGTGGGGGGCTGAGTTTCGGGTGCGGGCGCGTGGGGGCTGGTCGCGCAGTTCCCCGCGCCCCTGAAGGGGCACGGGATGCCGCAGCCAATAAGCTGGGCGCGCTCACCGTCCTACCCGAGTCCTGGGAGTAACACGTATGGCACCCGGTCTTCCCACCGCCATGGACCGACCGCACTTCATCGGGATCGGCGGTGCCGGGATGTCGGGGATCGCGAAGATTCTCGCGCAGCGCGGGGCGGAGGTCGCGGGCAGTGACGCGAAGGAGTCCGCGACCGCCGAAGCCCTGCGCGCGCTGGGGGCGACGGTGCACATCGGCCACGCGGCCGGGCATCTCGCCGACGACGCGACCTGCGTGGTCGTGTCGTCCGCGATCCGCGCCGACAACCCGGAGCTGGCCCGCGCCGCCGAGCTGGGCATCCCGGTCGTCCACCGCTCGGACGCCCTCGCCCGCCTGATGGACGGCCTGCGGCCGATCGCGGTCGCGGGCACCCACGGCAAGACGACCACGACGTCGATGCTGGCCGTCTCCCTGTCGACCCTGGGCCTGAACCCCTCGTACGCGATCGGCGGCGACCTCGACGCCCCCGGCTCCAACGCCCTGCACGGCGAGGGCGAGATCTTCGTCGCCGAGGCCGACGAGTCGGACCGCAGCTTCCACAAGTACGCGCCCGAGGTGGCGATCGTGCTGAACGTGGAGCTGGACCACCACGCCAACTACGCCTCCATGGACGAGATCTACGAGTCCTTCGAGACGTTCGCGGACAAGATCGTGCCCGGCGGCACCCTGGTGATCACCGCGGACCACGAGGGCGCTCGGGAACTGACCCGGCGGCTGTCGGAGGACGTGAGGGTGGTGACGTACGGCGAGTCGGAGGACGCGGACGTGCGTGTGCTGTCCGTGGTCGCCCAGGGGCTGAAGAGCGAGGTGACCGTCGAGCTGGACGGCTCGCCGCTCACCTTCACGGTCTCGGTCCCGGGCCGTCACTACGCGCACAACGCGGTGGCGGCGCTGGCGGCGGGCGCGGCCCTCGGCATCCCGGCGGCGGAGCTGGCCCCGGCCATCGCCTCGTACACGGGTGTGAAGCGGCGGCTCCAGCTGAAGGGCGAGGCGGCGGGCGTGCAGGTCATCGACTCGTACGCGCACCACCCGACGGAGATGACCGCGGACCTGGAGGCGATGCGGGCGGCCGCCGGTGACGGCCGCATCCTGGTCGTCTTCCAGCCCCACCTGTTCTCCCGCACCCAGGAGCTGGGCAAGGAGATGGGCGACTCCCTGGCCCTGGCGGACGCCTCGGTCGTGCTGGACATCTACCCGGCCCGCGAGGACCCGATCCCGGGCGTCACGAGCGAGCTGATCATCGAGGCCGCCCGGGCCGCGGGCGCGGACGTGACGCCGGCGAAGGACAAGGCGGACGTGCCCTCGGTGGTGGCGGGAATGGCGAAGCCCGGTGATCTCGTTCTCACCATGGGCGCGGGTGACGTGACGGACCTCGGACCCGAGATCCTGGCCCGCCTGTCGAAGTAGCCGTACCTGTAGTGAGGGGTTGAGCTTCATGTCGTACGACATCGAAAAGCCGGACGAGCAGTGGCGCGCGGAGCTGAACCCGGCCGAGTACGCGGTGCTGCGCAAGGCCGGCACCGAGCCGGCGTTCACCGGCGAGTACACCGACACCAAGACGAAGGGCGTGTACTCCTGTCGCGCCTGCGGCGCCGAGCTCTTCACCTCCACCGAGAAGTTCGAGTCGCACTGCGGCTGGCCGTCCTTCTACGACCCGAAGGAGTCCGACGCGGTCGAGCTGATCGCCGACCGGTCGCACGGGATGGTGCGGACGGAGGTGCGGTGCGCCCGCTGCGGGTCGCATCTCGGGCACGTGTTCGAGGGTGAGGGGTATGCCACCCCGACCGACCAGCGGTACTGCATCAACAGCGTCTCGCTGCGGCTGACGCCGGACGAGGGCTGAGGCGGCAGGCTCGCCGACTGCTGACGACCGGGGGCGCCTGACGGGCGCCCCCGGTCGCGTCTGTGCGGGTCGGACGGGCGGTCAGGGGCCGGTGTGGATGTGGGAGGCCCAATCGTGGGGCTGGTAGCCCTTTTTGGTGTCTCGGAGGCGCCGGATCGCCGCGTGGACGGCGCGGGCCGGTTCCGTGCCGTGGACCAGCATCTCCCGGTAGGTGTCCTCGGCGATGGTGGCGGCTGCCGTGTCGCCGATCGGCCAGAGGGTGGAGATCACATGTGGGTAGCCCATCTGCTGGAATGCCGAGGACAAGTGGATGACCTCATCGGGCAGGTCGGTGCCGGGGCGACCGGTGCCGCAGGCCGACAGGTAGGCCAGGTACGCGTCCGGCGCCCGGATGCCCACCAGGTCGGCCACGGTCAGCGGGCCGTCGGCAAGATGCAGTCGGCTGGCCGACGGCTGGTCGGGGTTGCTGGTCGCGTGGCAGGCGAAGTGGGCCCAGTCGCTGTCGGCCATGGCGGCTTGGACGGCGGCGCGGCGTGCTTCGTCGTTGCGCAGCTCCCGCAGTCCGGTGAATCGCCGCCGGAGGCTTGAGATTTCCTGCTCGGCGGCCGGTAGTTCCGGGGCTCCGGGCAGTCGGGAGACGCAGACCGCCAGGGGCCGGACAGGTTCCCGGGCCGAGCCCGGCGCGGCCCGTCGGCGAGAGTGCTGCAGGGCACGCAGGGTGGGCGTGTAGGAGGGGACGGCGCGGTCGATGAGGGTGCGGCCGTCCGCGGCGGTGTGGTGGCCTGCGGCGTGCAGTGGGAGCAGCCCCATGGGCCCTGTCGGCATCAGCCACAGTCGGGGCAGCCGACTGCCTTCCGGTGGTACGGAGGCCAGGTCCAGGGCTGCCAGTACCGGCTCGGCCACCGTGTCCCACAGCCAGCCCAGGGTGCGGCTGACGAAGCGGGAGGCGGCCATGCGGTCGATGGTGTCGAAACGGTCACCGCCTCGCAGGATGTGCAGGGCTGTGATGAAGGCGCCGGCCTTCTCCTCGACAGCGGTTGCCGTCAGGTCGGTGAGCTGGACGGACGAAACGCCTTCCGCGGTGACGAGCAGGGCGTGGCACCCGTGCTGGTTGACGTTCACGGCGACCACGGGTCCGGCCTCGGCCACGTGTGACGGCACGACGGGTGGGCCGACGGTCCCGGCCGGTGCAGCGGACCGGGCGCCTGACGGATCGGCACGGACACCTTGGTCCAGGGCCTGGGCCAGCAGCACTCCGCGGCCTGCTTCGAGCACCTCGACGGCAGCGGCGGCATCTCCGGTGTGTCGTAGAACGCTGACTGCCGCGTGGGTCGCCAGGTGCGGATAGATCTTCAGGTTGGCTTCCAGGTCGCCCCGTTCCAGGGCGGCCCCGCCCAGCTCGGCGTAGGCCCGGACGGCGATCCCGTAGGCATCGGCGGCGTCCGCCCAGTCGCCGGCCTCTGCGGCCAGTCGGCCCCAGGCCCTGCCCGCGATGGCCCTGATGTGGGCCGTCGCGACGCTGCTGCGGCCGGCGTCGGAGAGCGAACGGACCGCCTGCACACGGTCGTCGGGGTCCTTTGTCGCCTGGAAGAGATCCTCCTGGGCTCTTCCCAGACTGCTCAGCCGGTTCGCCCGGAGGGGGCCTGGAGGCGTTTCGGTCACCGCCGTGCGGGCGAGGCGCACCGCCTCGCGGAGTGATTCCAGATCGCTGGTGCCGGGTGGAGCGGCCGAGGGGAACGTGAAGGTGCCGGTCCGCAGCAGTTCGGCGAACGCCTGCTCGCCGAACTGCGTGACCTGTGCCTCTGCGTCCTTGGCCCGGTGTTCCCAGCGCAGCAGCATGCTCAGGCTCGCCCTGGCCTCGGCCTGTCTCGTGCTGCCGGGGCGGCCCCCGGCGACCACGGTCCGCTGAAGCTCGACCGCGTCGGCCAGGTCGGTCGGCGCACCGCCGCGGGTGCGGGACCGGAGTTCGAGAGCGTGGGCCAGCGCGTCGGCCAGATTGAGGTGCGCGGGATGGCCGTCGTCGCTGACGGCCATCCCCTCGCGCAGCGTCTCGATCGCCTCCTCCAGGGCCGCGGTGCTGTCGTGCCGCTGGAAGTACCGAATGAGTCCCACACCGAGTGTGCACAGATACCTGACGCGCACCGGTTCGCGCAGCGGGGTGTCCCGGATCGCGGCGCGTATCAGGTCGATCGACTCCTGCAGATGCGCGCTGTCATCCGTCAGGTCGTAGAGATCTCCCAACGTCATGGCGAGGCTGGCTCGAAGGTGCGGATCGTCCGACCTGGTCCTGCGGAACAGGGCGATCGCTCGCCGAAGTGTGTCCTGGTCGGGTTCCGTGACGCTGCGTTGGCGCAGCACGTCACCGAGAGTCCTCAACCGCTCGGCGTTGTCCGGCGCGGCGGCCAGAGCCTCTTCGGCCAGGTGCTGGGCGCGGTCCAGGCCGTCGCGATCGGGCCGGCCCTCCTGGCACCACAGGAGATTGCGGGCGAGGCGCTCCTGGTACTTGGGACAGTCGTCCGGATCCGTGCGCGCGGCCAGTTCCAGGGCGCGCTCGGCGGCATCGACGGCGTCATCGAGGTCCGCGTCACTGGCGGTGCGCTCACCCCGCATCGCCAGGCTGGAGGCGAGCAGGCTGATTGCCTGGAGCCGGCCCGGTGCCTCCGGGGCGTCCTTCGCGGCCCGCTGCTCGGTGCGGCGCCAGGCGTCGATCGACCGGCTGAGGTCGTCGACGGTGCCGTGGGCGCTCAGGTAACGGGACGACCATGCCAGTGCCCGGAACGTTCCGACGACCACCTGGACGTCCGGCCGGACGTTCGGTGTTCCGTCGAGTTCTTCGGTCATGTGGATGAGCGCGTCGAGGGCCGCGGGCTCGGCCCGCTCGACCACCCGTTCCCGTAGCTGTGTCATGAACCGGAGGTGGACGCGGACCCGCATGGTGTCCGGTCGCGTCAGATTGTCGACGGCGACGAGGAGCAGCACCACGGTGTCGCGCAGGCGTTCGGGGCTGACGAGGCCGAGAGCGTCTCCGAGGGCGTCGGCTGCCGGGCCGCTCAGCTCCTGGCCGGGGCGAAGGTGGAGTTCGAGGTTGCGCAACGCCATCCCGGCGACGGCCCGGTCGGCGGCGGTGCGGTTCTGCTTGTGCACCGCCGCGCGCAGATTCTCGATGAGCTGAGGCAGCGTCGGGTTCGGCATCCTGTTCTCTCATCCCGTGGGGCACTGTCCGGCGAGGTCGGTCCCGTGCGGTCAGCCGTCGTCGCACTCCAGCACCTGGCGCAGCGGGCCGGGTATCTGAAAGGGCAGAGGTGCCTCGGCCGGGGCCCTGCGGGACAGATCCAGCAAGGGGCGGAAGCAGCGCAGGGCGCTGCTCAGGTCGTCGGCGGCGGGCTCGCCCGCCGCCGCCAGGCACGTGTGGCGTGCCCAGTACAACATCCCGCAGATCTGGTGGACCATGCCGTCGACATGGGTGTTCGGTCCCATCAGCGCCTGCGCTTCCGCCAGTGCCTCACGGTCGAGCACCAGCGACGGGTCGCCGTTCTGAGTGAACTGGTAGCAGCGTTCGATGATCGCGGGCACCAGGCGCATCCATACCAGGCCGGGTAGTTCCGGCACCTCAGGAGCCTTGTCGAGCCGGCGCAGCCAGTAGTGCTCGTCGCCGACGGCGCGTCCCTTGCGGTAGCGCTCGAGACGCCGGGCCAGCGACCGCCTGCGGAAGGCGGTGCGTGGCCCGGTGACGCGGGTCCGCAGGGCGAGACCCGAGAGGAATGCTTCCTCCGGTACCTCGTCGGCGTCGGGGGGAATGAACTTCATCGCCTCGGCGACGGCGTCCGCGGCCCACAGCCATCTCTCGTGGATGACTCGCCTGAACGGGCGGCTGCCGGGAATCCGCGGGAGCCGGCCGGCGCTGTACGCATGGTCGAGGGCGACGGTCAGCCAGCAGCCGGCATCGATGAGCTGCGACGGCTCCGGCCCCCCGAAGCGGGAGAGCCGGCCGCGGCGGGCGGATTCGTCTTCGGCAGGCTTGCCGAAGACGAACAGTCGGGAGTGCTGGCATTGCGGGCACTGGCCGTGCCACTCGGTCGCTCCGTGCGGCCCGAGCGGAATGTCGTCGATCCGCTCGGGCCGGAATTCGTGATGGCCGCAAGCACAGGGGTTGAACATGATGTACGAGTCGGCCTCGGACCGAGTCCGCGCGATCGGCAGCGCCATGAGCCCAGACTAGGGGCAAGTGCCCCTTGTCCAGCGCCAGTTGGCCCATCTTGATCCGCGACGCAGGATAGGTTCACAGCATGGTGGATCCCTCCGGCCACGTGGCCGACCTGTGTGCGCACCTGGACCTGCTGCGCCGGTTCGCACCCCGAGAGGCGGAGCAGCTGGTCTCCGACGCGCTGGCCGGACATGACGTCGGCCAAGAGCTGGCCGACTTGCTGCTGCGCCTGGAGATACCCGAGACGGCCGACGCCGACCGGAGCAGCCCGGTCGGTCCCGCGCTGGTCGGCGGGTTCGGCCGTCACTCGGCTCACGAGGTGTTCCGGTGTCCCGGCGGCCGGTGTTCCCGTGCCCATGCCCGGCTGCCGGCGGCGCCCGCTCCGGTGTGCCACCTGCAGGGCTCCCCACTCCGCCTCACACGGGACTGACCGTGGATGTGTTCCTGGCGGAGGTCGGCCGACGGGTGGCCGAGAAATGGCTGTCGCTGCTGACTCTGCCGGGCCTTCTCCTCGTGGCCGCCGCAACGGTCGGACACACACTCGGCCACCGCGGCTGGGGAGACATCGGCAAGCTGGTCGACACGAGCCGGCGTCACGCCGCCGACCTGTCCCGTGCGGGCGCGCTGACCACCGTCCTGGTCGCGGTCACCATGGTGCTGCTGGCCACCGGGGCCGGCCTGGCCGCGACCGCAGCGGGTCACGCCGTGCGACGGCTGTGGCTGGCCGAAGGCCAGTACCCGCTCGGTGGCTTCCTGATCAGGCGACGACGTGCCCGCTGGCGCACGGCGCACGAGACCTACGCGGCGCGCAGCGAGGCCGCCGGCCGTCAGGATGCCCGCGTACTGGGTGAGTTGGACCGGCTGGCCGCGCTGCGCAACCGCATCTGCCTCGCGGAGCCCAGCCGCCCGACGTGGATCGGGGACCGGCTCGCCGCCATGGACACCCGCGTCCACAGCGCGTACGCGCTGGACCTCGGGACCGCGTGGCCCCGGCTGTGGCTGACGGTGCCGGAGGAGACCAGGGTCGAGGTGCGTCTCGCCGCCACGGCCTTCGACACGACAGCCCGGCTCGCGGGGTGGGGACTGATGTACGTCCTGCTCGGCTTGTTCTGGTGGCCTGCGGCAGTGGGGGGAGTGGCCGTCTGGCTCACGGCCTGGCGTCGTGGGCGGGCCGCCGTCGCCGTCTACGCCGACCTGGTGGAGTCCGTCGTGGACCTCCACGCCCACCCGCTGGCCCAAGCACTCGGATTCACCGACGAGCCCGGCCCGATGACGCCGGACCTGGGTGCCGTCGTCACCTCGGCGATACGCAAGGGCGCATGACCGTCCGGTACCGGCGTGGGCGCGGGCCGGGATCGCCATTCGCACCTGCGCAACTGGCCGGCACGGCTGCGGATCACGACGGTGCATGAAGCGCTGCGGCTGAAACGACAAGGCCGAACCGTGTGCGTCGTCGAAGCCCCCTGCCGGCCGGCTGCTGAGTAGGCTTCGGGCATGCGGATCTCCGTCTCCTCCGACATGGACGAACCCGTCGCCCGTGCCCTGCTCGAAGAGTTGCGCGGGCGTGGCCACGAGGTGCTGGCGCACGGGGCGTTGAGCCCCGGGGACGACCCTCAATGGGCGGTGTGCTCGGAGACGGCGGCCCGTCAGGTCGCCGCCGGGGACGCGGACCAGGCGGTCGTGTGCTGCTGGACCGGCACCGGCGCGTCGATCGCCGCGAACAAGGTGCCCGGCGTGCGGGCCGCCCTGTGCACGGACGCGTACACCGCCCAGGGCGCGCGGCGGTGGAACGACGCCAATGTGCTGGCGCTCAGTCTTCGGCTGACGTCCGAGCCGCTTCTCAAGGAGATCCTCGACGCGTGGTTCGCCGCGGAGGCCAGTGAGGACGCCGAGGACCGGGGGAACGTGGCCCACGTCGGGCGGCTCGATCTCGGAAGAGGCGAGTCGCAGCCTCCCGTAGGCGCGTAGGCGCGTAGGCGCGTAGGCCGCCTGGTTCGAGGTCCGTGGCCGGGTGGCGGCGTCCGGTGCGGATCACAGCACCTTGCGGTGCACCAGGATCGACAGGACCAGCGCGCCCGGCAGCAGGGGCACCCAGACCGTCAGGACGCGGTAGCCGATGACGGTCGCCGCGGCGATGCCGACCGGTGCGCCGAACGCGACCATGGTGAACACCAGGGCCGCGTCGACCGGCCCGATGCCGCCGGGCGCGGGCACGGCTCCGACCGCCGTACTGGCGAGGAGCAGCGCCAGGATCACCTGCGCCCAGGACAGCGGCAGCCCGAGAGAGAACCCGACCGTGGCGATCACGCTCCCCTGGATCAGCGGGGTCGCGGCCGAACCGCCCCAGAGGGCGAGGATCCGGGCCGGCATGGTGTGCAGCACCCGGACGTCGGTCAGGGCGGTGCGTACGCAGTCGATGGCCGGGCGGCGCAGCGGACGCACAGTGGTCACGAGCAGGGCGGCCGAGCCGAAGCCGAGGGTCACGGCGCCGGCGACCAGGAGCATGGTGCGTACGTCCGGGACGAGTTCACCGAGGTGCAGCAACTCCGGGAAGACCACCATGAAGACCAGCAGTACCAGCGTCTTCGCGATCGGCTTGACCAGCGAGTACAGGGCGAGCGAGGCGGTGGCCCTGGCCAGGGGGATGCCGCGGCCCTGCAGGAAGCGCAGGGTGACGGCGTGGGCGCCGATGCTCGCCGGGAGTACGTGGTTCGCGGTACCCGCGGCGACCTGGGAGGCCAGCAGCAGTCCGGGCGGCAGCCGGTCCGGTATGGCGCCCTGCCGTACGCACGCGGCGGCCACCCAGCTCAGACAGGTGAACAGGGCCGCGGCCAGCAGCCACCACGGGTCGGCGGAGGCCAGCCGGGCGGCGCCGTCCCGGACGGCACGCCAGTCCAGCACCGCCCACGCTCCGATCAGCAGGATCGGGAGCAGGCTCAGCGTCCAGCGGGTCAGGCGCGCGGCGGCCGAGAAACGGGAACGGGAGGGCGAGGGTGAAGGGGACGGGGCGGGCGTGGGGAGCGCCCGGGGGACGGTGGTGTCGAGCGGCAGCAGGGACACGGCGCACGTCGTCCTTCCGCGTCACACCCGCGCGGGGAGCGGGGCGGACGGATACAAGGCGAGGCAGGAGGGGACGTCCGAAACGTGCCCGCTCGGTGTGACGTCATGGTGTCCGGAAGCCGAAGGAGCGCGGGCGAGCGGGCGACGCGGGCCACTTTGGACGGAGCGCGGACGGGTGGGGCGACGCGGGCCACCGTGGACGGAGCGCAGGCAGTGCGGAGTGCGTGCCGAGGGGCGACCTGCGGGCGTGCGACCCGGTCACCGGTCCCGGCGCCCGTCCGTTCCCGCCATGACGGCCTGGTGGCCGCGGCGGCCGAGTTCGCGCATCACGGTGCTTGCGCGCCGGCGCGGCGGGGCATCCTGAGACGTCATCAGGCCGGGCGGGGCGGCGCCCGGTTCCGATGCGGCCCCGATCCGGCGCGGCCCAGCCCACTTCAGCCCAGCTGACCATCCGGCCCAGTCGCCCCAGCCGACCAGCCATCCCCGCCGGCTCAGCCGGACCGGGCCCAGCCCTGCCAGTCCAGGCGACCAGCCATCTCCGCCGGACCAGCCATCTCCGCCGGACCGGCCATTCACGCCGGAACGGCCATCTTCGCAAGCCCAGCCAGACCGGCCATTCTCGCCAGCCCAGCCCAGCCCAGCCCAGCCCAGCCCAGCCCGACCGGTCATTCCCGCCGGACCAGCCAGCCCAGCCAGCCCCCGGCCGGTTCCTACGAGAGAGGGTGCTCACACCCGCCCGGTTGGGTGTCCTGTTCCGTTGTTCTGGGATGAGGTGGCTATCAACTGGTCTATCAGTGCGATCAGTACGTCCCGGCACGACTCCCGGTCCCGGGCGTCGCAGAGGAGTACGTGGGTGTGTTCGGGCAGGGCCAGGGCGTCCCGGATCTCCTCCGCGGCGTACGGATGCTCGCCGTGGAAGCCGTTGACGCCGACGACGAACGGGATGTCGCGCCGCTCGAAGAAGTCGATGGCGGCGAAGCTGGACTCCGGGCGGCGGACGTCGACGAGGACGACGGCGCCCAGGGCACCGATGGCCAGGTCGTTCCACATGAACCAGAACCGCTGCTGCCCCGGCGTACCGAAGAGATACAGCACGAGTTCCTGGCTGAGCGTGATCCGGCCGAAGTCCAGGGCCACCGTCGTGGCGTGCTTCTCCGGGATGCCGTTGAGGTCGTCGACGCCCAGGCCGGCCGAGGTCAGCGGTTCCTCCGTGCGCAGCGGCACGATCTCGCTGACCGCGCCCACCATGGTGGTCTTGCCGACGCCGAATCCCCCGGCGATCAGGATCTTGACCGTGTCGGGTGCTGAGGTCCCCTGGATGACGGGGTCAGAGCCGGCCAAGGCCGTCCCTCACTTTCTGCAGCAGGTCCATGTCCGAGGTTCGGGAGATCTGGCGTGGGGCGTGGGCGACGATCCGGCCCGCCTCCAGCAGGTCGCAGAGCATGATGCAGACCACGCTGACCGGCAGGTCGAGCTGGGCGGCGAGCTCCGCGACCACGACCGGCTTCGCACACAGCCGCAGGATCCGCGCATGCTCGGGCTGCGGCCGCGCGGCCCGGTCGGGCGGCGGGTCCACCGTGGTGACCGACGTGATGAGGGTGAAGTCGGTGCGGCTGGGCCGGGTGCGGCCGCCGGTCAGCGTGAACGGCCGCACCAGACGGCCGCTCGCGTCGCCTCCGTTCACTTCACTCGCCGTTGTCGGTGACGGCGACGCCCGCCCGCGGTGCCGCGCTGAGGTGTTCGCCGATCTTCTTCACCAGCATGTTCATCTGGTACGCGACCACGCCGACGTCCGCACCCTGGCTGGTGAGAACGGCCAGATGGGCGCCCGGCCCGGCCGTGCTGAGTATCAGATAGCTGTTGGCCATCTCGATGAGCGCCTGCCTCACGGGGCCGCCGCGGAAGTCCATGCTGACGCCCTTGCTGAGGCTCATCAGACCGGACGCGGTCGCCGCGAGACGCTCGGCGTCATCACGCAGGAACCCCGTGGACCTGCTGACGACCAGACCGTCCTCGGAGAGCACGACGGCGTGGTTCACCTCGGCGACCCGGTCCACCAGTCCGGTGAGCAGCTGGTCGAGCTGGCTGTGCGTGGCGGGGATGGGGCGTGTCATTTCCTGTCCTTCATGAGCGGTCTGCGGGCGGAGTCGAGGTGACGGATGCGCCTTCGGGTGCGGTTTCTTCCCCTTGGTCGTACGCCGTATCCGTGTCGTTGTCACGCGCCTGGAGCGTTCCGCGCTGGAAACCGGAGAGCGAGGAGGCCGCGCGCTCCGCGGTGAAGTCCGCGAAGGCGTCGTCGGCCTCGGCGGACGCGACGGGCGGCGTGTCCTCCCGCAGCTCGGCGGCGAGGCTGGTCTGCGGAACCCGGCGCGGCAGCGGGGTGAGACCGCCGAGCCCAGCCGCGGCCGGGCCGGAGCGGGCCGCACCGGCGGCGACCCGTGCCTCGGCCGCCTCAGGTGTCCGCGCCCGGGCGACGGGCTGCGCCTCCCGCGAGCGCTCGTGGGTCTGCCGGTCCGCGCCCGGGATCCCGTCCGCCGAACTCTTCGCGGCGACGCCGACCGGCTCCGCCACCGTTCCATCGGCCGGTTCCCCGTCCTGCTCCCGGGCCACCGGCAGGGCCTTGTCGGCGTTCTCCACGTCCGCGGAGGGGGATTCGAGGGGCTCGCGCACCACGATCTCGTGCGGGATCAGCACGATCGCGGTGGTTCCCCCGTACGGCGAGGACCGCAGTGTGACGGCGATGCCGTGCCGGGTGGCGAGCCGGGCGACGACGAACATGCCGAGCCGCAGGTCGTCTGCGAGCGCCACCACGTCGAACTGCGGAGGTGTCGCCAACTGGGCGTTGAACGACGCGTAGTCCTCGTCGGACATGCCGAGACCGCGGTCCTCGATCTCGACGGCCAGCCCCTTGGCGACCATCCCGGCCCGCACCCCGACCGGGCTGGGCGAGGGGGAGTACGCGGTCGCGTTGTCGATGAGTTCGGCCAGCAGGTGGATGACGTCCGCCACCGCCGGCGGGGTGAGGAACACCTCCTCGTCGGTGTTCACCTCCACCCGCTGGTACTCGGCGACCTCGCCGACGGCGCTGCGCAGGATGTCGATCAGCGCGACCGGTTCGGTCCAGCTGCGCCGCGGCTGCTCGCCGCTGATGATGACGAGGTTCTCCTCGTAGCGGCGCAACTGGCTCGCGGTGGAGTCCAGTTCGTACAGGCCCTTGAGGATCTCCGGGTCCTGGTGCCGGCGTTCCAGCGCGTCCAGCTTGGTGAGCTGGAGGTTGACCAGGTTCTGGCTCTGCCGGGCGATGCCCAGGATGACCTTCTGGAAGCCGCGCCTGGTGTCGGCGAGTTCCACCGCCGTGTGGACCGCCGTGCGCTGCGCGGCGTTGAACGCCTGGGCCACCTGCCCGAGTTCGTCCCGTCCGTAGTCCAGTGGGGGCGTGGCCGACTCCACGTCGACCTTCTCGCCGCGGTTGAGCCGTGCCACCACGTCGGGCAGCCGCTCCTCGGCGAGGCTGAGGGTGGCGATACGCAGCCCGCGCAGCCGCCGGGAGAGCGAGCGGGTGATCCGCCAGGACATCAGGACGCACACCAGCAGGGCGACGAAGCCGCCGGCGCTCAGCGCGGCCGCCTTGATCAGCAGGTCCTCCGCCCTGTCGTCACTGCGTTCGAGCAGTGCCGCCGTCTCCTGGCGGATCAGGGCGGTGTACTGGTCCCCGAGCTTGTCGAACGCGGGGCTCCACCGCTTCTGCGCGTCCGGCAGGGTGATCTTCCGGCCGTCGGTGAGGCCCTTGGCGCGGGCCGCGACCACCTGGTCCTCGACGCCCTCCAGCGCCTTCCACTCCGGACCCTGCAGGATCCGCTCGGTCTGCGTCTTCACCGAGCCGCGCAGCGAGGGCACCAGCTGGTCCTCGACGAGCCAGCGCCGCGTGTTGACCAGCTGGACGTAGTGGTTCCAAGCGTTCTCGTCGAGTTTCCCGGACGGCCAGGCCAGGTGCAGCTGGGCGTCCTCCTGGGAGACCAGCTCGGCCGAGTGCTCCAGGGCGACGAGCGGGCCGGCCTGCGAGGTGAGGTCCCCGTCGTCGACCTGGGAGAGCTCCTGGAAGGCGTGGATCTGGTCGTCGATGATCGAGGTGTACTGGTCCAGCGCCTGGTCGGGGGTGATGTCGGTGGGGTTGTCCACCTGGCTCCGGTAGTACTCCAGGCTGCCCACCGACGCGAGGACCGAGTACATCCGGTCGCTGATCCGCTCGGGGGCCCGCTGGATCGCGTCGGACTGGCCGACGAGTGTCGCGACCGCCTTGTCGGTACGCGCCCGCTGCTCGTCCAGGGCGGTACGGGAACTGCCGGGCGAGGCCAGCAGCACCGCCGACAGGCTGCGCTCCCGCTGCAGCGCCAGCGTCGCGTCGGTGCCCATGGCCCCGGTCGACTTGCTCAGCTCCGTCTGGTCCCGCAGCCGCAGACCCTCCGAGAACATCTGGATCGTCGTCACGCCCCACATGGCGGCGAGGGTGACGCTGGGCACCAGTGCCAGCAGGATCAGTGAGAGACGTATGGAGCCGAGACGGCGGCGGGAGCCAGTCCGTGGAGACATCGTCGTCCTAGAGCGATCAGCGGTGAGCGGAAGGGAGCTTGACGGAAGTCGGGTGGTCAGCAGGGGTGAGAGACGGGACGAGGGCGGCGGGTGGCCACGTGTCCGCAACAGCACAGGGGATGCGCAGGATGCTATCCGTACAAGTGACCGTACGCACCGTGAGTACCCCAAACCTTGGCGACGCTGTTACCTGACGGCGCCGGATCGGCCGGTCCGGCACGGCGGATCAGCCGGTTCTGTACGGCGGTTCGGCCGGTACGGCACTGCCGTTCGGCCGGTCGGACGCAGGGTGTTTCACCGGGTTCCGTTGGCCGCGAACTTCGAGACCGCGGCGACGTTCTGCTTGGTGACGAAGGCCGGTCCGGTGAGCACGGGCTCCTCGCCGCCGCCGCTGACGTTGCCGTTGGTCTTGTACAGCCAGAACGCGTCCACGGCGAGGTAGCCCTGCAGATAGGGCTGTTGGTCCACGGCGAACTGCACGTCCCCGCTCTGCACGGCCTTCACCAGGTCCTTGTTCAGGTCGAAGGTGGCGACCTCGGCCTTGCTGCCCGCCTCCTTCACCGACTTCACCGCCGCGAGCGCGAACTCCGCGCCGTTCATGACGACTTCGTCGATGGTCCGGTCCTGCTTCAGGGCGGCCGCGACGGAGTCGGTCACCGCGTCCATGTCGGTGCCGTCCACGTAGTGCATCTCGGTCCGGCCGGCGAACGTCTTCTTCACCCCGGCGCAGCGGGCCTCCACGGCGACGTTGCCCCGTTCGTGGATGACGCACAGGGCGTGCTTGGCGCGCAGGGCGTCCAGTTTGTCGCCGACCGCCTGGCCCGCGACGCTCTCGTTCTGGCCGAAGTACTGCAACAGGCCACCGGACTTCCACGCGTCGATACCGGAGTTGAGGCCGACCACGGGGATGCCCGCCGCCCTGGCCGCGGCGACCGCGCTCTTCATGGCCTCCGGCTTGGCCAGGGTCAGCGCTATGCCGTCGACCCGGTCCGCGATCGCGTCGCGCACCAGGTCGGCCTGGCCCTTGGAGTCGGGGTCGCTCTCGTACGTCAGGTCGATGCCGTCCTTGGCGGCGGCCGCCTGCGCGCCCTTCTTCACCAGCTCCCAGAAGGCGTCGTTGGGGGCGCCGTGGGTGATCAGGGCGACCTTGATCCCGCCGGCGCTCGCCTTGCCCGCCGGATCGGTGTCCGAGCCCGTGTCCGATCCGCCGGAACCGGAACAGCCGGACGCGAGCAGGCAGACGGCCGCGACGGCGGCGGCCAGCGTGGTGCCGCGTGCGGACAGTGCGGGGACGGGACCTGAGGGAGTCGTGTTCATGGGGGTATGGCACCTCGCTGTGCGGCCGGGCAAGCGGATGGGGAGCGTGAAGTCGGTGTGACCATCGGCGGATCTTGTGTGCCGACTGTCGGACTTTTGCTGGCCGGAGCCAATCGTGTGTGACGCCTGGTAGTCAAGTGAGCGCCCAGATGGCCGGAGTTGTCTATTTCGATCATGAGGTGGAGTGAGAAGCGGTCAACCACTCCTGAAAGCAGCCGTGTTGGCGCCTTCGGGGAGGGGTCGGAGCGGAGCGAGGGGTTCCCGGGATTCCGTACGGGCGCGGGAGGCCGCCCCGACCGCCACGGCCGCGGTGCCGAGCCCGGCCCGTACGACCCGGAGCGGGTGTCCGCTGACGGGGGGTTCGGCGGTGAGCGCGGCCCTGATCGACGGCTCCAGGAGAGTCCAGGCGCCGCTGACCCCGCCGCCGATCACGAAGGTCGTGACGTCCAGCATGCCCGCGGTGATCAGGATCGCGCGGGCGACCGCGGCACCGGCGGCCTCGTACACGGCGAGCGCATCCGGGTCTCCGCGCTCCGCCGCCTCGGCGACGGCGCGGGCGTTGCGGTCGAGCCCGGTCCGTTCGGCGTACCGGGCGGCGATGGACCGGCCGGAGGCCAGGGTCTCCAGATGGCCCCGGCCGCCGCAGGTGCACGGGAGGTCTCCGAAGCCCGGGATGTGGCCCGCCTCGCCCGCCGCGCCCCGCGGCCCCTCGTACAGCGCCCCGTCCAGCCACAGCGCGCCGCCGACCCCGGTGCCGAGCGTCATGCCGAGGACGTGCCGCTCGCCCGTGACGGCGCCCCTGGCCACCTCGCCGCGGAGGAACGCGTTGACGTCGTTGTCGAGGAAGACCGGAACGCCGAGCGCGGCCTCCATGGCCGCCGTCACTTCGAAGCCGGCCCAGGCGTGGAAGGAGTCGCTGGCCACGAGGACGCGTCCGGCGCGGGCGTCGACCAGACCCGCCGCGCCCACCCCGACCGCGCGCAGCCGGGCCGGTACGCGCGCCAGGAGCAGGCCCAGGGCGTCGAGCGCGGCGCCGACCATCGCCGTGCCGCCCTCGGCCGCCGGGGTGGGCACCTCCTGGCTGTCCACGAGGGCGAGTTCGGGCGTGCAGAGCACGACGTGAGTGGTCGTCCCGCCGATGTCGACACCGGCGAACACCTCGGGGGCGGGGCCGGATTCGTAGTCGGAGTCGGGGGCGGGTGGACGCGGCTGGGGTGCACTCGGCTCGGGTGGACGTGGCTGGGGTGCGGTCACGCCCCGCCCTCCGTTCCGGCGGCGGCGAGCGCGGCCTGTCGTTCGGTGCGGCGCACACGTTGGAGCACCGGGTCGGGTACGGGCACGGCGGCGATGAGCCGGCGGGTGTAGTCCGTCTCGGGACGGGTGAGGGTGGTCGCCGTGGCGCCCTCCTCCTCGACCCGGCCCGCCCGCATGACGACGACCCGCCGCGCGAACTGCTGGACGACCGCGAGGTCGTGGGAGACGAAGAGGCAGGCGAAGCCGAGCTCGTCCTGGAGCTCGGCGATCACGTCCAGGACGGTCTGCTGCACGCTGACGTCGAGCGCGCTCGTCGGCTCGTCGGCGACCAGCAGGCGGGGGTCGAGCACCAGTGCCCGGGCGAGACTCACCCGCTGCCGTTGCCCCCCGGACAGCTCGCGCGGCCCGCGGCCCGCCAACTCCCGGGGCAGCCGCACGCGTTCGAGTACCTCCGCGACCCGCTCCCGGCGCTCGGCCGCGGGCATTCCCCGGCGGTGCACCCGCAACGGCTCGGCGACACACTCCGCCACACTCATCCGCGCGTCCAGCGAGGCCACGGGGTCCTGCAGCACCACACCAACCCCGGAGAGCAGGGCCCGGCGAGCACGCCCCCTCGCCCGCCGAAGATCGGCACCGAACAGCGACACCGAACCGGCGGAGGGCGCGACGAGCCCGAGCGCGACCCGGGCCGCCGTCGACTTCCCGGACCCCGACTCCCCGACGAGCCCCAGGGTTTCCCCGGGCCACACGGCCAACGACACGTCGTCCAGCGCCTGCACGGCCCGGGGCCCACGCCCGAACCGCACGGAGACGCCGCGCAGTTCGACGACGGGGGCTCTGGCGGGGCCACCGGGCTCGGCCGCGCCTTCCACCCCACCACGGCGGGACGCGCCGCCGGCGGGCGGGGACACCGCGCGGCAGCCAACTGCTTTGCTGTCGGCTGCACCGCCGCCGACGGGGCTGTTGCCGAGCGCGGTGCCGTCGGCCGCGCCTTCGCCAAGCGCGCTGTGGCCAACTGCCTTGCCGCCGGCCGCGGCGACGCCTCGGGCGTCGGCGAGTGGCGGCTCGGCCTCGCCGCCGAGTACGCCGGCGGCTGGCTCCCGGGCCGCGTCGGTCCCCGGTTCGGCGGGGGCCAGTTGTGGCGCCGCCCCGCCGACCGCCGCCTGACTTCCCGCCACGGTGCCAGCCGCCGCGCTACCGACCGCCGTCTCGGCGGGCGCAGCCGTCCCGCCCGTCCTGCCGACCGCCGCGTCCCCGCCCACCACGGTGTCTGGCGCCGTGTCCCCGCCCACTGTCCCGCCGACTGGCACCCTGCCCACAGCCGCCCCGCTGGGCGCCGCCCCGCCGCCGGCCGTCCCGCCAGGCACGGCCGAGTCGCCCGCCCCCGCCACAGCCAACCGCGGCACAGCCGCCAGCAGTCGCTTGGTGTACTCGTGGGTGGGCCGTAGCAGGACCTCCTCGACCGGGCCGGTCTCCACGATCTCGCCGTCCAGCATCACCGCGACGCGGTCCGCGAAGTCCGCGACGACGCCCATGTTGTGGGTGACGAGGAGGACGCCGGTGCCGGAGTCCGCCGCGAGTGCCCGGAGCAGGTCGAGGATCTCGGCCTGGACGGTGACGTCGAGCGCGGTGGTCGGCTCGTCGGCGATCAGCAGGCTCGGCGAGTTCGCGATCGCCATGGCGATCACCACGCGCTGCCGCTGTCCGCCGGAGAGCTGGAAGGGGTACGCGGACGCCCGTTTCGCTGGGTCCGGGATGCCCACCCGGCGCAGCAGTCCGACCGCCTCTCCGGCGGCTTCGCGGGCGGAGACCGGGCGGTGGTTCCGTACGACCTCCGCGATCTGCGCCCCGATCCGGGTCAGCGGATCCAGGGCGGTCGCGGGCTCCTGGAACACCATCGACACCGTGCGCCCCCGCAAACCCACGAGGTCGGTCTCGGCGGCGCCGACGACGTCCGTGCCGTCGACCGAGGCCCGGCCCGAGGCCCGCGCGTTCCCCGGCAGCAACCCCATCGCGGCGAGCGCGACCGTCGACTTCCCGGACCCGGACTCGCCGACCAGCGCCAGCGTCTCCCCGGGCCGTACGTGCAGTGACACCCCGCGCACGGCGGGCACGTCACCCGTCTCCGTGGAGAAGGTCACCCCGAGGTCCTCGACCTCCAGGATGCCGCCTGTCCTCATGCCCCTCATGCCCGCCCCTTCACGCCGAACGCGTCCCGCAGCCCGTCCCCGACCGCGTTGAACGCGCACACGACGAGGATGATCGCGAGGCCCGGCGGCACGATCAGCCACCAGCGCCCGGAGTACGCGGCCGTCAGCCCGGCCGACAGCATTCCGCCCCAGTCGGTCGACGGCGGCTGGACACCGAGTCCGAGATACGAGACGTACGCGACGAGCAGGATCGCGTCGGCGACCTGGAACGTGGCCGCGACCACGATCGTCGAGACCGAGTTCGGCAGGATGTGCCGGAAGATCGCCCGGCCGTGCGTCCCGCCGATCGCGCGGAGCGTCAGCACGTAGTCGCGGCTCTTCAGGGTGAGCGTCTCCGCCCGTACGAGCCGGGACGGGACGAGCCAGGAAACGAACCCCAGGATGAGGATCAGCCCCAGCGAGTCCGGGGTCGTGATCGCCGAGACGACGAGCAGGATGAAGAGCGCCGGGATGGCGATCCCGGCATCCACGACCCGCATCATGACCGCGTCGACCCAGCCGCCCGCGTACCCGGCGACCGCGCCCCACAGCGTCCCGACGACCGTGGCGAGGAGACCGGCCGCGAGCCCGACGAGCAGCGACACCTTCCCGCCGAACATCAGCCGCCCCAGCTCGTCGTGCCCGACCGCGTCGGTGCCCAGCCAGTGCGCCCCGCTCGGCGCGAGGTTCACCTGGGTGAGGTGGGTGTGGGTCTGGTCGGTCGAGTACACCAACGGGCCCACGAAGCAGAACAGCAGGAAGAGGACGACCACCAACAGCCCTGCCATCGCGAGCCTGTTGCGGGCGAACCGCCGCACGGAGAGGCGGTATCCGGTCGCCAACTCCAGTGTGGGCGCCTTGGTTTGGAGTACGGCACTCATGTCCGGCCCGCCTTCACACGAGGGTCGATGATCCGCTGGACGACATCGGCGAGCAGGGTGCCGACGACGGTCGCGACGGAGATGACGAGCACACAGCCGAGCAGCACCGGATAGTCCGAGGACTGCGCGGCGCTCCAGAACAGCAGCCCCATTCCCGGGTAGTTGAAGAGCTGCTCGACGACGAGCGCACCGCCGAAGAGCACGGGCACGTAGTAGCCGAGCATCGCGACGACGGGCGTGAGGGAGTTGCGGAAGACGTGCCGCCAGAGGATCGTGCGCGGCCGCGAACCGCCGGCCCGCGCGGTCCGTACGTAGTCCTCCTGGAGGTTCTCCAGCGTCGCCGCCCGCATGTAGCGGCTGAACACGGCGACCATCGACGCGGCCCCCGCGACCACCGGCAGCACCAGGGCGCCCGGTTGCGCGAACACGTCCGCGAGCGTCTCGCCCTGGGGTGCCTGCGAGGGGAACCAGTTCAGCCACTGGGTGAACACGAGCACCAGCACAAGTCCCAGGAAGTACACGGGAGTCGCGTACGCCACGAAGCTCAGCGTGGTGATGACGTAGTCCACCGGCCTGTTGCGCCGCACGGCCTGCCACATGCCGAGCGGGATCGCCAGCAGCAGCCCGGCGAGCGCGGACAGCACGGTCAGGACGAGCGTCTTGGGCAGCCGCTGCTCGATGAGCTGGAAGACGCCCTCGTTGAGCGTGTACGAGGTGCCCAGGTCGCCCTGGACGAGCGTGCGCAGGTAGTAGAGGTACTGGACGGGGAGCGAACGGTCCAGGCCCTGCTCGTGGTTGAAGGCCGCGATCTGCTGGGCCGTCGCCTGCGGGCCGAGGATCCCGCGTGCGGGACCCCCGGGCAGCGCGTGCAGCAGGCAGAAGACCACGACCGTGACGATGAGGATCACCACGAGGGCCTGCAGGACCCGCCGGGTCAGGTAGAGGAAGGTGTCCATGGGTCGGTCCTCAGGCCCTCAGCCGGTCCTCACTTGGTCCACTTCCACTGCGCCGGGTGGAAGTTGGCGAGCGAGTCCTGCGAGAACCCGCCGAGGCCGTTCTTGACGACGGAGATCTGGTAGTCCGGCGCCGGGAGCCAGATGACCGGCAGGTCCTTCGCGAGGGCCGCGCTGTAGTCCTGGACCTCCTGCGACGAACTGGACGTCGTGGACGCGGTGATCAGCTTGTCGACGTCGGGGTTCGAGTAGTTGCCGAAGTTCGAGCCGCCCTTGGTCTGGAAGAGCGAGTCGCCGGTCGGGAAGGCGTTGAAGTACCAGCTGCCCGCAGTGCCGAAGAACGACAGCTGCCACTTGCAGATCGGCTGGCCCGAGGTGCACTGCGGGGTCTGCGAGAGCACCGAGTTGACGGGCGCGGTCTTGATCGAGAACTTGATGCCGGTCTTCTCCAGCGAGGACTGGATCGAGCTCATCATGTTGTCGGTTACGGCCGAGCCGGACTGCGACAGCACCTGCATCTCGAACTTCGTTCCCTCGGCGACGCCTTCACCGCACTGCGTGTCTCCCGTCCCCGGGTCCGTACAGACCATGACCCCGCCCTTCTCCTGCCAACCATGGCCGGTCAGCAGGGACTTGGCCGCCGATGTCGAGAACGGGTACGGGTTGTCCTTCTGCACCTGCGAGACGAAGTCGGAGGCCTGCGCCTGCGGGACCGGGCCGTAGCCGGGCACGGCCGTGCCGTTGAAGATGACCTTCGCCAGGCTCGTCTGGTCGATCGACCGCTGGACCGCCTGACGCGCGTACAGCTGCTTGAACACCGCGCCCATGGCAGGGTTGTTGAAGTTGTACGGCATGTAGGTGATGGCCCAGCCGGACCACGGCTCGACCGTGTATCCCTGGGCCGTGAACCGGTCCTTCTGGTCGAGGTCGGTGGCCTCGATGTAGCCGTAGTCGACGCTTCCGGAGCGCAGCGCGTTCTTCTCGGCGTCCGCCGTCGTGAAGGGGAGCAGGTTCACCGTCGCGATGTTCGCCTTCTCACCGCCGTCGTACTTCTTGTTGGCTGCGAGCACGACCTTGCCGGACGTGGAGAACGACTTGACCGCGTACGGGCCGCTGAGGGTCTTCCACAGCGCGTCCTTGTCGTAGCGGGAGATGTTCTTCGCGGCCGAGTTCAGATACGTCCAGACTTTCTTCGCGCCGGCGGCGGTCCGGTCGGCGTCGGACACCTGCGCGGAGGCGTCGGTCCTGTCCCACACGTGCTGCGGCAGCGGAGTGATCTCGCTGAACTGGTTGGCCAGCATCCACTGGGAGTTGTAGGCCTTGTCGAAGGTGATCGTGAAGTGGCGGTCGTCGACGGTCTTGAAGGAGGTCCAGTTGTCCGGCGCCTTGCCCGGGTTGTAGCCCGCCCACTCCGCCTTGTTCGCCTTGATGAGGTTGAACCAGAACTCGACGTCCCGCGAGGTGATCGGCTTGCCGTCGCTCCAACTGCGGTCGCCCAGTGTGAACTTGACGCTCCTGCCGTCGGACGCGAAGTCGGCGGCCGTGGCGATGGACGCCTTCTTGTTCCAGGCGATCTTCCCGGTGGAACCGTCGTACGCGACGAGCCGCTCCCACAGACTGTCGGCGATGGACCTGTTGTTGGTGTTGAGGTGCGCGGCCGTACCGATCGGCAGGATCCAGTTCGGCGTGAAGTTCGCGGGCAGCGCGTAGTTGATGGTGTCGGGGGACGCGGACGACGTGTCGTTCGTCCCGGAACAGCCCGCGAGCAGCAGTGTGCCCGCCGAGACGACGGCACAGGCGACGAGCGTCGTGCGAGCAGGGGACATGGCTCTCCTCAGGTGAACAAGGGCTCAGGGTGAACAAGGGCTCGGGGTGCGCGAGGCCGGACGCGGGGCCGGAGTTGAACGGCGGCGTTCGGCGGAGCCAGTCAACGACCGGAAGGTTCGAAGAAACAGGCGGCCCGCTGTAAAAAGTCTGTTACTGCTGTTCTGGAAAAAGTCGTGCGGGAGACATACGGGCATACGCTCGTCGCCTCGACCTCCGGATATCCCCGGCTTTCCCCGATCCTGGGAGTTACTTCGTCCATGTCTGAAAAAAGTGCGGGGCACCGGAGGGGCGTCACGGGCGTCTCCTCGCTGGCCGAGAGCGTCCTCGACCTCCTCGCCTCCGGACAGGCTTCGACCCGTACGGAACTCGCCGCACTGCTCGGTGCCGCACCCTCGACGATCTCGCTCACGGTCGGCCAGCTCGTGGCGCACGGGCTGGTCGCCGAACAGGGCACGCGGTCCTCGACCGGCGGGCGCCCGCGCAAGGTGCTGCGCCTGGGCGGGAGCGAGGGGTTCGCCGTCGCGGCCGACCTCGGCGGACGGCACGCGCGGGTCGGGGTTGTCCTGCCCGGCGGCGGGTTCACCGAGGTCTCCACCGTGCCGTTCGTGACGGCCGAGGGGCCCGAGACCGCGCTTCCCGCACTCGCCGAGACCCTGGAGACCCTCGCCGGGCGGCGCGGCCGGGAACTGCTGCGCGGCGTCGGCCTCTGCCTCCCGGGCCCGGTCGACGTCGTGCCGGGCGTCGTCACCCTCCCCTCGCGCATGCCCGGCTGGAACCGCTTCCCCGTCCGGGACTGGCTGGAGGAGCGGTTCGGCGTACCGGCCGCGATCGAGAACGACGCCAACTGCATGGCCGTGGGCGAGCACAGCGTCCAGCCCGCCGAGCGCCGCCAGTCGATCATGGTGAAGATGGGCTCGGCGATCGGCGCGGGGATCATCGCCGACGGGAAGCTGTACCGCGGCGCGACCGGAGCCGCCGGCGAGATCACCCACGTACGGGTCGAGGCGGGCCACGACATCCCCTGCTCCTGCGGCAACACGGGGTGCCTGGAGACCGTCGCCTCGGGCGCCGCGCTCGTCCGGATCCTGCGCGAACGGGGCCTGGACGTCGCGTCCATCGAGGACGTCGTACGCCTCGCCTCCGACGCCGACCCGGAGGCCACCCGCGCCGTCCGCCAGGCCGGCCGCTACCTCGGCATGGTCCTGTCCGCGAACGTCAACTTCTTCAACCCCGACGCCGTGTACCTCGGCGGCCTCCTCTCGACACTCGAACCGTTCGTCGCCGCCGTCCGCAGCCAGCTGTACGAGGGATGCCACCCGCTGGTGACCAAGCACCTGGTGATCGAGCGGGCCGGCCTCGGCGCGGACGCTGGCCTCGTCGGCGCGGGCCAGTTCGCACTCCAACGGGCCCTGGCGAACGCCCTCCAGGCCGTCACCGGCGCCGCAGTCCCCGCCCACCACTGACCACGGACCCCACCACCGTGCGAGGAGCCATGCCACAACCGCGTACCCCCGTCGCCCGTCCCGTCATCGCGATCGCCGGGCTCGGCATCGAGTCGTCGACGTTCTCACCGGCCCGGACCGAGGCCCCCGCCTTCCACCCGCAGCGCGGCACGGACGTCCTGACGCGCTATCAGTTCCTGGCCCCCGGAACACTGTTGAGGGAAGCCGCCGAGTGGCGCGGCGCGCTGGTCGGCAAGGCCCTGCCCGGCGGTACGGTCACGGCGGCCGCGTACGCCGAACTCTCCGACGAACTCATCGCGAGACTCGCGGAGTTGGGCGATCTCGACGGCCTCTGGTTCGACATCCACGGCGCGATGACGGTGGAGGGGATCGACGACGCCGAGGCGGTTCTGCTCGCCCGCGTCCGGGAGACGGTCGGCCCGGAAGTCATCGTGTCCACCTCCATGGACCTGCACGGCAACGTCTCGCGCGAACTCGCCCACCTGAGCGACCTGATCACCTGCTACCGCATGGCCCCGCACGAGGACGCCATGGACACGAAGGAACGGGCGGCCCGCAACCTGGTGGACCTCCTCAAGACCGGCGCGCCCCGCCCGGTGAAGGCATGGATCCCGGTCCCCGTCCTCCTGGCCGGCGAACAGACCTCCACCCGCATCGAACCCGCGAAGAGCGTGTACGCGGCAGTAGACGAGGTGGAGGCAATGGAGGGCGTGACGGACGCCGCGATCTGGGTCGGCTACGCCTGGGCGGACGAACCCCGCAACCGGGCGGCGGTCGTCGTCACGGGCCCGTCCCAGGAGGCGGTCACGACGGGCGCGGAACGCCTGGCGCGCGGCTTCTGGGAGGCACGGCACGACTTCGCCTTCGTGGCCCCGACGGGCACCCTGGACGACTGCCTGGACGAGGCACTGGCCGCCTCCGAGGCGAACAGGCCGTACTTCATCAGCGACACCGGCGACAACCCGACGGCGGGCGGCGCGGGCGATGTCACCTGGGGCCTCGAACGGGTGCTGTCCCGGCCCGAGTTCAAGGACCCGTCGGGACCGACAGTCATCTACGCCTCGCTCCCGGGCCCCGCCGCCGTGGAGACGGCGGTCAGGGCGGGCGTCGGAGCGACCGTCACCGTCACGGCGGGCGCGGAGGTCGACGACCGCCACGCAGGCCCGCTCACCATGACCGGAGTGGTCCACGCGATCCGCCACGGCGACCCGCACGCCCAGGCGGAGGTGGTGCTACGCGTCGGCGGCGTGCACGTGATCCTCACCGCCCTGCGCAAGCCCTACCACCACGAACACGACTTCACCGACCTGGAGTTGTCCCCCCGCACGGCGGACATCGTCCTCGTCAAGATCGGCTACCTGGAACCCCAACTCTTCACCATGGCCGCCGACTGGAAGATGGCCCTCACCCCGGGCGGCGTCGACCAGAACCTCCTCCGCCTGGGCCACCACCGCATCCACCGCCCGATGTACCCGTTCGACACAGAGATGCCGACCCCGGACCTGACGGCGAGAGTAATCCCCCCGTCGAACGAACGGCTGGGCGCGCCGAACGAGTAACCCGCGCCCCGTCAGGGGCGCGGGGAACTGCGCGACAAGCCCCCACCGGGCCGCGGATCAAAAACCGGCGGCCGGCGGAGCCTTACGGCTTACGGGCCACAGCCCCGTACATCGCGATGTCCTCGTCCCGGATCCCCTCACCACTCGTGGCATCCGGATGCCACTTGTGCACCTGGACGATGCCCGGCTCGACGAGCTCCAGACCCTCGAAGAACTCGTCGGCCTCGTCGATCGTGCGCAGCCGCATGGGCATGTTGCGGGCCGCGTACTCGCGGGCGACCCGCCCCACGTCCTCCGGCGCGAACTCGGCGGTGCCGATGGACATCGCGAGGTAGCTGCCGGAGGGGAGGGGCTCCAGGAGGCGGCGGACGATGCCGACCGCGTCGTCCTCGTCCAGGACGAAGTGGACGATCGCGATCACGGTCAGCGCGACCGGCTTGTCCAGGTCGAGCGTCTCGCGGAACTCGGGGGAGTCGAGCACGGCCTCCGGGTGCTGGAAGTCGGCCTCGATGTACGCCGTCCTGCCCTCGGGCGTGCTGGCCAGCAGCCCCTGGGAGAGGGTGAGGACGATCGGGTCGTTGTCGACGTAGACGACCCGTGACTCGGGCGCCACCGACTGGACGATCTCGTGCAGGTTCGGCGAGGTGGGGATGCCGGTGCCGATGTCCAGGAACTGGCGTACCCCCGCCTCCTTCGCCAGCCAGGCGACCGCGCGGTTCATCCAGTCGCGGTTGGCCTTCATGTGGATCGGCAGGGCGGGCCACTCCGACGCCATGGCGTCGCCCGCCTCCTTGTCGGCCGGGTAGTAGTCCTTACCGCCGAGGATGTAGTCGTAGATGCGCGCCGAGTGGGCGTTCTCGGTGTCGATGCGGTCGGCCGGCCATCCGTTTTCGGGCAAAGCCGCCCCTCCTGTCAAGTCGTCGGGTTCGAAGTCAACGCTCAGGAAAATCAAGGGTGTTGATCAAAGCAGGAGTGTTCAGGAAACCAGGGAAGTCTGTGCGCGGGTACCAGGGGGTGCCTCAGAACAGGAAGTCGGCGGCACCCGCCTTCACACCCGCCAGGAAACTCGTCATCTCGCGGGGTGTGAAGACCAGCGCGGGGCCGTCGGGATCGGTCGACTGGCGCAGTGCGACCCGGCCGTCGCCGAGCTTCATCGCCTCGACGCAGGCGCCGCCCGCGTCGTCGCTCCACGGCTTGTACCAGCCGCGTGTGCCGAGTTCCCGGGACGGCATGCCGTTGCGTATGTGTCCGTCGCGTATGTGGTGGTGCACGTCAGAGCTCCTTGCGAATCGCACCGAGGAGAGCCTCGGTCTTTCTGGCGGGCGTCGCCTGCGCGCCCAGCCGGTCCAGAGCCTCGCGATAGACCAGGACGTCGTCGTCCTTGTCCAGATAGACAGCGCCCACCAGACCGTTGAGGTAGACGATGTCCGGCAGTTCGCGTGCCCGGAACCGGAAGAGATGGAAAGCCCCCGCCCGCATCGCCGGATGCGGTCCGTTCTTGAACGGCATGATCTGCAATGTCACTTGGGGTAGCGAGTTGACCGCGATCAGATGGTCGATCTGGGCGCGCATCACCTCGGCTCCGCCGACCGGCCAGCGCAGCACGGTCTCGTCCATCACGATCCACACGCGCGGCGGCGAGGGACGCGACAGCAGCTCCTGGCGCCGCATCCGCAGCGCGACCCTGCGCTCCGTGGCCTCGGTCGCGGCGTGCGGATTCCCGGCGCCCAGCAGGGCCCGGGCGTACTCCTCGGTCTGCAGCAGACCGTGCACGAACTGGGCCTCGTACGCGCGGATCTGCAGCGCCGCCTGCTCCAGGCTCAGATAGGCCGCGAACCAGTCCGGCAGCACGTCACGGTAGGTGTGCCACCAGCCGCGCTTGTTGGCCTCGCGGACCGATTTCAGGAAGGTGTCGATCTCCTGCTGGTCCGTCACGCCGTAGACCTGGAGCAGTTTCTCGGCGTCCGGGAGCCTGAGCCGGGCCACCTTGGCGGCTTCCATCCGGCGGATCGTGGAGTGGCTGACGCCGATCGCCGCACCCGCCTGCTCGAACGTCAGTCCGGCACGTGTGCGCAGCTCCTCCAGCTGTCTGCCGAGGATCATGCGCAGGACGGAGGGCGCGCCGCCCCAGTCGGTCTCCGCGGTCACGGCTTACCCCCTCACAGCGGGTTCGAGGTCGCAGTCTGTCACGATCATCCGTTCGACGGGGGAAGCATGCACCGTGCGAATTGCAATTTTCAACTTGTCGGTTGCGGGGTGTTGTTGGCAGGTGTCACAGTGGGGCGTACCGTCCTGGTCCGGTGAACGGCGAGACGACGTAGCTCAGTTGGGGGAGAAGAGCTGCGCTTCGTCACCGTGCGCAACGGGTTGTACGCGCCTCGCGGCGGAACCGGATCAAGCGGTACCGGCACTGGCCCGACCCCCGGTGCGAAGGCAGAAGAAAGGCGAACGGCGATGGCTCCGCCCTCCCTCCCCAAGCCATTGGGCCGACTGCCCGCGAGCGAACACCCCCACAGAGCAGGCGTGTTCGGACTCTCCCCGACACCCGCCTCGGCGGGTGTGGCCCGCAGGAACGTGCGCGAACTGCTGAGCGAATGGGGTGCGAGCCCCGAAACTTGCGACAACGCTGTCCTGGTGACCTCCGAGCTGGTCACCAACGCGCTGACGCACACGGCGAGCGAGTGGATCGTCTGCAGACTGCGCACCGCGGGCGGGCGGCTCCACATCGAGGTCGAGGACCAGAACCGCGGCCTGACGCTCCCCGCACAGCGCAGCGCGGGGCCCGACGACCAGGGCGGCCGCGGACTGATGCTCGTCGGCATGGTCAGCACCGACTGGGGCGTCAAGGACAGCGCGAACGGCTCCGGACGCGTCGTCTGGGCCGTCCTGCCGACCCAGCCGGTGCCGTCACCGCCGGCGTCCTCCCCGCCGGTGTCGTTGCGGTCGGTGCCGCCGCAGCCGACGTCGTCGGAGTCACGGGAACCCGTCTCCACCGGACGCGCACCCCTCACGCACGAACCCGCCTCGACCGGGCGCGCGCCCACCACGCACCTCACCCGGCCCAACCCCCACTCGGCCGAAGGACACCTGCCTCATGGAACTGCAGCACGCCCCTGAACCGCGGCCTCGCACCTACGGCTCGCGGCTGCGCCCCTCCGCGACCTTCCCGTCCGAGAACCCCGGTCGCCTGGTCATCCCCGCCCAGCTGCGCGCCGGGCTGGGCTGCGACGCCGTGACCACGTCCCGGGAGCACGGCGAACGCATCATGGACTCCCTGCCCCGCGTGGGCTGTGTCTTCGCCGACGACTTCGACGGCGAGGAGCGCTGGTGGTGGATCGTGCCCTCCGGGTCCCACATCGGCGTCACCTGGCCGCCCTCCACGACGTACACCGTCGGCGCGCACCTGGCCGACCCGTCCTGGACACGGGCCCGCCGCGGCCCCTGGGCCGACCGGCCCCGGCTGATCCACAGCCCCGCGGGAGGCTCGCCCTACACCCCGCCGATACCCCTGTACTTCCTCACCTGCCGCCTCGCGGGCAGCGTCCCGCGGTGGTCCCTGGGCGCGGCGGACTGAACCACCCCCGCCCAACCCCCCGCCCAACCCGCTTCCACCCCTGCGGACGCCCGTGTGTTCGTCCTCGTACGACCCCGGGTGAACGGCCGCACCACCTGTGACGTAGACGTATGCGACAAGGTGAACGCGGCGGAGGATGATGGGCGACCGTGCCAACTGACCAGGTGACGCAGCGCGACGGCCGGGGCCGGGGCTCCCGGCCGAGCCGTGCGGGCGCCCGGGTCCGGGCCGTGGCGTTCGCCCTCGTCGGCAGTGTGCTCGCAGCCGTCGGCCATCACGCGGTCGAGGGCGGGCAGGTGCCGTGGCGGCTCGTGGCCGCCTTCGCCGTGGCGCAGTTCGTCGTCGTACGGCCCTTCGCCCGCCGCCGGCCCGGACTGCTCGCGGTCGGCGCATGCACCCTGGCGGCACAGGCCGCGATGCATCTCGCGCTCACCACGGCCGGCGGCCACCGCGCCGGTACGGGACACATGGCCCACGCCGGGCACGACGCGATGACGACGGGCGCCGGCGGACACCCCTGGCAGCACGCCTCCGAGGCGGCCATGACGACCGCGCACGCCGTCGCCGCCCTCGTCGTCGCCTGGCTGCTCCACCGGGCCGACACGGCGGTCACGGCGGCACTGGCCACCGGCCGCACGCTGCGCGCGGTCGCGGCGGCGGTCATCGCCCGGTTCCTGCCGGGTCCGGCCCTGGCGGCAGCCCACCGACCGCTGCCCGTACCCCTCACCGGCTCCTTCGAACTCCCGGCAGGAGCACGGCCCCGGACCCTGGAGCACGCGCTGGTGCGCAGGGGACCCCCGGGACGGACACCCGTCCCCGTCGTCCCCCTCACCCGGGCCCGGCCTCGGCCCGCCCGGTTCCACAGCCAAGGAGTTCCACCGTGTCCCTGTCCATCAACGGGCGTCGTGCCGCACTGACCGGCGCCGCCGCCCTCACGGCCGTCCTCGCGCTGGCCGGTCCCGCCTCCGCGCACACGGAGGTCGAGGCCGACAAGGCGCAGGCCCTCGCCGAGAACGTCACCCTCACCGTCGTCTGCGAGGCGGAGTCCGCCACCGCGGGCTTCCGCGAGGTGCGCGTCGTACTGCCCGAGGGAATCGCACCGTCCGACGTCACGCTCGAAGAGGCCCCCGAGGGCTGGCAGTTGAAGACCACCGACGACGGTTACGTCGTGGGCGGCACCCCCCTCAAGACCGGCGTCGACGCCGAGTACAAGGTGAAGATCCGCCAGCTCCCGGACGTCGAGGAAGTGGCGTTCAAGACCATCGACACCTACAGCGACGGGAAGGTCTCGCGCTGGATCGAGCTGCCCGAGGGCGGTGAGGAGCCCGAACAGCCCGCCCCGCTCCTGAAGTTGAAGGCGGCGGCACCGGGCGCGAAGCCGATCGCTCCCAGCCCCACCGCGAGCCCGACGCCCAGCCCGACCCCGACGGTCACCGCGACGCCTTCCGAGACCGGGGCCACGGCGGCAGCGGCCGACACGAAGAAGGACGACGACGGAACACCCATGAGCCTCGTCGTCGGCGGCGTGGCCGCAGCGGTGGTGGTCCTCGGCGCCGGAGCGTGGTTGCTGACGAAGCGCCGCGCCTCCGCCGGCAGCTGACCGCGACCGGCCCGTGGGACGCGCACGTCCCACGGGCCGGATCAGGACCCGGGCGGCGGGGCCTGTACGAGCCCGGACTGGTAGGCGATGACGACCAGTTGGGCCCGGTCGCGGGCGCCCAGCTTCGTCATCGCGCGATGCACGTGCGTACGTACCGTCAGGGGGCTCACGACGAGGTTCTCGGCGATCTCGTCGTTGGACCTGCCCTCGGCGGCCAGCGCCATGACCTGCCGTTCGCGGGCAGTCAGCGTGGCGAGGAGTTCGGGCGCTGCCAGCCGGTCGGCGGGTGTCGGGGCGGCGAGGAAGCGGGTGATGAGGGTACGCGTGGCGAGCGGGGAGAGCAGGGACTCGCCTGCGGACACGGTCCGGATGCCGTCGAGGAGCACATCGGCGGTGACGTCCTTGCCGAGGAAGCCGCTCGCGCCGGCGCGCAGGGCCCGGGCCACGTACTCGTCGGTCTCGAAGGTCGTGAGGATGAGGACCCGCGTGCCCGAGAGGTCAGGGTCGGCGCAGATCGCGGTGGTGGCGCCCAGACCGTCGGAGCCGGGCATCCGGATGTCCATCAGGACGACGTCCGGACGGTGCGTGTGGGTGAGTTCGACGGCCTCCTTGCCGTCGGTCGCCTCGCCGACCACCTCCATGTCGTCGCAGGAGTCGATCAGGATCCGGAAGGTCGCTCTCAGCAGGGCTTGGTCGTCGGCGAGCAGGACGCGGATGGTCATCTGATTCGGATCGCTTCCGGGGTCGTGGTCGGGGGTCGGAGTCGGGGCCAGGAGGCAGCAGGGGTCAGAGGTGGATCGGCAGTTCGCCGGTGACGCTGAAGCCGCCCTCGGGGCGGGGGCCGGTCCGGACGTGGCCGCCCACGGAGTGGGCACGTTCCCGCATGCCGATGAGACCGAAGCCGCCGCTCGGGGAGGGCACCACGGGAGTGTCCCCGGATCCGTCGTCGGTGACCGTGATGGTCAGCCGGTCGTGCGTGTACGTCAGTGTCACCCGCGCCGCCCGCGCGGCCGCGTGCTTGGCGACGTTGGTGAGCGCCTCCTGCACGATCCGGAACGCCGTCAGATCCACGCCCGGTGAGAGCGGCCGCCGTTCGCCCTCGGTGACGATGTCGACCGTCAGCCCGGCGGAGGCGAACGCGGTGGCCAGTTCGGTCAGCCGCCCGAGTCCGGGGGCGGGTTCCAGGGGCGCCTCGGAGTCCTCGGGCCGGCGCAACAGGCCGACGGTGGCCTTCAGTTCGCGCAGTGCGGTGGAGGTGGTACCGACCAGGTCGGCGAGGATCCGCTCCGTCTGCTCGGGGCGGCCGGCCGCGAGGTGTGCGGCGGTGCCGGCCAGGGCGTTGGCCAGCGCCAGGTGGTGGGCGACCACGTCGTGCAGTTCGCGGGCGATGCGCACGCGCTCCTCGGCGACCCGTTGCCGCGCCTCCTCCTCACGGGTGCGCTCGGCGTGCTCGGCGCGGGCCTGCACGGCCTCCAGATAGGCGCTCCGCAGCCGGGAGGCCGTGCCCCAGGCGATCGGCAGCACGACCCAGGCGGCGGGACCGATCGTCTTGAGGGCCAGCGGATGACCGTACGGGTCGAAGAGCATCGCCGTGGCCACCAGCAGGGCGGTGACGGCGAGGCAGTGGACGCGTGCGGTCCTGCGGTCGGTGCGGACGGCCAGCCAGTACAGCGCGGCCATGACCGGCGCCAGCAGCAGCGGGGTGAGCAGACAGCCGGCCGCCCCGGCGGTGTTGCCGCAGACCGCGGTCACCGCGACGACGGTACGGGGGTGGCTCCGGTGCCACAGCAGGGCGACGCAGGCGATGCCGCCCAGCAGCACGCCGAGACCGAACGACCCGTTCGTCCGGGAGTTCCCGGCCGTGGTGAAGGCGCTTCCCAGGGCGACGGCGGCGAACAGCTGCACGATCACCACCACGTCGACGACGCGGGGGTGGTCCTTGGCGTACCGCTGCCAGCTGGTGATCATCGGACTCTCCGGTGGGAAGTGAGCTGGAGCCATCGTGGGTGACGGCCCGGGCGGACGGCCGACGAGGGCCGTCCGTGGCGAGCACGGGCGGCCCTCGGGCACATACGGGACGCCCGTCAGACGGGAGCCGACTCCCGGTCGTGCGGGCCGACCACGGTGAGGGGCACGGCGGCCTTCCGGTGGAGGGCCGCGCCCTCCACGTCGATGTCGGGCAGCAGCCGGTCCAGCCAGCGGGGCATCCACCAGGCGGCCCTGCCCAGCAGGGCGAGGACCGCCGGGACGAACGCCATACGGACGACGAACGCGTCGAACAGGACCGCCACGGCCAGCCCGAAACCGATCATCTTGATCATGGATTCACCGGCTCCGACGAAGCCCGAGAACACCGCCATCATGATCAGCGCGGCGGCGACCACGACCCGGGCGCTGTACCGGAAGCCGGTGACCACGGCCTGGCCGGGCCGGTCGCCGTGCACGTACGCCTCCCGCATACGGGTCACGAGGAAGACCTGGTAGTCCATGGCGAGCCCGAAGACGATACCGACCAGGAAGATCGGCATCATGCTCATGATTGGGCCGGTCGCCTCCAGGCCGAGCAGGTCCGCGCCCCAGCCCCACTGGAAGACCGCGACGACGGAACCGAGGGCCGCGAGCACCGACAGCAGGAACCCGAGCGCCGCCTTGACCGGCACCAGGACGGACCGGAACACGAGCAGCAGGAGCAGGACCGCCAGTCCCACCACGACGATCAGGTACGGGATCAGCGCGTCCTGCATCTTCTGGGCGACGTCGATGTTCAGCGCGGTGGTCCCGGTGACCTCGAACTCCGCGCCCGTGGAGGCCTCGGTCGCGGGCCGCTCGTCCCGGATGGTGTGGACGAGGTCCTGGGTCCGCTCGCCGGTGGGCGAGTCGGCCGGAACCGCGGAGAAGACCGCGGTGTCCCCGGCCGGGTTGAACCGGGCCTGCGAGACCGACACGACTCCCTTCGTGGCGCCGATCTCCTTGGCGATCTTGTTCACGGCGGTCTTCGCGTCCGGGGCGCCCTTGGCGTCCACGACGATGGTCAGCGGCCCGTTGAAGCCGGGGCCGAAACCGTCGGCGAGCGCGTCGTAGGCACGGCGTTCGGTGGTGGACGTCGGCTTGGCCTCGTCCCCGGACGTGCCCAGCTGCAGGTCCGTCACGGGTATCGCGAGGGCCCCGAGTCCGGCGACGGAGGCCAGCAGGACGGGCACGGGCCGGCGCAGGACGAAGCGCGCCCAGCGGCTGCCGCCGTTGTTCTCGCCGCCCTCCTTGATACGTCCGCTCCGGCGGGCCCTGCGCGAGAGAACGGCGTCGGGCCAGAAACCGAGCACGGCCGGGACCAGCGTCAGCGCGATCAGCACGCCGACGACGACCGCGCCCGCGGCGGCGAGCCCCATCTTGGTCAGCATCGGGACGCCGACCACCCACAGCCCGGCCAGCGCGATGACGACGGTGAGCCCGGCGAAGACGACGGCGGATCCGGCGGTACCCGCGGCCAGCCCCGCCGCCTCCTCGGGCCCGTGCCCGTTGGCCCGCTCCTCGCGGTAGCGGGAGACGACGAACATCGCGTAGTCGATGCCCACCGCGAGGCCGAGCATCGTGGCCAGCGTCCCCGTCGACGAGGACAGCCCGAACGTACTGGCCAGCGCCATGATCGACGCCATGCTGACGCCGACGCCCAGGACGGCGGTGAGCAGTGGAAGACCGGCGGCGGCCAGCGACCCGAAGGTCATCATCAGCACGACGGCGGCGATCGAGACACCGATGATCTCCGCCGCACCGCCCGCCGAGGGCTGAGTGGCCAGCGCGGAGCCGCCCACCTCGACGGTCAGCCCCGCGTCCCGGGCCTGTTCGACGGCCTTCTCCAGGTGGTTCTTGCTCGCGTCGGTGAGGTCGTCGGCCGTCACCTTGTAGGTGACGGTGGCGTACGCGGTCGTCGCGTCCTTGCTGACCGCCTTGGCCCGGAAGGGGTTCACGGCATCGGCGACCTGCGAACCGCCGCCGGCCCGCTCGACGAACGCGTCGATGGTCGCCCGGTTGTCGGCGGCCGTGATCTTCTGCCCGCCGTCCGCGATGAAGACGACCCGCGCGTTCGCCCCGTCGGCCGTGGCCCCCGGGAAGCGCTGGTCCATCAGGTCGAACGCCTTCTGGGACTCGATACCTGGCATGGACGATCCGGCGTCGGGTGCTTCAGGGGCCTTGGCAGCGGCGAAGCCGACCGCGGCCAGCACCGCCACCCACAGGAACGTCACGAGCCAACGCCGTCGGAACGTCAGACGGCCCAGTCGACAGAGAAAAGCAGCCACGGGATGGAGGTCTCCACATCTGGTCTCGGGTACCTCACAAGGCTCCCGGCCGGCGGCGGTCACGTCGTCGTGCGGCTGCCGACACTCTCCCGTACTGAGAACGCAGTACGCCGGGGCCCGGCACGTCCTCCGAGGGCACGACGGGGTACGTCCCGGTCAGCATCCAGGCGTACGGGGGAAGGGGCCCCGCGGTCAGGAGGCGCGGGTGGTCAGGGGCGGGGCCAGGGCCGCTCGTCGAGGTTCTCGATGTCCGTGTTGAACCGCTTGAGGTACCCGGCGAAGGTGGCGACCTCCTCGGGGTCCCAGTCGGCCATCACCTTCTCCAGCCCCTGGATGGCCTCCGCGCGGTGCGTGTCGAGGCGGTGCTCGCCCTCGTCGGTGATGCGGAACTTGCGGGCCATGCCCCCGTCGGGATCCGGGATGCGCTCGACGAGACCGCCGCGCAGCATCGCGGCGGTCTGCCGGTTGAGCGTGGAGGCGTCAAGACCGAACGCGTCGCTGAGCTGCCCGATGGACATCGGGCCCTCCATACGGATGCGGCTCAGCAGGATGTACGCGCTGCGCTCCAGCCTGCCGCCGGTCCGGGCCCGGGGCGAGTTCAGATAGAGATGCCGCCCGAGCAGCATCGCCTCGAACTCGATCAAGTGCGTGGGCTTGTCCATGCGGCCGGTCCTTCCCCAGATCTCGACTCCCGCCCCGAAACCTGAGCCTGGGCCTGAGGTCAGGGCAGGAGCCATGACATCAAATATGCACCACGCACCTAATATGTACGATGCACACCCCCAGGTCCGCCGCTCAGACCTGGCCGTCGAGGGTGTCCTGGTCGTCGAAGGTCACGACGATCTTCTCGGCGGCGCCGGGGGTGAGGGCCAGCCCGAAGGCGTGCTCGACGTCGGTGAAGGGCACACGGTGGCTGATGAGCTTGGCGAAGCGCTCGTGGTGCTCGACCAGTTCCGGGGTGACCTCGAAGATCTCGGTGGGGTAGCCCTGGGAGGCGATGAGGGTGAGCTCGCTGCGGAGCATGCCGCCGAGGTCGATGGTGTCGGACTTCTTCTGGACGGCGACCATGACGAGCTTGGCGCCCCATCGGGCGTTGTCGACGGTGGCCTGGAAGACGGCGGGGGCGCCGGCCGCGTCGATGTAGATGTCGGTGCCCGGGCGGGGCTGGCCCAGGGCGTTGGCGGCCTGGCCGTGCAGATCGGTGAGCACGGCGGTCAGGTCGTCGGTGGCGGAGTTGACCACCGCGTCGGCGCCGACGGCGAGCGCGGTCTCCAGTCGTTCGGGGAGTACGTCGGCGACCACGACGTGCTGGACGCCGCGGAGCTTGAGCCAGATGGTGGCGCCCAGACCGATGGGCCCGGCACCGAAGACGACGACCTTGTCGGTGGGCCCGGCCCCGGAACGGTTGACGCAGTGCCGGGCGACGGCCATCGGCTCGTTCAGGGCGGCGACGTCGAAGGGCACGCTGTCGGGGAAGACGCTGAGGTTGATGCCCGGTTCGGCGTTCTCGATGAGCAGGTACTCGCTCATGGCGCCGTGCGCTCCACCGCAGCCGATGATGCCGGAGGGCACGCCCTGCGGGTTGACGACGACCCGGTCGCCCACCTTCAGACCGGTGACCTCGGCGCCGGTCGCCACGATCTCGCCGGCGGGCTCGTGGCCCAGGGGGAGCGGCACCATGGAACCGCCGGGACCCATGGGGGTGCCGCCGAGGTGCAGGAAGAACGTGTCGGTGCCGCAGATGCCGCAGGCGCGGATCCTGAGCAGGGCGTCCTTGGGGCCGGGGACGGGCCGTTCGACGTCGACGACCTCGATCTCGCCGACGGGACCGGTGCGGACGGACTTCATGGTGGCCATGGTGATGCTCTCTTCCTCGGTGATGCGGTGGCTCGGCGCCCCCGGACCGACTTACTTGAGTTAGTCAAGCGTATGCGGCTTACTTGAGTAAAGCAATCTGTTTTTGAATTTACTTGAGTTAGGCAAGTAGCTGCTAGAGTGGACCCCATGTCCACGCCATCACCCGCACACACCCCTGACCCTCTGTCCGGAGCCGCGTCCGCGTCCGCCTCCGTCTCCGATGAGGTGATCGAGATCGAGCGAGCCCTCAACCGCATCGTCTATCTGACGGGCCGGGTCAGGCAGCACGACCGCCTCATGGCCCTGGCCGGGGTGTCGCTGGACCGGGCCGCGGTGGCGCTGCTGCGGCAGATCTCCGACTCGGAGCCCCTGCGCCCCGGCGAGCTGGCGGCGCGGCTGGCCGTGGAGGCGTCGCACGTCACCCGGCAGGTCCAGCAGTTGGAGAAGGGCGGTTACGTGACCCGGGTCCCGGATCCGGACGACCGCCGCGCCCAGCGCATCCAGCTCACCCCCGCCGGCCAGGACGCGATCGACCGTATCCGCATCGCGAGCTGCCGGGGCATGGAGCTCGCGCTGTCCCACTGGTCGCCGGAGGAACTGCGGCAACTCTCCACGCTGTTCCACCGGATGGTCGACGACTTCCTGCACACCGAGGGCACGCTGGAGGGCGAGGACACCTCGCCGCGCCGGGCCTGACCGGGGGGTGACCGGGTCCGGTCGACGGCGTGACGCTTGAGCCCCGCACGAGGGTGTCGCCGCCCGCCTCCTACTCATGAACGAGGTGCATGCGATGGACGGGACGGATGGGGTGGACCGGGTGCACGGAGTGGACCGCGTCGGCGAGGTGGACCGGGTGCACAGAACGGAGGGTGTCGGCGTCGATGTCGGCCTCGGCGGGGTGCGCGGGAGCGGTGCGGACGTGACCGCGCCCGCCCGTGGGAACGGGCAGCATGTCCTGGTCGTCGCCCATGACCCGGCGATCTCCGAACTGCTCACGACCACACTGGAGTTGGCGGACTACCGGGTGACCGCGGCACGCACCGGCGCACAAGGGCTGGCACGGCTCGCCGAGCACCGTTTCGACCTCGTAGTCATGGACGTGTCGGTCCCGGACATCGAGGAGCTGGGTGAGGGGCGCCGCTTCCGCCCGGCCGACCGGCCTCCGGTGCTCTTCCTCGCCGAGTACGAGAAGCTGGCCCTCCTCGTCCCCGAACTCGGCCTGGGGGAGTCGGACTACGTCACCGTGCCGTTCCGGATCTCCGAAGTTCTCACCAGGGCCCACGTGTTACTCCGCGGCCGCGGTGCGGTGCGTCAAGGGCCGTGCTACGGCGACCTCGTCCTCGACGACGCCACCTGTCAGGCCCGGCGCGGCCGACGGGCCCTCGACCTCACCCCTGCGGAGTACCGGCTGCTGCGTCATCTGCTCGTCAACGCGGATCGGGTTCTCTCGAAGGAACAGATCTGCCGGCACGTCTGGGGCGAGACCCGGGCCGGCAACGCGATCGAGAAACTCGTCTCCCGCCTCCGCCACAAGGTGGACCAGGAGCAGCCTCCGCTGATCCATACGCGCCGGGGCTTCGGCTACCGGCTCGGACGCTGACCCCGACACCCCCTCCATACGCGCCCACGCCCTCCCCATGCCTCCCCGCGCTCTCAACTCCCTTGGCCCACACCCCCGTAGCCCTCTCTCACTCGGCGGCCGTGCGTCTCTCGCGTCGGCCGCTTCGTCGTGTCCGCGGGGCAGGGCCGTGGCGCGAGGTGGCGCGAAAGCGTGCCTAAGTGGCCGACCGTCTACGGGTCAGGGATGTGATCTGGGTCACGTCAGCTTTATGTCAGGCAACTGACCGGAAGCCGTCAGTCCGCTCCGCTTGCATGTGGTCCAGAGGTCTCCAACCCTTCCCCGTTCTCCGCCCCGGCGGAGCCCCCACCGAGGAGTCAGATGGCCGAGACACTGGCCGGAGCCGCGTCCGACGCGGCCGAGGCGATGCCCGAGTTCCCGATGCCGAGGGCGGCCGGCTGTCCGTTCGCCCCGCCGCCGGCCGTGGAGGAGCTGCGCGAGCAGAACCCGATCAGCAAGGTCCGGATCTGGGACGGCAGTACGCCCTGGATGATCACCGGGCACGCCCTGCAGAGGGCCCTGCTGACCGACCCCCGCGTCAGCGCCAACGACAAGAGCCCCGGCAACTTCCCGTTCGTGACGGCGTACCGGCAGCAGATCGCCGAGTACACCCCGGAGCTCATCGTCAACACGGACGCCCCCGAGCACACCCGGCTGCGCCGGATGGTCAACGGGCCGTTCCTCGTCAAGCGGATCGAGGCCATGCGGGCTCCGATCCAGAAGATCGTCGACGGTCTGATCGACGACATGCTGGCCGGGCCGAACCCTGCCGACCTCCTGACGGCGCTCGCGCTGCCCGTGCCCTCGCTGGTGATCAGCGAACTGCTCGGAGTGCCGTACGCGGACCACGAGTTCTTCCAGGAGAACAGCAGCCTCGCGCTCGACCGTGCCGCCGCGCCCGAGGACTCCCGGGCGGCGAGCACCGCGCTCTCCACCTACCTCGACGACCTGCTCGGCAAGAAGCTCACCGACCCCGGTGACGACGTGCTGTCCGAGATGGCCGGGCGGGTCGAGGCCGGCGAGATGAGCCGCAGCGAGGCCGTGCACATGGGCGTGGCGATGCTCATCGCCGGCCACGAGACCACCGCAACGATGATCAGCCTCGGCACGCTGGTCCTGCTGGAGAACCCGGAGCAACTCGCCCTGGTGCGCGACTCCGAGGACCCGAAGGTCGTCGCCGGCGCGGTGGAGGAGCTGCTGCGCTATCTGAGCATCGTCCAGGTCGGTCTGCGCCGCGTCGCCACCGAGGACATCGAGATCGGCGGCCAGGTCATCCGCGCGGGCGACGGCCTGATCGTGGATCTGCACGCCGCCAACTGGGACCCGGAGGCGTTCCCGGGCGCCGACCAGGTGGATGTCACCCGGCCCGCGCGCACGCACAACGCGTTCGGCTACGGCCCCCACCAGTGCCTGGGCCAGTCCCTCGCCCGCCTGGAGCTCCAGGTCGTCTACGGCACCCTCTACCGGCGCGTCCCCACGCTCCGTCTGGCGGCCGGGGTCGAGGAGTTGGAGTTCGACCACGACGGCACCACGTACGGCGTCGCGTCCCTGCCCGTCACCTGGTGACCGGCCCGCACCGGTGAACGCAGTGGGTGAACGTACCGAAGGAGCAAGGAAGAAGACCATGCGTGTGGAACTGGACGAACCGAAGTGTGTGGCGGCGGGTCAGTGCGTGATGGCCTCCCCGGAGGTCTTCGACCAGCGTGACGACGACGGGGTGGCGATTCTGCTGGAGGAAGAGCCCGCCGACGAACTCCTCGACGGGGTGCGCGAAGCCGTGGCGATCTGCCCGGCGGCGGCGATCCGGCTGGTCGACCAGTGAGGCGGATTCTCGTCGTGGGTGCCTCGGCGGCCGGACTCTCGGCCGTCGAGACACTGCGCCGGGAGGGGTACGACGGAACGCTCACCCTGGTCGGTGACGAGCCGCACGCGCCGTACGACCGGCCGCCGTTGTCCAAGCAGATCCTGGCGTCCGAGTGGGAGCGCGACCGGCTGACGCTGCGCTCGGCCGGCGAACTGGACGCCCTCAAGCTGGACTTGAGACTCGGCGCCGCGGCGACGGGCCTCGACCTGGACGCGCGCGCGGTGCTGCTGGCCGACGGGACGCGGGTCGCGTACGACGGACTGATCGTGGCCACCGGGGTGCGTCCGAGGCGGCTGCCCGGTGACGGGCACGCACATGTGCTGCGCACCCTGGAAGACGCGCTCGCGCTGCGGGACCGGCTGGGGGAGGGGCGGCGGCTCGTGGTGGTCGGCGCCGGGTTCCTCGGTGCCGAGGCCGCCGCCGTGGCCCGGGGTCTCGGCGCCGAGGTCACCCTCCTGGAACCGGCTCCCGTGCCACTCGGCCACGCCGTCGGCGACGAGGTCGGACGGGTGCTGTCGGCCGCCCACCTGGAGCACGGGGTGGACCTGCGCACCGGCGTCACCGTCCGCGAGGTGACCGAGGGCGGAGTGCGGCTGGCCGACGGTGAACTGGTCGAGGGCGACGAGGTGTTGGTGGCCGTCGGCTCGCTGCCGAACACCGAGTGGCTGGCGGACAGCGGCCTCACCGTGGGCGACGGCCTGGTCTGTGACGAGTTCTGCGAAGCGGTCCGCGAGTCCGCCGGGCCGGCCACCGGGGATGTGTACGCGGCCGGTGACGTCGCCCGCTGGCACAACCCGCTGTTCGGGGCGCCGATGCGTATCGAGCACCGTACGAACGCCGCCGAGCAGGGCATGGCCGCCGCGCGGAACCTCCTGCACCCGCAGGCGCGCAAGCCGTTCGCGCCGGTGCCGTACTTCTGGTCGGATCAGTACGGCATGAAGGTCCAGGCGTTCGGCTACCTGCGCGGCCACGACGAAGTCGCCGTGGTGGAGGGGGACTTGGCCGAGCGCCGGTTCCTGGTCGCCTATCGCAGGGGCGACCGCCTGACCGGGGTTCTCGCGGTCGGCATGCCACCGAAGGCGATCCGCGGCTGGCGGCAGGCCGTCGCCGTGCGCTCCACCTGGCACGACGCCGTACCGGCCACTGGCGAGTTGTAGTCCTCGCGCGCAACTGGGCGCCGGGACAGGGTAGTTCAAACGATCAGGGAGGTTGTTCATGGTCGACCGTCCGAACGAGGAGCGTCGTGACGTGGTCGTGGTCACGGGGGCGGGAGGAATGGGCGTCGCGGTAGCGCGCCGGCTGGGCAACGGGCGGAGCCTGCTCCTCGCCGACGCGTCGGCCCAGGGGCTCGACCGGGCCGTCGCCGCGCTCACCGACGAGGGCTACGCGGTGCGGGGCCTGGTGACCGACGTGTCCGACCGCGGGGCGGTGCACAAGCTCGCGGAGGCGGCGGCCGCGCAGGGCCGGGTGGCCGCCGTCGTGCACACCGCGGGAGTCTCGCCCGCGACCGGGTCGGCGAAGGCGATCGTCGACGTCAACCTGCTCGGCACCGCCCATGTCATCGATGCGTTCGAGACGGTCGCCACCCGCGGCACGGCACTGGTGGTGATCTCCAGCATGGCCGGTCATGTCGCGTCCCTGAGCCGGGAGGAGGAGGCCGCCCTCGCGACGACCGCCACCGAGGACCTCCTCGGCCTCGACGTCGTCACCGCCATCGGCGACGACGCGCAGACCGCGTACATCGTGACCAAGCGCGCCAACCACGTACGGGTGCAGGCCGCCGCGCTCGCCTGGAACCTGCGGGGCGCCCGGGTGAACAGCGTCAGCCCGGGTGTCATCGCCACCGCGATGGCCCGGGCGGAGGCCGCTTCGCCGTCCGGGGCACACATGATGCAGATGCTGGACGCGAGCGGATCGGGCCGCGTCGGGACGCCCGGGGAGATCGCCGACGCCGTGGCGTTCCTGACCGGCCCCGAGTCGTCGTACATCACCGGGACCGACCTTCTCGTCGACGGCGGCCAGGCCGCCTGGCTCCGCCTCCACTTCCGCCCGCAGTAGCGACCCGGCGGCGACCGCACCCCCTCAACAACAAGAAGGGACACGCATGACCACCCCCCACACCCCGTCCGCGGCGCCCGACTTCGACCCGGAGGAACTCGGGTTCGACCCGGAGGCCCTGCGCGCTCGCTACCGGGCCGAGCGCGATCGCCGGATCCGCCCCGACGGCAACGCCCAATACCACCGCGTCGCCGGTGAGTTCGGCTACTACGCCGACGATCCGTACGTGGAGGAACCGGAGTTCACCAGGGAGCCGCTGCACGACCGGGTGGAAGTGGTGGTCGTCGGCGGCGGGTTCGGCGGTCTGCTGGCCGGAGCGCGCCTGCGGCAGGCGGGGGTGCGGGGCATCCGGGTCATCGAGCAGGCCGGGGACTTCGGCGGGACCTGGTACTGGAACCGGTACCCGGGAATCCACTGCGACATCGAGTCGTACGTCTACATGCCGCTCCTCGAAGAGATCGGCTACGTACCTCAGTGGAAGTACGCGCCCGGCGAGGAGATCCGGCAGCACGCGCGGGCGATCGGACGCCACTTCGGCCTGTACGAGGACGCCTGCTTCCGGACCCGGGCCACCGAACTCCGCTGGGACGACACGGAGTTGGAGTGGATCGTCACCACCGATCGCGGCGACCGGATGCGGGCGCGCTTCGTGGTCGTCTCCAGCGGCACGCTCAGCCAGGCGAAACTTCCCGGCATCCCCGGCATCGAGAACTTCAAGGGCCACACCTTCCACACCAGCCGCTGGGACTACGCGTACACCGGGGGCGACGCGAACGGAAACCTGCACCGGCTCGCCGACAAGCACGTGGCCGTGATCGGCACCGGAGCGACCGCCATCCAGGTCGTCCCGCACCTCGGCCGCGACGCCGAGCGGCTGTACGTGTTCCAGCGCACGCCCTCCTCGGTCGACGTACGCGGCCAGCGCCCCACGGACCCGGGCTGGGCCGAGTCGCTGGAACCGGGCTGGCAGCGGCTGCGCAGGGAGAACTTCCTCAGGACCGTCACCGGCGCCCAGGCGGACGAGGACCTGGTGAACGACGGCTGGACCAGCAGCGCCCGGCTGCTGCAGAACCTCATCCCGACCAACAACTACGCGGACCTCCCGCCGACGGAACGCGACCGTGTGAACGAACTCGCCGACTTCCAGAAGATGAACGAGATCCGCGCCCGTGTGAACACGGTCGTCGAGGATCCCGCCACGGCCGAGGCGCTCAAGCCCTGGTACCGCTACATGTGCAAGCGGCCCACGTTCAGCGACCACTACCTGGACACGTTCAACCGGCCCAACGTGACGCTCGTCGACACGGCCGACCACGGGGGCGTCGAGCGCATCACCGAGGACGCCGTCGTGGTCGGCGGGGCCGAGTACGAGGTCGACTGCGTCATCTTCGCCACCGGATTCGAGGTGGGCGTCTCGGGCATCCTGTCCGGCCGACTCCCCGTCCACGGAAGGGACGGTGCCACGCTGCCGGGGGCCTGGATGCAGGGCAGCCCGAAGACACTCCACGGCTTCTACAGCCACGGCTTCCCGAACCTCTTCCAGCTCGGCCCGCTGCAGAACGCCAGCGCCGTGAACTACGTCCACATCCTCGACGAACAGGCCGGCCACGTCGCCGAAGTGGTCGCCGAGGCGCGGGGACGCCGGGCCCGGTACGTGGAGCCGTCCCCCGAGGCCCAGGACGCCTGGGTCACGACGATCCGTCAGAAAGCCGCGGACCTCTACAAGTTCCAGGCCGAGTGCACCCCCGGCTACTACAACAACGAGGGCATGCCCAGAAAGCGCAGCGAGTCGTACGGCGACGGCCCCGTCGAGTTCCACGAACTACTCAGGCGCTGGCGCACGGACGGCGGCATGAACGACGTCATCGTCGAATGACCGGCGGCGTCACGGAGAGGCGTGAGGACGGCCGAACCCGGGAGATCGTCCCCCGCGGGCTCAGCGGCCCGGCGCCCCTTTAGGGGCGCGGGGAACTGCGCGACCAGCCACGACGGCCCCGCACACGAAGTACTGCACCCCGGCGGAGCCTAGGCCGTGGCCGGCCCGCCCGTCGGCGGGGGGCCGGAGATGCCGCCCAGGCAGAACCGCCAGACCTCCTCGGAGGTGACCGGCTCGGAGGTGACCGGCTCGGCGTGGGCGTCGGCGGGTGCGCCATGCGCCTGCGCGGCGAAGATGACGGTCTGCAGGACGAGCGCGGCCTGCCGGCGGGGCCGCCCGGCCGCGATGACGCCCGCGTCGGCGGCCCGCTCGATGAGCTCCGCGAACACCGTGAGCAGCGGCCGATGGGCGGTCGCCACCTGGGTGGGGTGCTTCACCAGCAGTTGCAGGGCGAAGCCGCCGAACAGCGGCCGCGGCACGTCGGGACCCGGCCGCGCCCGCTCGTGGAGCATCTCCACGGCCAGGCGCAGCGCCCGGAGCGGATCGCTCTTCGACGAGGCGGCTTCCCTGATCTCGTTCGCCGACGTGGCGAGCGTGTCCTCGAACAGGGCGAGCAGCAACTCGTGCTTGCCGTCGAAGTACTGGTAGAAGCTGCGCAGCGACTGCTTCGAGCGGTTGACGACCTCCTGGACGGTGAAGTCCGTCGTGCCCTTCTCGGCGATGAGCTCGTAGGCCGAGTCCAGAAACCTCTGTACGCGTTCCTCCGCGCGCAGTTTCGCGGCCCGGGTGGATCGCTCGACGGCTCGCCGGCGCCACGCCGGTTGTTCGGGGGCAGCGGTCATTCATCGAACGTTACTCGACGGGCCTGTCCGGAGTGCGCCGGTCGAAATCCCCCTACGGCACTGTCAGTGGCATCGGCGATACTTCATCGATCCCCCTCGTTCCGCACGAGGCCCCGGAAGAGACTTCGGTGGAGAGCGGGAGGGGAGCCGATCGAGGGGGAGCACCGTGCCGCAGCCCGACCCGTCCGACACACCGTCCACGCCGCCGTGGCGGCTCCTGCTCGGGTACGTACGCCCGTATCGCTGGACGCTGCTGCTCGGGGCCGTGCTGTCACTGCTGACGGGCGCCGCCGGGCTCGCGCTCCCGCTGGTCGCCCGAACGCTCATCGACGACCTGGGACACGACCGGGCGATCACCGGCGCGCTGCTGGCCATGTCGGCTCTCGTGGTCGCCAACGCGGCGATCGGGGCGCTGGGCGGGTACGTGCTGCGGTACACCGCCGAGTCCGTCGTGCTCGGTGCGCGGCGGGGCCTGGTCTCGCATCTGCTGCGGCTGCGCATATCCGCCGTCGACCGCAGCGAGCCCGGCGATCTGATGGCCCGGATCACCTCGGACACCACGCTGCTCAGGGAGGTCACCACCGACTCGCTGGTCGGCCTCGGCACGGGCGGGCTCACCCTGGTGGCCACGCTCGCGATGATGGGGTTCGTCGATCCGGTGCTGACGGGCGTCACCCTGGGCGTGGTCCTGGCCGCGGGCACGGTGATCGGCGTGATCGTGCCGCGGATCAACCGCGCCAGCAAGCGCGCACAGGACGCCGTCGGAGCGATGGGGGCCTCGCTGGAGCGGACCCTCGGCGCGCTCAGGACCATCAAGGCGTCCGGCGCCGAGCACCGCGAGGAGCGGGCCGTGCACGCGGCGGCCGAGGAGTCGTGGCGCCAGAGCGTCCGGGCCGCCAAGTGGTCGGCGCTGGCGGGGAACACGGCCGGTCTCTCGATGCAGGTCGCCTTCATCACCGTGCTCGCCGTGGGCGGCGCACGGGTCGCGACCGGGGCCGTCGACATAGGCACCCTCGTCGCGTTCCTGCTGTACGTCTTCTACCTGATGGCGCCGATCCAGCAGGTCGTCGGAGCCGTCGCCCAGTACCAGACAGGGTCGGCCGCCCTGGCGCGGATCGAGGAGGCCAGGCTGCTGCCCGCCGAACCGGCCGCAGAGCCCTCGCCGTTGCCGCAGCCCGGCGCCGAGCCCGCCGCGATCGCCTTCGAGGGCGTCCGCTTCCGCTACGACGACGACCTGCCGTACGTGCACCACGGAGTGACCTTCGCCGTCCCGCCGCGCGGCATGACCGCCTTCGTCGGACCGTCCGGCGCCGGGAAGACCACGGTGTTCTCGCTCATCGAGCGGTTCTACGACCCGGAGGAGGGGACCATCGCGCTGGACGGCCGCGACCTCACCGACTGGGACGTCTCCGCGCTCCGGTCCGCCATCGGCTATGTCGAGCAGGACGCGCCCGTCCTCTCCGGCAGCCTCCGCGACAACCTCCTGCTCGGCAATCCCGACGCCGACGACGGCGAGGTGCTCCGCGCGCTGAAGACCACGCGCCTCGACTCCCTCGTCGACCGGCTGCCGAAGGGGCTCGACACCCTCGTCGGCCACCGCGGCACCAAGCTCTCCGGCGGTGAGCGCCAGCGCGTCGCCATCGCCCGCGCCCTGCTCAGGCGGCCCCGGCTGCTGCTGCTCGACGAGGCCACCAGCCAGCTCGACGCGGTCAACGAGGCCGCGCTGCGCGACACCGTCGCCGATGTCGCCCGCACCACCACGGTCCTGGTCGTCGCCCACCGGCTGTCCACCGTGACCATGGCCGACCGGATCGTCGTCATGGACGCGGGGCGGGTACGGGCGGTCGGCACCCATCGCGAACTCGTGGCGGGCGACCCGCTGTACGCCGAGCTTGCCGCCACGCAGTTCCTCGCGGCCACCGACGACGGCCTCAAGACGCCTGAGTCCGTCGACAGCTGAGCCCGACGGCTGAACCTGACGACCGAGCCCGGCGGCAGGCCGGGTCTGGTCTTCTTCAGGCCGGGTCTGGTCTTCTTCAGGTCGGCCGGCTGGAGGTTGCCCTCGCGGTCGTCCTTGAAACGCCATGTGCCCTCGCCGACGGACGAGTTGGCGGCACTGCCGCCCTCACTGTCGCTGTCTCCGTCGCTGCGGCTGTCGCTGCCGCACGCCGTGAGCAGACCGCCCAGGCCGAGGGCTCCCACCGCCGTGAGGACGCCGCGCCGGGAGAGCGCGCGGGCGGGTGCGGGCACAGGGGCGGCGGGGCACAGGGGCGTGTCCCCTCGCCGCGTCCGCACCGCCTGCCGCTGAGACAGGACTGAACGTCCGGAAAGGGTGCTTTCCCGCCAACTGGGCGGCCCCCATAGGGGGTTCTCGGCCATGGATCGAGGGTTTTCCCCGTATCCGCGGGACAAAGGCTCCGCCTATTGTTCGACCACAGCCGAACCACAGGTAACCCCTGACTGGAGGCTCGCGCACGGCCGGCACTCGCGCCTTCTCGATTGCACCCCCCGCCGCTTCGACGACGAAGCGAATCGAACCGCTGCTCCGCACCGCACGGCACCGCATGCACCGCATCGCACCGCCTGTTCCGCGCTGCCCGGAGCCGGCCATGAAAGGCACTCACTTGCGTACTCCTCGACCCGCGAGACGGAAGCTGATATCCGTCGCCGCGATCTCCGCGACACTGCTGGCCGGGACCGCCACGTCCCTCGCGCTGGCCGGTCCCGCCACCGCCAAGGTTCCCGCCGAGCAGGCGGCCGCCGCTGCCGTGTCCGCCCCCGCCGAGCGGCTGATCGTCGGCTACAAGTCGGGCGCCACCGAGGCCACGTCGAACAAGGCCGCCTCCGCCGACGCAGAGGCCAAGGGCAAGGAGGCCGGCGAGAGCCTGGACTTCCAGCGCCGCCTCGGCACCGGTGCCGCGCTGGTCGACCTGGGCGAGCGGCTGAGCAAGGCCGATGTCGCCGACGTCGTCGCCGAGTACCAGGCCGACCCGCAGGTCGCGTACGTCGTGCCGGACCGCCTCAACAAGCCGCAGGCCGACCCGAACGACACCGAGTACAGCAAGCAGTGGGACCTCTTCGAGACCACCGCGGGCATGCGCGTGCCCGGTGCCTGGGACACCGCGACCGGCAGCGGCGTGACCGTCGCCGTCATCGACACCGGTTACGTCACCCACTCCGACCTCGCCGCCAACATCGTCGCGGGCTACGACTTCATCTCCGACACCGCGGTCTCGGTCGACGGCAACGGGCGCGACAGCAACCCGGCCGACCCGGGCGACTGGTACGCCGCCGGCGAGTGCGAGCAGACCACGGGCAGCTCCTCCTCCTGGCACGGCACGCACGTCGCGGGCACCATCGCGGCCGTCACCAACAACAGCAAGGGCGTCGCGGGCATCGCGTACAACGCGAAGATCTCCCCGCTGCGTGTCCTCGGCAAGTGCGGCGGCTACGACTCCGACATCATCGACGCCATCACCTGGGCGTCCGGCGGCACCGTCTCCGGCGTCCCGGCCAACACCAACGTCGCCAAGGTCATCAACATGAGCCTGGGCGGTGGCGGTGCCTGCACCACGGCCACCCAGACCGCGATCAACAACGCGGTCGGCCGGGGCACCACGGTCGTCGTCGCGGCGGGCAACAGCAACGCCAACGCGGCCAACTACTCACCGGCGAGCTGCAGCAACGTGATCTCGGTCGCCGCGCTCAACCGCACGGGCGCCAAGGCCAGTTACTCCAACTTCGGCTCGGTCGTCGACATCGCGGCACCCGGTGGCCAGACCAGCACCGGCACCGCCAACGGCATCCTGTCCACGCTGAACTCCGGTACGCAGGGCCCCGGTTCGGAGTCGTACGCCTACTACCAGGGCACCAGCATGGCCGCCCCGCACATCGCGGGTCTCGCCGCGCTCGCCAAGTCGGCGAACTCCGCGCTGACCCCGGCCCAGATCGAGTCCGCGATCAAGACCAACTCGCGTGCTCTGCCCGGTACTTGCTCGGGCGGCTGTGGCGCGGGTCTCGCGGACGCGGCCAAGACGGTGCAGGCGGTGAGCGGGTCCGGAGGCTCCACGGGGGGCACCACCTTCACCAGCACCACGGCCGTCTCCATCCCGGACGCCGGCTCGGCCGTCGAGTCCTCGATCGCCGTCAGCGGCCGCACCGGCAACGCGCCCTCGGCCCTCCAGGTCGGCGTCGACATCACCCACACCTACCGCGGTGACCTGGTGATCGACCTGGTCGCCCCGGACGGTACGGCCTACCGGCTGAAGTCCTCGGGCTCGGACTCGGCCGACAACGTCAACACGACCTACACCGTGGACGCCTCCAGCGAGACCGCCAACGGCACCTGGAAGCTGCGCGTGCAGGACGTGGCCTCGGCGGACACCGGCACGATCAACAGCTGGAAGCTGACCTTCTGACCTTCCGGCCCTCCGACCGTCGAAAGACGAACCACCCCCCACAGGGTGGGGCCGAAAGGCCCCCGCAGGGGCGGCCGACGCGAGCGGGCGTCGGCCGCCCCGCCTTTCGTTCCGCGGACGTATACCTTCGTCACCGCCATTCATCCCGCAGCTGGATGGTGGAACCCGCGCGTCCGGGACAGGATGCCCGCATGAAGGGTGATCTGTTTTCCAGCGAGTACATGGTGCAGCCGGCGACTGCGGCGGGCATGAGCGTCGAGAACGCCAAGTCGATCAAGTACGCCGTCAACGGCGAGATGCTCGCCCGGCAGGGCGCGATGATCGCCTACCGGGGCAATCTGCAGTTCGAGCGCAAGGGCCAGGGCGTCGGCGGCATGCTCAAACGGGCCGTCACGGGCGAGGGGCTGGCGCTCATGGCGGTGCGCGGGCAGGGGGAGGCCTGGTTCGCGCACGAGGCGCAGAACTGCTTCATCGTCGACATCGACCCCGGTGACGTCTTCACCGTCAACGGCCGCAACGTGCTGTGCTTCGATGCCTCGCTGAAGTACGAGATCAAGACGGTCAAGGGCGCGGGCATCACCGGCGGCGGGCTGTTCAACAGCGTCTTCACCGGGCACGGCAGGCTCGGTCTCGTCTGCGAGGGCAACCCGCTTGTCATCCCGGTTTCGCCGCAGTGGCCGGTGTACGTCGACACGGACGCGATCGTCGGCTGGACGGCCAACCTCCAGACCTCACTGCACCGTTCGCAGTCCATCGGCTCGATGATCCGCGGCGGCTCCGGCGAGGCCGTGCAGTTGATGCTCCAGGGCGAGGGATACGTCGTCGTACGGCCGAGCGAGGCGACACCGCAGAAGGTCCAACAGCACTGATACGAGCCCTTGTCGGGCCTGTTCACGGCTGTCGGACCTTCCGGGGTGGGGGTCTGTTGTGCGCTTGTCTCCTTCGCGGCCCGGGGGCGCATACGCCCGTCGGGCCGCAGCCCTGCCTACGTCGTGGCCCGTCGGCGGCGCCACAGCACCGCGGCGGTGCCGGTGGCGACCAGCGCCGCGGTGCCGGCCGCGGCGGGCAGAAGCACATCGGTGCCGGTCGAGGCGAGCGACCCGTCGCCGGTGGTGTCGAGCGAGCCGCCACCGGTCGTGGTCTGCGCGCCACCGCCTCCCGTGCCGCCCGCGCCGTCTCCGTCGGCGGTCGGACCGTCGACGGGAACGATGGTGCCGGAGCCGGTCGGGTCGGGGGCCGGGCCGGAGTCGCTGGGCGACGGCTCGGACGTTCCGTCCGAAGGACTGGGCGAGGCCGGGTCCGAGGGCGACGGCGACACCGGGTCGGACGGTGACGGCGACTCGGAGGGCGAGGGCGGCACCGGCGCCCGGAACACCGTGAGCGAGGCGTCGGACGGGCTCGCGACGAACACCGAGTCGCCGCCCGGCGTCACCGCGACGGACGAGCTGCCCAACTGGCCGTTGAAACCCGGCAGTTCGGCGCCCATGTCGAGGTCCTTGAGCGTTGCCGTGTCGTACACCGCGAGCTGCCCCACGCCGTCCCCCTCCTCCGGCGGGTTGCCCCAGTCCTGCCACACCGCGAACGCCCGGTCGGAGCGCGGGTCGACGGCGACATCGGCGATGGTGTCGCCGGGTTTGGCGTCGAAGGAGGCGGCCAGTCTGCCGGTGGCGATGTCGTACGCCTCCAGGACCGTGCCGCGCCCGGCCCACAGCACTCCGCGCTCGGTGTCCCACTCCAGGAAGGACACCGCGGCGCCCGCGGCGAGCGGGATCTCCTTGCCGTCCGCCGTGAAGTCGGCCGAACCGACCCTGCGCAGCAGGCTGTTGGTGTTGTCGGCGACCCAGATCTGCCCGGCGGCGGTGTCCACGGCGAGCGGACCGCCGGCGGCCGGCAGGGTCAGGGACCGCTCCACGGTCACCGACGTCTCGCCGACGGCGACCTCCTCCAGTTTCGCCCCGCGCACGACCACGACCGTGCCTGGTTTCGCACCGGCCTTGGCCTGCGTGATCGTCGTAGTGGTGAGCCAGCCCCCGCGGCCCGCCGCGTCCCCGTCCTTCACCGCGGCGATCCCGCGCAGCCCGACGAGATAGTGCACCCCGTCGCCGGGCAGCGGCCCGGCGAGCCGTTTGCCCGGCAGCTGGGCGGGCGCGCCCGTGCTGCCGGGCGAGGTCTTCACCCAGTTCAGTACGTTCCCGGAGGCCGGGTCGACGACATAGACCCCGGCCAGGCTCCCGCCCGTCGTACCGGCGACCGTGTCGGACCCGACGTACAGCTTCCCCGACTCGGGGTGCATCAGCACGTCGAGCGGTTTGCCGACGGTCGTGAGGCGGGCCGTCTGCTCGTACCCGTCCGTTCCCGGCGGGTCGTCGGCGCCGACGGCGGGCGTGCTGACGACGACGGCGGTGAGGACCACCGCCGTGATTCCCACGAGGGCGCCCGCCGCCCGGGGGCGGAGCACATCGCTCCGCCCCCGGGTTCTGAGAGGCGCGGTCACGAGAAGGTGACCGGGATGTAGACGTCGTACGAGCGGGTGCCGCTCGCCGTGTGGTCGGCGCGCGTCACGATGGCGCAGTCCACGTCCGTGCCGCAGACCTGGCCGGAGGCGATGTTCGGGTTCACGTGCACGCTGACGTTGAAGGAGCCGCCGGAGCCGTAGGTGGAGCTGTTCGCGACCGTGCCGCCGCCGAAGTTGGACACCCAGTGCGAGGCACCCGTCGTGCCGGACTGGTCCGCGCCGCCCAGGCAGGGGGTCGGCCGGGAGGTGTAAGTCGACGGGTCCCCGGGCACGACGCCGTCGGGTATCACGCACAGGCCGACGTAGACACCCTGGACGGTGTTGTAGCCGCTGCCGGAGACGGTGATGTTCTGCCCGGCGGCCGACAGGGCGTCGGGGGCCGTCAGGGACAGGTTGTACGTCGTTCCGCTCACCGTCACGGACCGCGTGGCGGTGGCGGCCGAGGCGGAGGTGGCGAGCCCGATCGTCAGCGCGGCGGCGGTGGCACCGACGGCGGCGATTCGGGTGGCGCGGGCGAACACGGCGGATCTCATGGGTAGTTGGCCTTTCGGAGGCGAAAACCACTTAGGTAAGGCAAACCTAAGTTGCAGGTCAATGGATCGTCAACCCGTACCTCAGGGAGCCCAGCCGAACCGGCCGGCTCAGGCCACGTGCAGGGGCAGCGACTTCAGGCCGTTGATGAAGTTGGAGACGAGCCGCCGGGGAGGCCCGGCGACGCGCGGCGGCACGGGCAGGGCGCGCAGCGCCTCCTCGTACAGCACCCGCAGCTGCAGCCGGGCGAAGTGCGCGCCCAGGCAGACATGCGGTCCGTCCCCGAAGGAGACGTGCGGATTCGGCGTACGCGCCAGGTCGAGCCGGTGCGGCTCGGCGAACACCCGCTCGTCGTGGTTGGCGGAGGCGTGGAAGACCACCACCTTGTCCCCGGCGCGGATCCGCGTCCCGGCCAGCTCGGTGTCGCGGGTGGCCGTGCGGCGGAAGGTGAGCACCGGCGGGTGCCACCGCAGGAGTTCGTCGACGGCCGACCCCAAGTCGACCTCACCGGCGCACAGTTGGGCGTACGCATCCGGATGCCCGGCCAGCGCCAGCAGTCCGCCGGGAGCCGCGCCGCGTACCGTGTCGTTGCCCGCGACCGTCAGCAGGAAGAAGAACATCTCCAGTTCGTCGGTGGCGAGTTCACCGTCGGCGGCGAGCACGGTCATGACGTCGTCACCGGGATGCCGCCGCTTTTGGCCCGCCAGTTCCCGGGCGTACGCGAACATGTCCCGCAGTGCCGCCGGGGAGCGCGGGTTGACCGGTCTGCCCACGGTGTCGAGCACGGGCGGGCCCGACTCGTCCGGGTCCTGATAGCCGATGACCCGCTGGGTCCAGTGCAGCAGCAGCCCGCGGTCGCTCTCCGGCACGCCGAGCAGATCCGCCAGGTTGAGCAGCGCGTAGTCGTCGGTGACATCGGTGACGAGATCGTACGTCCCGTCGTTCCTGCGGGCGGTCGCCACCGCCTGCTCGAACAGCGAGCGGGCCCGGGTGCGGGCGACCGACGCGAAGTGGTCGACGCGGCGCGGCGTGAACGCCCTGCTGACCAGCCGCCTCAACCTCCCGTGTCCCGGCGGATCCTGATTGAGCATCATCCGCCGGATGAACGGCAGGTCGTCCGGATCCGGATCCCGGATCTGGGTCGCCCCGAGCTGCGAGGAGTACGTCCCCGAGTCCCTCAGGACCCGGACCACATCGGCGTGCCGGGTGACCGCCCAGAAGCCGGGCCCGGCCGGCCAGCCGAGCACCTCGTGCTCCTGCTGCCAGGCCACGGGACGGTGATCGCGCAGGACGCGGTAGGCGGCGTGGGGGACACCGGCGGCGTACTGCCGGGGGTCGAAGACGTCGGGGACGGCGTCGGGGACGGCGTCCGGGCCGGGTTCGCCGGCGGGTGGTGTCGGCGTCGCTCGTGAGGTCACACCACCACGGTGACCCGGCCGTGCCGGGGCGGCAAGGGCGTGCGCGGGTGCTCCCCCCGACCGGCGGCGCGAATGTGCTTTCGCATTTTCCCGGAGACCGCGGGAACGGCGCATAAGTGTGTGGTGATCACGTCAAGTCGGGGGCATCATGCGCGCATGCCGACGCGCCGAGCCCGCCTCCGTACGGGAAAACCGACCGTCGCCGCGATCGCCCTGGTGATGACCCTGGCGGCCTGCGGCGGCGACTCCGACGACTCCGATTCCAGTAACGCCGGGGGCAACGGGCTGGAGAGGTCGAGCATCACCGTCGCCGCGCTCCCGCTGGCCGACGACGCACCCCTCTACATCGCGCAGGGCCGGGGCCTGTTCAAGAAGGAGGGCCTGGACGTGCGCATCCAGCCCGTCCAGCAGAGCATCCAGGCACTGCCCGCCCTGTCGAAGGGGCAGGTCGACGTCATCGCGAGCGCGAACTACGTCACCTTCCTCCAGGCCCACGAGAAGGGCACCCTCGACCTCCGCATCCTCGCCGAGGGAGCACGCGTCGCGCCGCACATGATGGACGTCCTCGTGCCCCAGGACTCGGACATCAGGAGCGTCGCCGACCTCAAGGGCAAGAAGGTCGCCGTCAACATCCTCAACAACATCCAGTCACTGACCCTGAACGCGATCCTCGACCAACAGGGCGCCGGCCGCCCCGAGTACCGGCAGATCGCCTTCCCCCAGATGGGACCCGCCCTGGAGAAGGGACAGGTCGACGCCGTCCACGCGGCCGAGCCCTTCAACAGCGCCATCCAGAACGACCTCAACGCCCGCGTCCTCGTCGACGGCGGCTCAGCGCCCGTGGAGTCCATACCGATCAGCGGCTACGTCACGACCCGCGACTACGCCTCAAAGAACCCGAAGACCGCGGCGGCCTTCAAGCGGGCCATCGCCGCGGCCGCGGAGATCGCCACCCAGGACCAGGACGCCGTATGCGAGGAGTTGCCCAAGTACGCCAAGGTGACCGCGGACCAGGCCGAGTCGATCCGGCTGCCGGACTACCCGGCGACCACGGACGTCACCCAGCTGAGCCGGCTCACCGAACTCATGAAGAAACAGGGCCTATTGAAGAAGACGATCGATCCGGCGACGTTGCTCGTCAAGTGAGCCGGGCGAGCCGGGCGAGCCGAGTGAGCCGAGTGAGTGAGCGAGTCAAGTGAGGAGACATCGTCAGGAACTGCTGCTCGGCGCGCTCGGTGTGCTGCTCGCCTTCGGAGTGTGCGAGGCGGTCGGCCGGGCCGGTCTCGTGAGCCGCAGCTATCTGCCGCCCGCCTCCGAAGTCCTGGCGCGGGCGGTGGAGTTGGCGGGCGATCCGGTCTTCCTGGACGGGGTCGCAGCCACGGTCCGGGCCTGGGCCCTCGGACTCGGCCTCGCCTGCGCGATCGCCGTCCCGCTGGGTCTGCTGCTCGGCAGTGTGCCCGTGGTCGACGAAGCCGTGCGCGCGATCGTGGAGTTCCTACGGCCGCTGCCGTCCGTCGCGCTGATCCCGCTGGTGTCCCTGCTCCTTGGCTCCGGTACGGAGACGAAGGTCGCCCTCATCACGTACGCCTCGGTCTGGCCCATCCTCTTCAACACCGTCTACGGCCTCGGCGAGACCGATCCCCTGGCCAAGGACACCCTGCGCGCCTTCGGCTTCGGCCGTCTCTCGGTCCTCCTGCGCGTCGAACTCCCCGCGACCGCGCCCTTCATCGCCGCCGGACTCCGCATCTCCGCGGCCATCGCCCTCGTCCTCGCCGTCGCCACCGAGATCCTCGCGGGGTTCGGGGAGGGCCTCGGCATCTTCATCGCCCAGTCCGGCCTGGCGACGGACGGTACGTGGGATGTGCTGGCGGGGGTGGTGTGGGCCGGGGCCCTTGGGCTGGTCATCAACAGTGTGCTGGTGTGGGGGGAGCGGCGGTTGTTTCCTTGGACGCCGGAGCATCGGGGGATGCGGTGAGGTGGGCTGGGGGTTGGTTTTTCGCCCCCGCCGCCCCTACCCATTCCCGTCACTACTCGGGGGCCGGCCCCCGAACCCCCGCTCCTCAAACGCCGGAGCGGCTGAAATACCCAGGGGCGCGGGGAACTGCGCAATCTTTTGGGGGTTCGGGGGCGGAGCCCCTGAGTCAGGGACGGGAATGGGTAGGGGCGGCGGGGGCGAAAACCAGGGCGGTGAGGTCGGTCTATGAGGGGTGGTGAGGCGGCGCGCAGCGCACTGCTTCGGTGGGGCGTGCTCGCCGTGGCCATAGGCGCCTGGCAGACAGCCACCCGCACACACGACAGCGTCTATTTCCCGCCACCCTCAGAAATCGCCCGCCACACCCACAGCCTGTGGTTCTCTGGCCCGCCCACCCACGCCTTCCTCACCCCGGAGGCCACCGAGAACATCCTCCCCAGTCTCGCCCGCATGACCACAGGCTTCGCCCTCGCCGCAGCCGCGGGAATCGCCCTGGGCACAGCCCTGGGCCGCTCCCGCCGCGCCTACGCCCTCTGCAACCCGGCCCTGCAGTTCGCCCGAGCAGTCCCACCCCCGGCCCTGGTCCCCGTCTTCGTCGTGATCTTCGACTTCGGCACCCAGATGCAGCTCGCGTCGATCGTCTTCAGCGCCATCTGGCCCGTACTGATCAACACGGCGGAGGGCGCCCGCAACACCGACCCCCTACGCATAGACGTGGCAGCCGTACTGCGCCTCACCACGGCGGAACGACTCTGGCTCCTGTTCCTGCCCTCGGCCCTCCCGCGCATCTTCGCGGGCCTGCGCCTGAGTCTCTCGCTCTCCCTCATCCTGATGGTCTTCTCGGAGCTGCTGCCCGGCACGGCCAACGGCATCGGCTTCACACTCACCGACGCCCAGTCGCGCTCCGACCTGCTCACCGTCTGGGCCGCGCTGGTGCTGCTCGGCGCACTCGGATACGTCCTCAACACCGGCCTGTTGGCGGTCGAGAAGCGACTGCTGGGCAAAGGGAGGCCTGCATGAAGCCGGAGCCGAAGCCGGAGCCGAAGCCGGAGCCGAAGCCGGAGCCGAAGCCGGACACGGGACCGGTCCGCGCGGCGGAGAGCGTCACCGTCCTGGATGCCGTCATCCGGTTCTGCCGCGACACCGGCATGACCACCGTCTTCGGCAACCCGGGCTCGACGGAACTACGCATGTTCCGCGACTGGCCCGACGACTTCACCTATGTGTTGGGACTACAGGAATCCGTCGCCGTGGGCATGGCCGCAGGACACGCACTGGGCACGGGCCGAGCCGCCCTCGTCAGCCTCCACTCGGCGGGCGGAGTGGGCCACGCCCTGGGCGCGGTCTTCAACGCGTACCGCGACCGCGTGCCCCTTGTCGTCCTGGCCGGCCAGCAGTCGCGCGCCCTGACCCAGCTCAGGCCGTTCCTCGGAGCCGACGACCCCGTACAGTTCCCGCGCCCGTACGTGAAGTCGAGCCGCCAGCCGGACCGCGCGGCCGATGTACCCGCCGCGCTCGCCGAGGCCCACCGCCTCGCCATGTCGCATCCGCGCGGCCCCGTCTTCGTGTCCGTCCCCGAGGACGACTGGGACCAGCCGGCCGCGCACGTCGAACCGCGCACGCTGCACGGCGCGTTCACCGCCGACGCGGGCGCCCTGTCGGCCCTGGCGGCGCGCCTGGACACCTGCGAGCGGCCCGCGCTGGTCGTCGGCCCCGGAGTCGACGACGAGCAGGCGACCGCCGAGGTCCGCGCCCTCGCCGAACGCACCCGCGCCGCCGTCTGGATGAGCCCGATGTCCGGGCGCTCCGGCTTCCCCGAGTCGCACCCGCTCTTCCAGGGGTTCCTGCCGCCGGCGGCCGACCGGCTCGCCGCCTGCCTGGAGGCGTACGACGTGGTGGTGGCCCTGGGCGCGCCCCTGTTCACGTACCACTTCCACACGGAGGGCCCGCCGCTGCCCGCGCGTACCGAGCTCTTCCACCTCGACTGCGATCCGGGGCAGGCGGCCTGGCTGCCGACGGGCACGAGCATCGTCACGACGCTGAAACCGGCCGTCGGCCAACTCGCCTCACTGGTGGGGGAGTCGGACCGCAAACCGCCGCCCTCGCGCCCGGCCCCTCTCCCCGCCCGCGCGCCCGGCAACGTCGACGTCGACGTCGACGGCCCGATCACACCGGAGCTCGTACTCGACCTGCTCCAGGAGCGGCTGCCCCGCGACCGCGTCCTTGTCGAGGAAACACCCAGCCATCGCGAAGCGCTCCACGCGCGCGTGCGCATCGAATCGGCGGGCGGGTTCCTCACCACCGGCAGCGGGGCGCTCGGCTGGGGACTGCCGCTCGCCGTGGGGCGCGCGCTGGCCGACCGGCGGCGCGTGGTGTGCCTGGTCGGCGACGGCTCGGCGCTGTACTCCGTGCAGGCCCTCTGGACCGCCGCACGCCACCGGGCGCCCGTCACGTACGTCCTCCTCGACAACGGCGGATACGCCGCCGTACGCGCCCTCGGCCGCCGCATCGACATCGCACCCGTGCCCGGCACGGACATCGGGGACATCGACTTCGCCCGGGTCGCGACGGGCTTCGGCTGCCCCGCGGCGTACGTGGAGGAGTCCGCCGACCTCCCCGCCGCACTCGACCGTGCGCTGGCCGGCCACGGTGACGACGACGGGCCCTTCCTGCTCCATGTCCGGGTCGACGACGGCGCGTTCGACTCCGCTTCCAGGGACAGGTGACCGCCCCGCATGCTCCGTCTCGACTCGCTCGGCCAGTGGTACGGCGATCATCCCGTCCTGCACGACATCACGCTCACCGTTCCCGACGGTCAACTCCTCTGTGTCGTCGGGCCGTCCGGGTGCGGCAAGTCGACACTGCTCCGGACCATCGCGGGGCTGCAGCCGGTGCGGGAGGGCTCCGTCAGCGTCGACGGGGAGCCCGTCACCGGTGTGCCCGACCGGCTCGCCGTCGTCTTCCAGGACTACGGGCGGTCGCTCTTCCCCTGGCTGTCCGTCCGGGAGAACGTCGCCCTTCCCCTGCGACGGCGGGGCCTCGGGCGGGCCGAGCGGCGGGACGAGGCCGAGCGGATGCTCGAACGGGTGGGGCTTCCCGGCGCCGGGCGGCGGCATCCCTGGCAGCTCTCCGGCGGCATGCAACAACGCGTCGCGATCGCCCGCGCGCTCGTCTGCCGGCCCTCCCTCCTCCTCATGGACGAGCCCTTCGGCTCCCTCGACGCCCAGACGCGCGAGGACCTTGAGGACCTCCTCCTTGAGGTGCATCAGACGGAGGGGCCGACGATCGTGTTCGTCACGCACGACATCGACGAGAGCGTGTACGTGGGGGACCGCGTGGTCGTCCTCTCGTCCGGCCCCGCCTCCCGGATCGTCCTCGACCTCCCCGTCACCCTCCCGGGCAAGCGCGACCAGATCGCGACACGGGGGCTGCCGGAGTTCGTGAGCTTGCGGGCGGAGGTGGGGAGGGCGGTACGGGGGTGAGGGGGTGGGTTTTCGGGTGCGGGTTCGTTGTGGCTGATCGCGCAGTTCCCCGCGCCCCTAGGTTTTTAGGGGCGCGGGGAACTGCGCAGTCTTTTGGGGGTTCGGGGGCGGAGCCCCTGAGGAAGTGACGGGAATGGGTAGGGGCGGCGGGGGCGAAAAAGGGTCCCGTCACCCCAGTCGGACGTCCTGCCAGACCATCCGGTGGTCCGACGTCGGAACCACCGTCCCGTTGCCGACCAGCCGGTAGAGCGGATCGCCGGACGTGGGCCAGAAGACCCCGTTGCCGGCCGGGATCAGCCCACGGGACGGAATGACATGGTCGACACGGAGATTGCCGGGCGCGGTGTCACCGAAGTCCGCGGTGTCGTACGCCGGGTTACCGACATGCGAGGCATTGGCACCCCCTTGAAGCCGGGACGCCTCCACGCCACCACGAGACGAGGGCGGCACGCCAGGCTCCCGCACAGCCGGGTGGTCGAGCAACTGCCGCACCGCGTTGTCGTAACTGTCCCCGTCGAACGGATCGGCGTTGAGGTCACCCGCGATCACGAACCGGGCCCCGGCCCGCAATCCGCCCCGTACACCCCGGTCGTCGTACAGGTACGACCCGCGCCGCCGCCCCCCGATGTAGTCCGCCCACAGCCGGATCTCGTCGTGGTTGCGCCGCCCGTTGCGGTCCTCGGCCCCGTCGAAGGTGGGCGGGGTGGGATGCGAGACGAGGAAGTGCACGGTGGAGGAGGAGCCGTGGCCGAGCCGGACCGGCAGGTCCCAGTGGCTCTTGGAGGACAGCCGCAGGATCGCCGTGGCCTCCGCGCTGTAGTAGCCCTCCGGCATGACGTTGCCGGGCATGTCCTTCCACAGGAAGTGCTGGAAGGTACGGGCCGCCCGGACGTCGATCGGGTACTTGGAGAGGACGGCCATGCCGTACTGGCCCGGGAACCAGCCGTACCCGAAGGCGTCCTGCCCGTACGCATCGGAACCCGGCGTGGTGACGGCGCCGTTCCTGCCGTCGAGGTCCAGCCCGGTGGCGACACCCGTGTTGACGGGCGCGGTGAAGCGGTAGGGGAAACGCACCGGCTTCGCGCCGTTCTGGCCCACGGCCAGGTAGTTGCGCTGGAAGAGCCGGAGCGCGGTCCAGTCCTCGTCGTAGTCGAACTCGTTGATCAGCAGCACGTCGGGGTCGACCCGCTGGATCGTCTCGGCGACATTGCGGGCCTGCTGGTTGTCCGGCGTGGACAGGTCCGTGACGAGGGCGCCCTGAGTGCCGCGGTTCAGCGAGGCGTTGAAGGTGGCGAAGCGGACGGCACGCCGGGAGGTGCCCGCGGAAGCGGAGGCGGAGGCGCCGAACGCCGTCGTGCCGGCCAGCGCGGCTCCTGTGAGACCGGCGAGCGCGGTGCGGCGGGAGAACGACGGGCCGTGCGGTCTGGGGTGGTTCATCGGTACTCCGGGGGAGGGAGGAGAGACGAGGAGGGCACGTGAACTCCCGTAGTCTGCGCGCGTAGACGCAGGTGGCACAAGGGTCTGCCGGGGACTCACGGACCGCGGTGAAGCGGGGCTTTCGGACGGTCGACGCCCTGGTGTACGCACGTCGTACGGGTTCACAGCACACTCTTGAGCCCGCCCGCAGGCCCGCGGAACAGCACACCTTTCCCCGAACCGCCTCCAGACACTCATCTGTTCACGCGATGGTGCGATCATGTGCCGCCGTACGGATGCAGGTCGGAGGCCGCGGGTAGGGCCGGGCCATGACGCAGCCGTTCGAACTCCCGCACTTCTACATGCCGTATCCCGCGAGGCTGAACCCGCATCTCGACGAGGCGCGTGCCCATTCGAGCGAGTGGGCGCGCGGGATGGGCATGCTGGAGGGCTCCGGTATCTGGGAGCAGGCCGACCTCGACGCGCACGACTACGGCCTGTTGTGCGCGTACACGCATCCGGAGTGCGACGGACCGGCCCTCTCGCTCATCACCGACTGGTACGTGTGGGTCTTCTTCTTCGACGACCACTTCCTGGAGACCTTCAAGCGCAGCCAGGACCGCTCCGGCGGCAAGGACTACCTGGACCGGCTCCCCCTCTTCATGCCGCTCGACCTGTCGACCCCGGTGCCCGAGCCGCAGAATCCGGTCGAGGCCGGACTCGCCGACCTCTGGGCGCGCACGGTTCCCTCGATGTCCCTGGGCTGGCGCAAGCGGTTCGCCGAGTCCACCGAGCATCTGCTCAACGAGTCGATGTGGGAGCTGTCCAACATCAACGAGGGGCGGATCGCCAACCCCGTCGAGTACATCGAGATGCGCCGCAAGGTCGGCGGCGCCCCCTGGTCGGCCGGGCTCGTGGAGTACGCGACGGCCGAGATCCCCGAACCCGTCGCCGGCACAAGGCCGTTGCGCGTGCTCATGGAGACATTCTCCGACGCGGTGCACCTGCGCAACGACCTCTTCTCCTACCAGCGGGAGGTCGAGGACGAGGGCGAGCTGAGCAATGGCGTGCTCGTCCTGGAGACCTTCTTCGGCTGCACCACCCAGCAGGCCGCCGACACGGTCAACGACGTCCTCACCTCGCGGCTGCACCAGTTCGAGCACACCGCGCTCACCGAAGTGCCCGCGCTGGCCCTGGACAAGGGCCTCACACCGGACGAGGTCCGCGCGATCGGCGCGTACGCGCAGGGGCTGCAGGACTGGCAGTCGGGCGGCCACGAGTGGCACCTGCGGTCGAGCCGCTACATGAACGAGGGGGCGCTCACGAGCTCACCGCTGAGCGGCCTCACCGGTCCCGGCACCTCCGCCGCCGACGTGGGGGCGCTGCTCGCCGCCGCCGGTGCCGAGCGGCTGCGCGCGTACACCCATGTGCCGTACCAGAAGGTGGGACCCTCCCAACTCCCCGATTTCTACATGCCGTTCCAGGTCCGGCTCAACGCCGATCTGGACGGGGCACGGCAGCGCATCACGCCGTGGGCCCACAGCATGGGCATCCTGGAGGAGGGCGTCTGGGACGAGGACAAGCTCGCCGCCTACGACCTGCCGCTGTGCTCGGCGGGCCTCGATCCCGACGGTACGCCGGAGGCGCTGGACCTCAGCGCGCAGTGGCTCGTGTGGGGGACGTACGGCGACGACTACTACCCGATGGTGTTCGGGCACCGGCGTGACGTGGCCGCGGCGAAGCTGTGCACCGAGCGGCTCTCCGCCTGTATGCCCATCGAGGGGGATGAGATCCCGCCCCCGGCCAACGCGATGGAGCGGGCCCTCGCCGATCTGTGGCGGCGCACGACGGTCACGATGACCCCGGAGGCGCGCCGCACCTTCCGGGCCTCGGTGGACGTGATGACCGAGAGCTGGGTGTGGGAGCTGTCCAACCAGCTCCAGAACCGCATCCCCGACCCCGTCGACTTCCTGGAGATGCGTCGCGCCACCTTCGGCTCCGACCTCACCAAGAGCCTGTGCCGCCTGGGCCACGGCCCGGCGGTGCCTCCCGAGGTCTACCGCAGCGGTCCGGTCCGTTCGCTGGAGAACGCCGCGATCGACTACGGGATGCTCATCAACGACGTCTTCTCGTACCAGAAGGAGATCGAGTACGAGGGAGAGGTGCACAACCTGATCCTCGTCGTGCAGAACTTCTTCGGCTGCGACTACCCGACGGCACTCGGCGTCGTCCACGACCTCATGACCCAGCGCATGAAGCAGTTCCAGCATGTCGCCGCCAACGAGTTCCCTCTCCTCTACGAGGACTTCCAGCTCTCCGACGAGGCCCGCGAGATCCTGGAGGGCTATGTGGTCGAACTGCAGAACTGGATGGCCGGCATCCTGAAGTGGCACTACGACTGCCGCCGTTACGGGGCCGCCGACCTGGCCCGCCGCGCCCACGGCTTCGTACCGGGACAGCTCCCGGGCCTGCCGGTCGCCACAAGTCGGCAGAGGGCGTCGATCGGCGCGCTCTGACAGAGCCGCCGCATCGCATCACCCGTTCGAGGATCGTGATGCGCCGGTGCGGAGGGTAGGGCTCTGGCCGGAGGCGATGATCCATGGAACAGACCGCGTTGCGTCCCAAGCCGATGCCGGGCCGGGAGCCGGGCGGCGGCCGCCCGCCCGGCACGGTCCGCCGCCCGCACGCCGCACGCCGGCGCGGGCGACGGCTCATGACCCTGCTGTTCAGCCTGTTCGTCGGGGCGGTCCTCGTGCTGTCGGGGATCGGCCTCGGCACCGTGGGCGCCACGGTGATCGGGATGAGCAAGCTGGCCGACCTGCAGAGGGAGGCCGGTGGAGCGGGCGGCGCCCCCGGGGCTTCCGGCCCGCCGCAAGGGTCGGCGGAGGGCCCGGCTCAGGGGCCCGGCGGCTCCAAGTCGGCCCCGGGTGCGGGGAGTTCCGCCTCGTCGAAGAATCCGTCCCGGGATCCGCGGAACGACTCGCCCCAGGAGCGGCCCACCCTCGGCGTGGAGGCTGTCGACGCCCCCAACGGCCCGGGCGCGCTCCTCGTCGGCGTGCACGTCCCCGGGCCCGGCTACACCGCGGGTCTCGTACGGGGTGACGTCCTGCTCGTCCTCGGCAGAACCCGTGTCGACTCGGCCGCCGACCTCGCGCGGGCCGTCGCCGCCGCGCGCCCCGGCACGGCGGTCAGGCTCACACTGCGGCACGCGAGCGGCGGCTACCAGCAGCTGTCGGTGACCCCCGGCGTCGTCACCTGACGGGTCAACCGGCCACCCGGAAGTGGCTCGTCAACCGGCCCTCGTCGTCGAGCACATGGAAGGCGAATCCGGGAGGCGCCTCCCGGTCCGCCGTCCCCTCGCCCTCCCACGGCAGCCGCAGCGTCCAGGTCACTCCGGGCCCGACAACGAGCGGCCGCCCGCCGAACGTCGTGGCCGCGGGCGTGTGGGCGTGCCCGGTGATGATCCCGGCGACCTCGCTCCTGCGCGCCAGCAGCGCGGCCAGCGCCGACGGCCGGCGCAACCGGTACGCGTCCGGCAGCGGATGGTGCAGTGCCACCGGCGGGTGGTGGAAGGCGAGCAGCGCAGGCAGCCCGTCGAGTTCGTCGAGCGTCTCCTCGATCCAGGCGTACGTCTCCTCGTCCAGCTCTCCCTCGTCGCTGCCCGGCACGCTGGAGTCGCACATCAGGACGGCCGCGTCGTCGAAGACCCGCACGCTGTTGACCGGCCCGTCGCCCGCCGGTTCGCCGAGCAGTGCCTTGCGGTAGGGCGCGCGGCTGTCGTGGTTGCCCGGACACGTCAGTACGGGGAAGGGGGCGCCGCGGTCGCGCAGGCCCAGGATGCGCGCGGCCTCCTCGTACTCGGCCTCCGTCCCGTGGTCCGCGATGTCCCCGGTGACCAGCAGGGCGTCCACCGGACCCGGCAGCTCCCACAGCCGGTCCCGCACCCGCTCGGCGCGCTCCGTCGCCCGCCCGGTCCCGTCGAGATGCAGGTCGCTGATGTGCGCGAGCACGAGCATGGTGGTTTCCGCCTCCCCTGGGTGGCACTTAATGGCTTGAGCGTATCCAAGCATTAGAACTAATGGTTGGGCAATCGGGGATCGTTGGATGTCTGGCCGCGCTCCCTCCACCGGGCCACGATGCGGGCTACGAGATCGGCTACTACGGCCTGTACGTCTGGTTCGTCGGCCGGATGAAGACCGTGCTGTCCCGGGCCGGCGTGCGGCGCAGGCTGGAGAGCTGATGCCGTCACCGGAAGGCGCCGTCGCGAAAGTCGCGCCGACCGGCTCGCGCCGCCCCCGCTGTCCGGGCAGGATGCTGCCCGTAGCCCCTTATGACCCACGGAGGCCCGGATGACCGGCACGCCCGCGCCCTTCACCGCCGACGACTACCAGGCACGGATGGAGCGCGCCGCGCGGGCCGCCGCCGACGCGGGGCTCGCCGGGGTACTGGTCGCACCCGGACCCGACCTCGTCTGGCTCACCGGCTACGCCCCGCCCGCGGCCACCGAGCGGCTCACCCTGCTGGTGCTCGCCCCCGGACAGGACCCCGTGCTCGTCGTGCCCACCCTGGAGGCCCCGGACGCCGAGAAGGCGGCGGGCGCGCCCGCGCTGACCCTGCGCGACTGGACCGACGGCAAGGACCCGCACGCGACGACGGCCCCGCTCCTCGACGCCTCGGGCCGCTTCGTGGTCAGCGACAACGCCTGGGCGCTGCATCTGCTGGGCCTCCAGAAGGCACTGCCCGGCACCTCGTACGTCTCCCTCACCGAGGGCCTGCCGATGCTCCGGGCAGTCAAGGACGCGGCGGAACTGGAGCGGCTGACTGCGGCGGGAGAGGCCGCCGACGCGACGTACGAGGAGATCCTCAAGGTCTCCTTCGCCGGTCGCCGCGAGTCGGAGGTCGCCGGTGATCTCGCCGGCCTGCTGCGGCGGTTCGGGCACTCACAGGTCGACTTCACGGTCGTCGGGTCGGGACCGAACGGCGCCAACCCGCACCACGAGGCGGGCGAACGCGTCATCGAGAACGGCGACATGGTCGTCCTCGACTTCGGGGGACTGAAGCACGGCTACGGCTCCGACACCTCCCGCACCGTGCACGTCGGCGAGCCGAGCGCCGAGGAGCGGCGGGTCCACGACGTCGTCCGCGAGGCCCAGGAGGCGGCGTTCCGGGCCGTACGGCCGGGCATCGCCTGCCAGGACGTCGACCGGGTCGCCCGCGCGCACATCACCGAGGCCGGGTACGGCGACCGCTTCATCCATCGCACCGGGCACGGCATCGGCGTCACCACCCATGAACCGCCCTACATGATCGAGGGCGAGGAACAGCCGCTCGTGCCCGGGATGTGCTTCTCCGTAGAGCCCGGAATCTATCTGCCGGGCCGTTTCGGCGTACGGATAGAGGACATCGTGACGGTCACCGAGGACGGCGGACGCCGCCTCAACAACACCTCCCGGGAGTTGGCCGTCGTGCACTGACCACCCCCCAGGAGACCCGGACCCCGAACGGCAGACGGCGCGACCATGACCCAGGCAACGACACCCACCGCGGACACCGTGCGACGCCTCGTACGCTCCCTCCTTCCGGACGGCGGCGGGCCCGAGATCCGGCCCGTCGCCGAGGGCGGCGAGCACTCCACCTGGTTCGTGGGCGCACGCCATGTGCTGCGGCTCGCCCCGGACCGCGAGGCCGCCCTGCGCCAGCGGCGCGAACTGCGGCTGCGCGACCTGGTGCGCCCCCACATCGGCGTCTCCGTGCCGGTGAGCATCGCGCACGGCGAGTGGGCGAGCGGTCTGACGTACACGCTCGACACGCTCATCCCGGGCGGCTCCGGCGAGCGGCAGGACGTCTCCGCCGTGGGCGAGGCCGACCTGGCGGGACTGCTCACGGGGCTGCGCGAGGTGCCGGTGCGCCAGGCGGAGGCGTTCGGGGTGCCCCGGGCCGCGCCCCGGTCCCTCGAAGTGCTCCGGACCGCCGCCGAACGCGCCGCCGAACAGCTCGCCGCCGCCGACGAGTTCGACCCCGCCCGGCTCCAGCAGCTGACCGTGCCCGCGGCCGGTCAGCTCGCCGCGCAGCCCGGCGCCGCCTTCCTCGTCCACCACGACCTCAAGGGCGAGCACCTCGTGGTCAGCGCCGACGGGCGCGTGCGCGGCGTCCTCGACTGGACCGACGCGGTGGTCGGCGACCCGGCCGAGGACATCGCGGGCCTCGCCCTCGCCGTCGGAGCCCCCGCCGCCGTCCGCGCGGCCACCCTCGCCGGTTACGGCGCCCGCCCCTGTCTGCGCGGCCTGTGGCTCGCCCGCTGCGACACCCTCACCCGCCTCGCCGACCGCCTCCGCAACCACGACAACAGCCCCTTGCCGCTCCTCCGCTCCCAACTGCGGCGCTCCTGGGAGGCGATCCTCCTGGAACGGGTCACGGAACTGCGGGACGAGACGGACGAGACGCTGTAAGGGAGTTCGAGAACTGGGCCGGGGGTGGGCCGGGGGCGGCGCGCGTAAACGCTTGCGCAAGCGTTTACGTGACCCCGGCGCCGGATGGCACCATCCCCGTCGGCCCCGTCGGCGCCCCGCCCGCCGCGCCCGTCACGCCTGCAGAAGCACCACGCACGACTCGCCCGGCAGGCTCAGCACCCCGTCCTCGCCCGGCACCTCCACCGGCTCCCACGCCGCCAGTACGCGGGCCGGCCGGGTGCCGAGGGGGATCGCCGCGGGGTCCTTGCCGAGGTTCACGGCCACCCGGACGTCACCGCGCCGGAAGGCGAGCCAGCGGGTGCGCTCGTCGAAGGCGACCTTGACGTCCGCGAGGTCGGGATCGGAGAGGTCCGGCTGGGTGTGCCGCAGGGCGATGAGTTCGCGGTACCAGTCGAGCACGCGCGCGTGGAGCCCGTTCTCCGGTTCGGCCCAGTCCAGGCAGGAGCGGTTACGGGTGGCGGGGTCCTGCGGGTCGGGAACGTCCTCCTCGGCCCACCCGTGCGCCGCGAACTCCCGGCGCCTGCCCCGGCGTACGGCCTCCGCGAGTTCGGGATCCGTGTGGTCGGTGAAGAACTGCCAGGGCGTGCCCGCCGCCCACTCCTCGCCCATGAACAGCATCGGCGTGAACGGCCCGGTCAGCGTCAGCGCGGCCGCGCAGGCCAGCAGGCCGGGGGAGAGGGACGCCGAGAGCCGGTCGCCCTGGGCGCGGTTGCCGATCTGGTCGTGGGTCTGCGTGTACCCCAGGAGGCGGTGTGCGGAGACCTTCGTGAGGTCCAGCGGGCGGCCGTGCCGGCGACCGCGGAAGCTCGAATACGTACCGTCGTGGAAGAAGCCCGAGGTCAGCGTCTTGGCGACCGAGGCGAGGGGGGACCGGCCGAAGTCCGCGTAGTAGCCCTGCGCCTCACCGGTCAGCGCGGTGTGCAGCGCGTGGTGGAAGTCGTCGTTCCACTGCGCGTGCAGCCCGAGCCCGTTCTCCTTGCGGGGCGTGATGATCCGCGGGTCCGCCAGGTCCGACTCGGCGATCAGGAACAGCGGGCGGCCCTGCTCCTCGGAGAACGTGTCCACGGCGGCCGACAGTTCCTCCAGGAAGTGGCACGCGCGCGTGTCGTGCAGCGCGTGCACGGCGTCCAGGCGCAGCCCGTCGAACCGGTAGTCGCGCAGCCACGCCAGCGCGCTGCCGAGCAGGAACGCACGCACCTCGTCCGAACCGGGCGCGTCCAGGTTCACGGCCGAGCCCCAGGGCGTGTGGTGCGTCTCCGTGAAGTACGGCCCGAAGGCGGGCAGATAGTTGCCGGACGGCCCCAGGTGGTTGTGCACGACGTCCAAGACGACACCGAGGCCCAGCTCGTGCGCCCGGTCGACGAAGCGTTTCAGGGCCTCGGGACCGCCGTACGGCTCGTGCACCGCCCACAGCGACACGCCCTCGTACCCCCAGCCGTGCCGCCCCGGGAACGGGCACAGCGGCATCAACTCGACGTGCGTCACGCCCAGTTCCACCAGATGCCCGAGCCGCCCGGCGGCCGCGTCCAGGGTCCCCTCGCGGGTGTACGTGCCCACGTGCAGCTCGTACAGCACGGCGCCCGGCAGCCCGCGCCCCGCCCACTCCGTACGCCACGCGTACCGCTCGTGGTCGACGACCGCGCTCAGCCCGTCGGGCCCGTCCGGCTGCCGGCGCGAGCGCGGATCGGGCAGCACGGGGCCGTCGTCCACCGCGAACCCGTACCGCGTCCCGTCCTGCGCCTCGGCCTCTCCCGTCCACCACCCCACGCGCTCCGGATCGGGCTCCAGCGCGCGCGTGGTGTCCGCGCAGTGGAGCGTCATGCGGTCGGCCTGTGGTGCCCACACCTCGAACTGCACGGACGGTTCTCCCTCGTCTGCTCACCGTGACGTCGCCGGTCCCATGGTGCGTCAAACGAGATCAATTCACCTTCGAATCCTCCGGATCCAACGACTTGAAAGGACCGGATCCGACGTAGGTACTGCTCTGAAGTGCTGCGTTTTCTGGACACTCCGGCCGTGCTGCCAGACAATCGGCTGCGTGACGTCGTCCTCCGAGTTCCACACCTATCCCGCTCCCGCGCGGTTGTCGGACGCCGAGCGCGACCGGGCGCTGAGGGTGCTGCGGGAGGGCGTCGCCCTGGGAAGGCTCTCCCACGACACGTTCGTACAGCGGATGGAACTCGCCTTCGCCGCCCGCACCTTGGACGAACTCGCCGCGCTCACCGCCGACCTGCAGACGGAGAACCGTTGGTCGCGGGCGCTGTTCGGCGCGGTCGAGGCGGTCTCCGGCTTCACCGTGCGGCTGCGCAGGGCGTGGCAGGCCGAGAAGCTTCCCAAGCTGCTGCTGCCGCGGCCGGAGAACCGGTATCCGCTGCGCATCGGGCGCGACCCGGCCAGCGGTCTTCGGCTCAGCCACGAGACGGTGTCCCGGGTGCACGCCGAACTCATCCGCCAGGGCGGGATGTGGGTGCTGCGGGATCTGGGCTCGACCAATGGCACGTCGGTGAACGGGCGGCGGGTGATCGGGGCCGCCGTTGTCCAGGTCGGGGACCAGGTCAGTTTTGGGCGGATGGCGTTTCGGCTTGCTGCGGACTGACGCTTCGCTGTGCGGGAGGGCGGTCCTGCGGCTGCCGGTTCGTCGGCTGCGGGTCCGCTGTGGCTGGTCGCGCAGTTCCCCGCGCCCCTGGAGGGGCGCGAAGTTGAAGTCTCTGCCGGGTCGACCCGGCTGATGTGAACGTTTCGCCTCTGCCGTGGTGTTGACGTACCTCCGTAGTCGTGACTCACTGTGCGTACGCCATGCACACCTAGTGAACCGATGGCTCTTCACAGCGGAGGTCAATACGCTGCCGCCACTCCTCCGCTACCTGTCCGTCGATGAGCTTGGCGTGCGGGCGGCCGCGCTCGTCGACCGCCGCCCACGGGACGCCCGGCTGCGCCAAGTGGGCACGTCACGGGCCGGACTGCCCCTGTTGCTGCTGTCCGTCGGACACGGCAGCAGGCAGGCCCTGGTCGTCGCGGGACCCCACGCCAACGAGCCGGTCGGCGGCGCCACCGCCCTGCGGCTCGCCGAACGGGCCCTCGCCGACCCCCGGTTGTGCGACGGCGCCGACGTGACCTGGAACCTCCTGCTGTGCCTCGACCCCGACGGCGCCCGCCGCAACGAGGGCTGGCTGTCGGGCCCGTACACCCTCGGCCACTACTTCCGGCACTTCTTCCGCCCCGGCTTCCTCGAACAGCCCGAGTGGCTGCCCGACGGAGCGGCGGCGGCCGCCCTGCCGGAGACCCGCGCCCTGCTCGCCCTCCAGGACGAACTGCGGCCCTTCTTCCAGTGCTCCCTGCACGGTGTCGACGTGGGCGGCGGCTTCGTCGAGCTGACCCGCGACCTGCCCGGCCTCGCGCCGCGCCTCGCGCACATCGCGGGGCGCCTGGGCATCCCACTGGAACTCGGCCCGTACGACACGCTGTACTGGCCCAGCCTCGGGCCCGCGGTCTACCGGATCCCGCCCCCGCGTCGCGGCGACCTGGCCGCGGCCATCACGGAGGCGGCCGTCGAGTCCACCTGGTTCCACCCGCACGCGTACGGCACGGTGACCGCCGTCGTCGAGGCGCCCATGTGGGGCGTGGCGGCCGTGGGGGACGGCTCGGCGCCCGCGGACACCGACGGGGCCCTGCGGGCCGTCAGCCGCACGCTGCGGCGCGACACGGCCCTTCTGGAGGTCCTGCTGGCCCGTATCCGCCCCTCCCTGGACACGGCTCGGGACGCGGACCGTCTCCTCGCGCCGGTCGACGACTATTTACTGGTCGGCCCCGGCCTCGCCGACTCCTGGGACCCCGACACCGGTCCGGACACCGACGCGGACGGCGGCGCGCGTCCGCTGCCGCCGCTCGACACCGCCCGGCTGACCGCGCTGCGCATCTCCGGGCGGCGGATAGCGCTGCGCACGGCGGGGCTGCTGCGCCAGTTGGTGACCGCCGCCGGGCAGGACCCGTCCGGCGCCACGGCGGACCTCGACCGGCTCATCGACGAGTGGTGCGCGGACTACCACGACGGCCACGGGGCCCGCTGGATCCCGGTGGCGCGGCAGGTCGAGTACCACGCGCGCGTGGTGCTCGCCGCGTTCGACCTGGCCCGGCACCAGGCACCCGTCCCGCCGCCCGGCGCGAGTCCGCTCGGCACGCCCCCGAGGAGGGCCGAAGTGCCGTTCGAGTGAGTCGGGGTGGGCCTCGGGGCCTCGTGTGCCGATGCACAGGCAATGACGAACACTCACAAAGCGAGGGCCGCCGTACGGGCCTGTCTGCTGACCGTCTGCGCCCTCCTCGTGGCGGGCTCGGTGCCGGCCCGGGCGGCGGCGCCCCCGGAGCGGATCGCGGGCAACTGGCTCTACGTCACCGTCACCCGCGGCGACGCCCGCTCCAGCGACACGCGCGGCACGCTGCTGTTGTGCGACCCGCCCCAGGGCCACGCGCACGCGGCACGGGCCTGCGCGGAACTCCGGGCCGCGGGCGGCGACATCGGCCGCATCCCGCCCAAGGAGGTCTACTGCCCGATGATCTACGCGCCGGTGACCACCTCCGCGCGCGGGGAGTGGGGCGGCCGTGCGATCACCTACAAGGAGACCCACTCCAACTCCTGTGTGATGGCGGCGCGCACGGGATCGGTGTTCGCCCTGTCGGACTGAGCCGTTCGCACCGAACCGCCGGGCACGCGCGCGAGCCCACCGCCAGGCATGCGCGTGTGCCGCAGGAAGCAGCCCTCACGCGCGCGTGCCTCACGCCGCCCGGTCCCTGGCGTGCCGGGCCGCCGCCACCACCGTGCGGCTCTGGTGTTCGACCTGGTGCTCCAGCGGCACCCAGCGCGCCCTGAAGCGCTCCGCGAAGGCCTCGCTCCAGGACGCGACCAGGCGCTCCAGAGGGGGTGCGGCGCGGTCGTCGGTCTCCTGGAGGACCCGCAGGAGCATCGCCGCGGCCCGCAGCGGGAGCCGTCGGCCGAACGCGTCCACGCTGCCCACGTACGCCATCGTCGAGTCCGCGGGCGGCGTCTGCGCCCAGTCGCCCGCCAGCCCCGGCACCAGCTCCAGCGCCCACTTGGCGGCGCGCAGCAGGGGTCCGTCCGGCCCGGGAAGGCGCGGCAGCACCTCGGCGAGGACGCTCTCGACCTGGATCGCGTCCTGGAGGAGGCGACGCGCCAGACGTCGCAGCGCCGCCGCAGGGGCGGGATGCGGCGCGGGATCGTCGACCAGGTCGCTCGCCCACATCGGCACCTCGACGACCGCGGTCAGACCGCCGTACCGGTGGGCGTGGTACCAGGTGCTGTGCCGGGCGTCGTCCGGCATGCTCGGGTACGCCAGGTCCGAGCCCGGGGCGGGCATCACATGCACACCCGGTCCGGAGGCGGGCCAGCCGGCGGCGTCCGAGGCGCCCGTCTCCACCGGGATGTTCAGCTCCGCCGCGGACTTGGCGAACGGTTCGGCGAGACCCGGGACGTCCTTGGTCAACTGCACCCAGCTGCCGCCGAGATCCGTTCCGTGGAGGGTCACCTGGAGGTAGGGGCGCAGTTCGTCGATGACCCGGGTCAGGGCCCGCGTCTCCGGAGGCAGCCGGTCGGGCGGCAGCACCGACGGCGACCACTCGGGCTGCTCGGGGCCCGCCGGGCGGAAGAAGCCGAGGTGGTAGTCGAGCAGGGTGCGCGGCGCCGGCGTCACATGGAGGCTGGCGCCGTCCGGGTCCGCGCAGAGCAGGAAGTGCCAGGAGGTGTCGGCCCGCAACTCCCGCTCGCGCAGCACCCGTTCGGCCAGCGACAGCAGGGTGGAGCCGCCCGTGGGCTCGTTGGCGTGGGCGCCCGCGACGACCAGCACCGAGCGCGCGGCGTGGCCCAGGGAGAGCAGGTGCAGCGGCCGGCCGGCGCGCGAGGAACCGACCTGTCTGAGCGAACAGAGGCCCGGCCGGTGGGCCGCCAACGCCCGGGCCGAGGAGACGATTTCGGTCACACTGGGGTAGCGCAGCTCCGGCAGGAGACTCACCCCCGACTAGGTCCGCCCGGCGTCGCAATCCGCAGTACTCCACGGACCGGAGGAACTGTCAAGGACGTGAAGGGGCGCCACCGGGGAGCGCCCAGCAGCATTTACCGGTAGCCGGGGGGCAATTCACCCCCGGACGGCACGCGCGGCCCGTGCCCTCCGCCGGGGAGCCGCCGGTCAGCCGCTCGCCCCGGAGCCGGCACCGGAGTCGTCGATCCGCTCCAGCAGCACCACGGGCAACGGTCCGAAAAGCTCCTCCACGCGCGCGTGCCCCGTGAACTCCCGTCCCGGAGCGAGCGGGTCCGCCCACCGCCCCGCGGGCAGCGCCAGGACCGTGTCGCGCCAGCCGCCCGCCTCCTCCAGGCGCAGCGACAGCCGGGTCACGGCCGTGACCACCTCCCCGGAGCGCACGAACGCCACACAGTGCGCGGCGCCAGGACCCTCCGCGAGAAGCGGCGTGTACGTCGCCGACTCACCGAAGACGGCCGGCCGCCGCCCGCGCAGCCGCAGCGCGGCCCCGGTGAGCGCGGCCTTCTCGGCGGACAGGCCGTCCGGGTCGACCGGCGGGAAGTCCGCGGGCCGCCGGTTGTCCGGGTCCACCAGAGCCCGGTACTCGACCTCCGTGCCCTGGTAGAGATCCGGCACGCCCGGCATCGTCAGATGGACCAGCGCGGCCCCCAGGACGTTCGCGCGCACATGCGGCTCGACGGAACTCCTGAACCCCGCCACCAGCTGCCCCGGCGTCCCGCACGGCCCCGCCTTCAGGAACTCCGCCACGGCGGCCTCGTACGCGGGATCCTGCTCGGTCCACGAGGTGCCGAGGCCCGCCTCGCGGACGTGCTTCAGCAGCGCGCCCTGGAGCCGCTCCCCGGCCGCGGGACCGAGCCCGACCGCCGTCTGCCACGCGGCCCAGGCCACCTGCGGATCCGGCGCGCCGACCCCTTCGGCCGCCGTCCACCCGGTCACCTCGGCCAGCAGGTCGGCCCAGCGCGACGGCATCTGCGTGAGCACCGAGATCGCCGCCCGTACGTCGGCGCTGCGCTTCGTGTCGTGCGTGGACAGGACGGTGCCGGTGGCGGGCCAGTCGCGCTGCACGCGCGCGCAGTACGCGTGGAAGTCCTCCGGGGACACGCCCGGGGACCCCGGTTCGCCGCCCACCTCGGTCGCCGACAGCAGCGGAACGTACCGGTAGAACGCGGTGTCCTCCACGGACTTGGCCCGCAGCGCCGACGCGGTCTGCGCGAACCGCGCCCGGAACGCCTCGTACTCGGGTCCCTCGCCGATCCGGCCGAGCACCAGGTCCCGTACGAGATCGACCGCCTGGGCCTCCTCGGGCACCTGGAAGGCCTGGCGCGACTCGTCCGCGGCCTCCTCGGTGACGACCGTCGCGGCGTCCCCGGAGGTGTAGGGCCGGTAGACCTCCATGCGGACGAGGAGCTCCCGCAGCGCGGTGCGCAGGGCCCAGGTGGCGCGGTCGCGCAGCGCGGTGTCGGGCGAGGTGCGGCACAGGCGGTCCGCCTCGCGCGTGAGCCGGTCGACCTCGGCGGCCAGCTCGTGATGGACCACCTTGTACGCGGCCCGCCGCACGGTCGCCTCCCAGACGCCCCCACGATCGGCCTGGGGGGCCGCGAAACGCCGGTACTGGCCGAGGAGTTCCCCCGCGCCCGCCGGGTCCGTGAAAAGGCCGTCCACGTGCCGCAGCGCGTCGTATCCGGTGGTGCCCGCGACCGGCCAGGCGGCGGGCAGCGGCTCGCCGTCCGCGAGGATCTTCTCGACGACCGTCCAGCGCCCGCCCGTCGCCTCGTGGAGACGGCGGAGGTACGCGTCGGGGTCGGCGAGGCCGTCCGGGTGGTCGATCCGCAGCCCTTCCACCACGCCCTCGTCCAGCAGCTGGAGGATCTTCCCGTGCGTGGCCGCGAACACCTCCGGGTCCTCCACGCGCACCCCGATGAGCTCCGAGATGCTGAAGAACCGCCGGTAGTTGAGCTCGGTGCGGGCCAGCCGCCACCACCCCAGGCGGTACCACTGCGCGTCCAGCAGCCGGGGCAGCGGCAGCTTCTCCGTGCCGGCCCGCAGCGGGAACACGTGGTCGTAGTAGCGCAGGACGTCCCCGTCGACCTCCAAGGCGCTGATCTCCGCGCCGAGCGGCTGCCCCAGCGCCGGCAGCAGTACGCGCCCCTCGTGGGCCCGCCAGTCGATGTCGAACCAGCGCGCGTACGGCGAGTCCGGGCCCTCGCGCAGGACCTCCCACAGGGCGTGGTTGTGGCGCGGGGTCATCGCCATGTGGTTCGGCACGATGTCCACCACGAGGCCAAGACCGTGCTCCCGCGCGGAGCGCGAAAGGGACCGCAGCCCCGTCTCGCCGCCGAGTTCGTCCCGCACGCGCGCGTGGTCCACGACGTCGTAGCCGTGCGCCGAACCCGGAACCGACTCCAGGACCGGCGACAGATGCAGATGCGAGACGCCGAGCGAGGCCAGATACGGGACGGCCGCCTCGGCCGCCCCGAAGGGGAACTCCGGTTGCAGCTGGAGCCGGTAGGTGGCGGTCGGCGCGGCGGGGGCCACCGGGTCGGGACGCTCAGGTGTCATGGGAACCTACGTACCCGCCCGGGGGCGGTTTGTGTCATCGACACGCTTGCCCTTCGCGGGGTGCGCCGTTTGAAGGTGCGGGTTCGCTGTGGCTGAGCGCGCAGTTCCCCGCGCCCCTGAAGGGCGCGGGGTGCCACCGGAGCTTGTCTGTCCGTCTACGCCGGTCGCTGCAGCACCATCATGCTTCGGTCGACCAAGGACAGGCGGTCGCCCGCCTGGACCTTCGCGCCTGTGCCGCGTTCCAGGCCGGACGGCCGCGCCGTGTCGACGACGACCTGCCACTGGCGCCCGTGGTTGACCGGCACCACGAACTCCAGGGTCTTCGGCGAGGCGTTGAACATCAGCAGGAACGAGTCGTCGCCGATGCGCTCACCGCGCGGCCCCGGTTCCGAGATCGCGTTGCCGTTGAGGAACACCGACAGGGCCCGCGCCTGCGTGGAGTTCCAGTCGCGCTGGGTCATCTCCTCGCCCTCGGGGGTGAACCAGGCGATGTCCGACAGCTCGTCGTGGGTGCCCTCCACGGGCCGGCCGTGGAAGAACCGGCGCCGCCGGAACACCGGATGGTCCCGGCGCAGCCAGACCATCGCGCGGGTGAACTCCAGCAGCGCGGCGTCGCCCTCGCCCTCGGTGTTCTCGGGCCACGGCACCCAGGACAGCTCGTTGTCCTGGCAGTACGCGTTGTTGTTGCCGCTCTGCGTGCGCCCGAACTCGTCGCCGTGGCTCAGCATCGGCACGCCCTGGGAGAGCATCAGCGTCGCGGTGAAGTTGCGCATCTGGCGCGCCCGCAGTTCCAGGACCTCCGGGTCGTCGGTGTCGCCCTCGGCCCCGCAGTTCCACGACCGGTTGTGGCTCTCGCCGTCGCGGTTGTCCTCGCCGTTCGCGTCGTTGCGCTTCTCGTTGTACGACACCAGGTCGTGCAGCGTGAACCCGTCGTGGCAGGTGACGAAGTTGATGGATGCCAGCGGGCGCCGCCCGTCGTCCTGGTAGAGGTCCGAGGAGCCCGTGAGCCGGGACGCGAACTCCGCGAGCGTCTGCGGCTCGCCGCGCCACATGTCCCGTACGGTGTCGCGGTACTTTCCGTTCCACTCGGTCCACAGGGGCGGGAAGTTGCCCACCTGGTAGCCGCCCTCGCCGACGTCCCAGGGTTCGGCGATCAGCTTCACCTGGGAGACCACGGGGTCCTGCTGCACGAGGTCGAAGAACGACGACAGCCGGTCCACCTCGTGGAACTGCCGGGCCAGGGTCGCCGCCAGGTCGAAGCGGAACCCGTCGACGTGCATCTCGGTGACCCAGTAGCGCAGCGAGTCCATGATCAGCTGGAGCACGTGCGGGGAGCGCATGAGCAGCGAGTTGCCCGTCCCCGTGGTGTCCATGTAGTAGCGGGGATCGTCCGTCAGCCGGTAGTACGAGGCGTTGTCGAGCCCCTTGAAGGACAGCGTCGGCCCCAGGTGGTTGCCCTCGGCGGTGTGGTTGTAGACCACGTCGAGGATGACCTCGATACCGGCCTCGTGCAGTGCCCGTACAGCGGACTTGAACTCCAGGACCTGCTGTCCGCGGTCGCCCCAGGAGGCGTACGCGTTGTGCGGGGCGAAGAAACCGATGGTGTTGTAGCCCCAGTAGTTGTTGAGGCCCATGTCGACCAGACGGTGGTCGTTCACGAACTGGTGAACGGGCATCAGTTCCAGTGCCGTGACGCCCAGTTCGGTCAGGTGTTCGATGATGGCGGGGTGGGCGAGCGCCGCGTATGTGCCGCGCAGCTCGTCGGGCAGCCCCGGGTGCCGCATCGTCAGGCCCTTCACATGGGCCTCGTACAGGAGCGTGTGGTGGTACTCGGTGCGCGGGCGCCGGTCGTCGCCCCAGTCGAAGTACGGGTTGACCACCACGGAACTCATCGTGTGGGGCGCCGAGTCCAGGTCGTTGCGCCTGCCCGGCGACCCGAAGTGGTAGCCGTACACCTCCTCGCCCCATTCGATGCCGCCGCTTATGGCCTTCGCGTAGGGGTCGAGCAGCAGCTTCGCGGAGTTGCAGCGCTGCCCCCGCTCGGGCGCGTACGGACCGTGCACACGGAAGCCGTACCGCTGGCCCGGCATGATGCCGGGCAGGTACGCGTGCCGTACGAACGCGTCGGTCTCGCGCAGCTCTATCGCCGTCTCCGAGCCGTCGTCGTGCAGCAGACACAGCTCGATCCGGTCGGCGGCCTCCGAGAAGACCGCGAAGTTGGTACCGGCGCCGTCGTACGTGGCACCGAGTGGGTACGCCTGTCCAGGCCAGACCTGCATGGATGCAACTCTTCCAGTTGTACGGCGTCGCCGGGGGCGACTCCCGCCCGAGTCTCCCCGAAAGTGATGGAACCACCTATGACTTACGTCCCTCTTACCGAGCGACCAGTGCATACGCGGTATGCCGAACCAGTGGGACTCGAGCGACTCCTAGAGATGCAGGGGGAGTAGGGGGAAATGTGCGCACGATAGTGCACCGCCATCTGGGCAAGGTGGTGGCGGGTGCGGCCATCGCGGTCGCCGGGACCGCCGTCATGGTCGGGGTCACCCTGCCGGGCTCGGCGGGCGCCGACGACTCCGGTGGCGGCAACGGGGCGGGCCAGACCTCCCAGCAGGCCGGACAGAGCCAGGACCAGGCTCAGGGGGCCGTGCAGCCCGGCGTCGTCGAGGACGCCCCGGCCGAGGGCGACAAGGGCAAGGGACGCGACCCGCTCACCGACGACGAGACCGAGCGTGTCGAGAAGCTCGCCCTCGACCAGCAGCTGTTCCGCAGCAGCGAGAACGTCGAGGGCGACAAGGGTCCCCAGCGGATCACCGTCGACCTCGCCGAGCCCGACGAGAGCGAACTGGACGACCCGAACGCGCCGCGCCGCGCCGAGGTGTCGTTCTACGACTACAAGGACGACTCGCTCGTCACCAAGACCGTGAACCTCGACACCGGCAAGGTCGAAGGGACCGACACCCAGCGCGGTGTCCAGCCGCCGCTCAGCCGTGCCGAGACCGTCGAGGCCGCGCAGCTCCTGATCGCCGACCGGCTCGGCGCCGGTCTGAAGGCCGACTTCAAGGACGCCACCGGCAAGGAGCTGACCACTCCCGACCAGCTGTTGCTCAACAGCATGGTCTACCGGGCGAACGCCGGTACGCCCGCGGCTCTCGCCGACTGCGGCAAGCACCGCTGCCTGCGGCTCTTCGTGAAGGCCAAGAACGGTCCCTGGATCGACAGCCGTGACCTGGTCGTCGATCTGAGCGCCCGGAAGATCGCCAAGGTCGGCTGACCTTCCCTTCCGTTCGGCCTCTCGCGTTCACCGGCCTCGGAGCACCGGGAGTCGGTTCACCTTTCCAACTTTCCTGCTTGTGCAAGGGAGTCATTTCTTCATGCGCGTGAACAACATCGGTCGCGCCCGCAGGCGGACGGCGGTGGGCCTCTCGGTGGCCGCCCTGACCGTCGGCGCCACCACGGCCGCGGGACCGGCCGTCGCCCAGCCCAAGGCTGCCCCCGCGGCGGCCGCCGACTGCAGCGCGGCGTACAAGATCGAGCAGACGCTCACCACCGGCACCAAGTGGTCGATGTGCTGGCACTACGAGACCGAGGCCGGGCTCGTCCTGGAGAACGTCTCGTACCAGCCCAAGGGCGAAGCGGCCCCCATACGTGTCCTGACGAGCGCGAAGCTCGCCCAGATCCACGTCCCCTACGACGACGGCTCGGTCGAGTACGACGACCTCACCGGCGCCGGATTCGGCCAGGGCCTGATGGACATGGCCCCCGGCGAGTGCCCCGGCGGCACCATCAAGACGGTCAAGGTCCCGGACGCCTGGGACCCGGAGCACCCGAACGTCAAGGGCCTGTGCACCACGACCCGTTCGCGCGGCCACGCCTACCGTATGCAGGGCGACTCGGCGAGCAAGGTCTTCCAGCAGCAGGGCAAGGACCTGCTCGTCTACACCGTCAACCAGGTCGGCTGGTACGAGTACATCACCGAGTGGCGCTTCTCGGACGACGGCGCGATCAACATGAACGTCGGCGCCACCGGCAGCCTCTCGCCCGGTGACTACGACGCCGGTGACGGCCGCGGCTGGCCGATCGGCAAGGGCGCCAAGGCGTACGCCACCAGCCACAGCCACAACGTCTTCTGGCGGCTCAACTTCGGCCTCGACGGCAACTCCAAGAACAAGGTCGAGCAGTACGACTCGGTGGTCAGTCCGCCCGCCGCCAACGGCGAGGCCCCGCGCAACAAGACCACCCGCAAGCCGATCACCAAGGAACTCGCGGGCGACGCCAAGAACATGCGCTGGTGGCGCGTGGTCAGCACGACCGGCAAGAACAAGGACGACCACGCCCGTTCGTACGAACTCGTCCCGGGCGCCACCTCCAAGTACCCGGGCCGCAGCTTCACCAAGCACGACGTCTATTTCACCCAGTACAAGAAGTGCGAGCAGTTCGCCAGCAACAACCTGCGCAACTGCGGTACCGGAGCCGGTAAGTCCGTCGACAAGTGGGTCAACGGACAGAACCTCACGCACCCCGTCGCCTGGGTGAACATCGGCTTCCACCACGTCGCCAGGGACGAGGACCAGCAGCCCATGCCGGTCCACTGGCAGGGCTTCTCCATCGCCCCGCGTGACGTCACCGCTATGAATCCGCTCACTCCGCCGGAGCTGGCCGATCAGAACGGCAAGCCGGACAACGGTAGTTGAGAAACGACCTGTCCATCCGGCTGCACCGTCGGCCGCTCCCGGAGTACCCTTCCTTGATCGTTGGCTGGGGGAGTGCTCGGGGGAGCGGAAGGCGGTGCGCGGGTGGGGTCCGGAGGGCTGGAGTTGCCCCCTGGTGACGGCGGTCACGAGGGGAGCTCCACGGATGCCCCACCGGGCGCGGTGTCCCTGGCGCGACCGATGGAGATCGGAGCGGAGCTCGACTGGGGCGCCGACGCCTGGCGCGAGGTGCGCACGCGCGCCCAGCGGGCCGGCCGGGCCTACATCTGGCTGAACCTCGTCGAACAGCGGCTGCGCGCGGTCGTGGCCGCTGTTCTGCGCCCGATCTACGAACCCGTCCACGGCCAGGACGACTGGGTGGTCGCCGCCGCCGGACCCGCCGGGCAGGAGTGGGTGCAGCGCGCCGTCGCCGTACGCGAAGTCAGCCGCCGCAAGGGCTACTTGCTCGACCCCGCCGACGACAACGTCCTGAGCTTCCTCACGTTGCCCCAGCTGCGCGAGCTGATGGTGCAGCACTGGCCGTGCTTCGAGCCGTACTTCGACGAGCGCCGGGACGTCGAACTCGCCCTGGACGAACTGGAAGTCACCCGCAACGTCGTCTCGCGCAACAGAGCGCTGTCCGAGGCCGTCCTCGCCCAGGCCGAGCGCGCCTCGGCGAAGCTCCTGGAAATACTCGGCGCGGGCAGCGACGTGCCGTCCGCACGCCGGCTCCCCGTCGACGCGGTCGAGAACCTGGTCGGCGACCGGTACGCGGACGTGGTGGGTGTGCACTCGGACCGGGTGCGGCTGATGCGGCAGTTCCCCGCCGAGGACATCTTCGGCGGAGCGCGCCGACTGGACGCCATCGGTATCGGTCTCAACCTCCTGGTGCAGAACTTCTCCGGGCGGCGGCTCGTGAGGCTGGCCGAGTCCGGCTGCCGGGTGCGGCTGCTGTTCCTGAACCCGGCCTCCAGCGCGGTCAAGCGTCGCGAGCGTGAACTGGGCATCAAGCGGGGAGAGTTGAGCCGCTCCGTCGAGATGAACATCCTGCACATGCGCCGGGTCCGGGCCCGGCTGCGCGATCCCGGCGCCTTCGAGATCCAGGTCTACGACGAGACGCCCCGCTTCACGGCGTACCTCGTCGACGGGGACGGCTCGGACGGCATAGCGGTCGTGCAGTCGTATCTGCGGCGGACGCGCGGGATGGAGGCACCTGTGCTCGTGCTGCGCGGCGGGGGACGGGTGTTGAAGCCGGACGAGGTCGGCGAAGAAGGGCTTTTCGGGACGTATCGCGAGGAGTTCGAGGTGGCTTGGGCTGATTCGCGGCCTGTGTCCTGACGGCTCCCAGGACGGGCCCGTGTCCGGCTCTGCCGGTCGGCCGGGTGACCGGCCTGATGAGCATCAAGCGGAATGCGGTCGTCGGATTGTCAGTGGCCCATGGGATCGTGGAGGTCATTGGGGGATCGCACCACGAAGAAGGGGGCCGGCATGGGTTGGCACGGGGAATTGCTGGTCGGCTTCGACCTGGAGACGACCGGGACGGATCCGCGCGAGGCGCGCATCGTCACCGGGGCCGTGATCGAGGTCAGGGGGACAGAGCCGGTCGGGCACCGCGAATGGCTCGCCGACCCGGGAGTCGAGATCCCGGCGGACGCGGTGGCGGTGCACGGGATCAGCAACGAAAGAGCGACGGCCGACGGCAGGCCCGCCGACCAGGTGGCCGACGCGATCGCCTCGGTCCTCGTCTCGTACTGGCAGTCGGGCGTCCCGGTCGTGGCGTACAACGCGGCCTTCGACCTGACGCTGCTCTCCGCCGAACTGCGGCGGTACGGACTGCCGTCACTGCGCGACCGGCTCGGCGGAATCGACCCCGCGCCGGTCATCGACCCGTACACGATCGACCGCTCCGTGGACCGCTACCGCCGCGGCAAGCGGAATCTCGAAGCGGTCTGCGCGGAGTACGGCATCGCGCTCGACTCCGCCCACGACGCCTCGGCGGATGCCCTGGCCGCGGCCCGTCTCGCCGGTGCGATAGCCGCCCGCCACCCCAAGGTCGCCGCCCTCGGCCCGGCGGAGCTGCACCGCCGCCAGATCGAGTGGTACGCGGAATGGGCGGCGGACTTCCAGAGCTTTCTGCGCCGCAAGGGGGACGAGACGGCGGTGGTGGACGGGGTGTGGCCGGTGCGGGACCTGACCGATGTGGGGCGGCGCTCCGCGGGGAGCGGCCGATAGCTGGGGCTGCTCTTCAACTGCGGGTTGGTTGTGGCTTGTCGCGCAGTTCCCCGCGCCCCTGAAGGGCGCGGATCTCTGAGGGGGCCCGCGCCTCTGACGGTGGCTGCGCCTCTGGCGGGGCGGTGGCGCGGTGGGTGCGTTCGATGGACTGGCCCCAGTACGTTCCCGTGATCAGCAGCGTCGCGCCGAGGGCTGTCACCGGGGTGAAGTGGTCGCCGGCCAGGGCGATGCCGACCGCGGCGGCCCAGATCGGTTCGGTGCCGAGCAGGAGGCTGGCCCGGCTCGCCGAGGTGCGCTGGACCGCCCAGGTCTGCGCGAGGAAGGCGAACACACTGCAGAACAGGGCGAGATAGAGCAGCTGGGCCCAGCCCGCGAAGCCGATGTGGGCGAGCGTGGACAGTTCGCCGGACGCGGGCAGCAGGAACAGAGCCGAGCCGACAAGGGTCTGCACGGTGGTCAGCCGCAGCGGGCGGATCGCACGGTTCACGGTGAGCCGGCCGACGAGTGCCACATGCACCGCCCGGATCAGCGCCGCGGCGAGCATCAGCAGGTCGCCGAGGCGGGGCGCGTGGAAGCCGTTGCCCGACATGAGCAGGCCGACGGCCAGCAGACACACACCGGCGGCCGCGTAGAAGGACAGCGGGAGGCCGCCGCGGTGGCCCGAGCGGTCGAGGAGGGGAGTGATCACGATGGTCAGGCTGATGATCAGCCCCGCGTTCGCGGCACTCGTGTGGGCGACGCCGTATGTCTCCACCACCAGGACGGCCGCCTGGGTGACCCCCAGGGGCACGCCGATCCGGAGCTCGTCGCGGGTCCATCCGCCGGACTTCCGGTCGGTGGCGACGAGACCGAGACAGGCGATCGCGGACAGGGCATACCGAGCGAACAGCACCACCAGTACGGGCAGTACGGCGGTGGCGGTCTGGGCGGACAGATAGCTGGAACCCCAGACGAGGGCGACAAGGAGGAGTACCGCATCGGTACGGCGGGCATCGGGCACGCGCTCACCCTGCACCGTCCACGTCCCTGAAGCCCAGAGCCAACTTCTTAAACGATCCTTTAGCATCCCTACATCGGCACGCCGCGATCCCTGGGACGAGGACTGGGGCGAGGAGTGGCACGAGAACTGGCACGAGAACTGGGACGAGGACATGGACGAACGGCAGCTGAGGATCCTGCGTGAGCTGGGCGAACTCGGCAGCGTCACCGCGGTCGCCGAGGCGCTGCTCGTGACGCCCTCGGCGATCTCCCAGCAACTGCGGCTGCTCCAGCGCGCGATCCCCGTCCCGCTCACCGAGCGCCAGGGGCGGCGGCTGGTGCTCACCGACGCCGGGCAGGCCCTGGCCGGGGCGGCGATCGAGGTGGAGACGGCGCTGGAGCGGGCCCGGCACACCGTCGCGGAGTTCGTCGACCGGCCGGACGGAGAGGTGTCGGTGGCGGCCTTCCACAGTGCGGCCTCGGCGTTCTTCCCGCTGCTGCTCCAAGCGCTCGCCGCGCCCGGGGGGCCACAGCTGTCCCTCGCCGACGCGGATGTGACGCAGGACGACTTCCCGCCGCTGACCAGGGAGTACGACCTGGTGCTCGCCCACCGCCTCGACCACACCCCGGGCTGGCCGCGCACGGTCACGGCCACCACCCTCCTGCGCGAACCGCTCGACGTGGCGATGCCCGCCGACCACCCGCTGGCCGTCAAGCGTCGGCTCACCCCGCGTGATGTGGCCGACCAGCCCTGGATCACGGCACACGACGGCTTCCCGGTGGTGGCGACCATCGACGCCATCGCCACGGCCGCGGGCCGTCGCGTCCGCCTCGCCCACCGCATCAACGAGTTCGCGGTGGTGGCCGAGGTGGTGGCCGCCGGAGGGGGCCTCGCCCTGATGCCCCGCTGGACGATGCGCCCGCACCCCGCGCTGGTGCTCAAACCGCTCAGCGGCGTTCAGGCCCGACGGCACATCGACGCCCTCCACCGCCCCGAACGCACGGCCCGCAAGGCCGTACGGACAGTTCTCGCCGAACTGGACCGGGCGGCGGGGACGATCCGCGGCCGGAGCTGACGGGCCCCTTTGTTTGGCTCGGTTCGCCTTCGGGGCGCTGCAGCCGGTGCACTCGCCCCGGAGGGAGGGCCTCAGAAGGGATACCAGCGAACCGTTTCGTCGCCGTCCCGCAGTGACGCCACCCGGCGCTCGAACTCCGCCAGTGCCTTCGGATTGCTCGGTGCGTGCTGGGAGACCCAGGCGCAGCTGGCCGTCTCGCGGGCCCCGCGCAGCACCCCGCAGCCGTCCCACTCGCGTACGTCCCAGCCGTACGTCCGGGTGAACGCGTCGTACGCCTCGGCGGGCAGCCCGTACCGGTCGCGGGACAGGGCCATGACCACGAGGTCGTGTTCGCGCAGGTCGGTGGAGAAGGTCTCCAGGTCGACCAGGACCGGCCCGTCGGGACCGATGTGGACGTTGCGGGGCAGCGCGTCGCCGTGGATCGGGCCCGGCGGCAGATGCGGGGTGAGTGCGGCGGCGGCCGTGGCGAAGCCGTCGCGCCGGTCCCGCAGGAACGCGGCGTCCGCCGGGTCGATCGTGTCGCCCGCGAGCCGCAGCCACCGCTCGACCCCGCCAAGGAGGTCGCGGCGCGGCAGCGTGAAGGCGGGGGAGGGCAGGGCGTGCACCAGTCGCAGCAGCTCGGCGAGATCGCCGGGCTCGGCGGGGCGTACGGAAGCGGGCAGCCGGTGCCACACCGTCACCGGGTGACCGGACACGGACCGCGCCTCGGACTCGGCGGCCCGCACCGCGGGGACGCCCTCCTCTGCGAGCCAGACGGCGATGGCCAGTTCCCGCCGCGCCCGGTCGAGGAGTTCGGCGTCGCGGCCCACCTTGACCACCAGATCACCGGCGGCGAACACGGCGTTCTCGCCCAGCGCGAGCAGCTCCGCGCCCCGGTCGAAGCCCGCCTCGGCGAGCACGTCCCGCGCCTGTGCCTCGTCCATCACTCGCCTCCCGTGGAGCCCTTGGTTCTCGTGCGGTTGTTGTGCGGTTGTCGTGCGGTTCTCGTCGCGTCGGCGGTCGAGATCACGCCATACGCCGCCCAGTGTCGCATTCGCACTGGTGGGAGCCCTCGGGAGGGTGTGCACGCTGTCTTGACGGCGTGTCAGTACGTCAGCACGATGACGAGGGCCGCCGGGACGGCCAGACCAGTACGAGCCGCCCGAAGGAGCTGATTCCGTGACATCGGCGACCGTGAGGAAGCGGTCAGTGAAACGGTCAGCGAGGGGTGCGCCGGGCGGAGGCAGAGGAGGGGGAGGCGGCGGCGCGAGGGACCGTCTCGTCGACCACGGCGCATGGTTTCTGGTGCTGCCCGCGCTGATCCCGATCCTGGTGCTCAGCGTCGGACCGCTCCTCTACGGCATCGCGCTCGCGTTCACCGACTCCCAGTCGGGCCGCACCGAGCCCACCCAGTGGATCGGGACCCTCAACTTCCAGGACCTGCTGCACGACACCCTGTTCTGGGACTCGTTCCGGATCGGCCTGCTGTGGGCGGTGGGGGTCACGGTCCCGCAGTTCCTCCTCGGCCTCGGCCTCGCCCTGCTGCTCAACGAGAACCTCCGCTTCCGCTGGCTGGCACGGTCGCTCGCGATCATCCCGTGGGCGATGCCCGAGGTGGTCGTCGGCATCATGTGGCGGCTCGTCTACAACCCGGACGCGGGCATCCTCAACGAGACGATCCGCGACCTGGGCCTGGGCGACGGGCGGGACTGGCTGTCCGGCCTCGCCACCGCCCTGCCCGCGGTGATCGTGGTCGGCGTCTGGGCGGGCATGCCCCAGACGACGGTCGCCCTGCTCGCCGGACTGCAGAACACCCCGCGCGAACTGCACGAGGCCGCCGCGATGGACGGCGCGGGCGCGTGGCGCCGCTTCCGCACGGTGACCTGGCCGGCCCTCAAACCGGTCGCGCTCGCCATCACCGCGCTCAACTTCATCTGGAACTTCAATTCCTTCGCCCTGGTGTACGTCCTGACCAACGGCGGACCCGGCGGGCGCACCCGGCTGCCGATGCTGTTCGCGTACGAAGAGGCCTTCCGCTACGGGCAGTTCGGGTACGCGGCGGCGATGGGATGTGTGATGGTCGCCGTGATCTCGGTGATCCTCGCCCTCCACCTCGTCGGCCGGCTCAGGGGAGGCGAGGACGCGTGAGGACTCGGAAATCGGCTCGCGCGGGCCAGTACCTCGCGCTTCTCGCCTATCTCGTCTTTCTGGCCTTCCCCTTCCTCTGGCTGATCTCGACCGCCTTCAAACCGCCGCGGGAGCTGGGGAGTCTGCATCCGACCTGGATCCCCAAGGACCCGACGCTCGCCAACTTCCGGCAGGCCTTCGACGAACAGCCGCTGCTGGACGCCGCGTTGAACTCGCTGACCGCGGCGGTCGGCGCGGCGGTGATCGCCGTACTGATCGCGACTCCGATGGCGTACGTCATGGCCCGGCACCGCACACGGCTCGCGCGGGCCGCGACCGGCTGGGTCGTGGTCAGCCAGGCGTTCCCGTTCGTGCTGGTGATCATCCCGCTGTTCCTGGTCCTGAAGAACCTGCGGCTGATCAACTCCGTACCGGGTCTGATCATGGTGTACGTCGTGTGGGCGCTGCCGTTCGCGCTGTGGATGCTCGTGGGGTACGTACGGGCCGTGCCGGCCGAGCTGGAGGAGGCCGCGGCCGTCGACGGCGCCGGCAAGCTGCGGACGCTGGTCTCGATCACCGCGCCGCTGCTCGCGCCGGGAATCGTGGCCACGGCGCTGTTCGCGTTCATCAGCGCGTGGAACGAGTTCTTCTTCGCGCTGGTGCTCCTCAAGACCCCGGAGAAGCAGACCCTTCCCGTCGTCCTCACGCACTTCATCGGAGCGGAGGGCGTGGCGGACCTAGGGCCCCTCGCGGCCGCCGCGTTCCTGGCGACCCTGCCCTCGCTGGTCGTCTTCGCGGTCATCCAGAAACGGATCACGGGCGGAATGCTCGCCGGGGCGGTGAAGAGCTGATGCGGACGAAACGGCTCGTCGCGATGGTGGTGGCGCTGCTGCTCACGGGCAGTGCGGCCTGCACCGGCGGCGACGGTGACGACGGCGGTTCGCGGGACGGCAGGGTCACGCTCCGCTTCCAGTCCCTCGCCTGGCAGGAGGAGTCCGTCGACGTCAACAAGGAGCTGGTGAAGGAGTGGAACGCCGCCCATCCGGACGTCAAGGTCGAGTACGTACAGGGGAGTTGGGACAGTGTCCACGACCAGCTGCTCACGTCCTTCGAGGGCGGTGAGGCGCCGGACATCATCCATGACGCCTCGGACGACCTCGCGGACTTCGCGTACGGCGGGTATCTCGCGGATCTGCGTGACCTGCTGCCTGAGCGGCTCAAGTCCGATATCCCGCAGCGGAGTTGGGAGACCGTGACCTTCGGGGACGGGGTCTACGGCGTGCCGTTCCTCCAGGAGCCGCGCGTTCTGATCGCCAATGCCGAGTGGTTGCGGGAGTCGGGCGTACGGATTCCCACGCCCGAAAAGCCCTGGAACTGGGACGAGTTCAGGGCGATCACTGATGAACTCGGTGGCGGGGACGGTGACGGTGACGGGAAGTACGGGGTGGCCTGGCCGCTCAAGGAGCCCGTGTCGGCGACCCTGAACCTGTCGCTCTCGACCGGTGGGCAGTTGTTCCACCGGGGCTCGGACGGCAAGGTGCGGATTCGGTTCGGGGCGGGCGACGAGGTGGTGCCCCGGACCATTCACGATCAGGTCAACACCGATGGCAGCGCGTCGAGTTCGACGCTCGGCAGCGGTGGGTCCGACACGCTGCCCGGCTTCTTCGGCGGCAAGTACGCGATGGTTCCGCTCGGGTTCTCCTACCGGCAGCAGATCGTGCAGCAGGCGCCGAAGGGCTTCGAATGGCAGGTGCTGCCCGCGCCTGCCGGTGCGGACGGGCTCACTCAGGGGGTCAGTCCGCAGACCCTGTCCGTCGCGGAGGACAGTCCGCACAAGGAGGAGGCCGCCGCGTTCATCGACTTTCTGCTCCAGCCGCGGAACATGGTGCGGCTTGCGCTCGGCGACTGGATGTTGCCGACCGGTACGGGGGCGCTCCGGGATCCGGCGCTGCGGGTCGAGGAGGACGGGTGGGCGGTCGGGACGGCGCTTGCGCGGTATCTGCGGTCGGCGCCGGCGCAGGCCGTGCGGGGGTATCCGGAGTGGAAGGACAAGGTGGCTACGCCTGCGCTTCAGGAGTACTACAGCGGGGGTATTGGGCTTGGTGAGTTGCGTGAGCGGCTTGTGGGGGACGGGAATCTGGTGTTGGCGCGGTATCAGAGGTGACGGTTCGCTGGCGCTGGGCTTGGGGGATGCGGGTTGTTTGCTCGGTGCCGGCCGGTGGGGGCTGGTCGCGCAGTTCCCCGCGCCCCTAGAAGATTGCGCCGTTCCCCGCGCCCCTAAAGACTGCGCCGTCCCCCCGTGCTCCTCAAAGATTGCGCCGTTCCCCGCGCCCCTCAAAGTGGGTCCCTGGAGGAACGCGCGGGTGAAAATCGGTTGGCCCGGGCCGTCCTGGACGCCTAGCGTGCCGGGTGTGGGTATCAATGCGATTTTTTCTTCCGGTCTTGGCCGGGGCTGTGCGTATGCGATTCGGATGCGTTGCGCCCCCGGTGCCCTGACCGGCGCGGGGGTCTGCGCTCGCTGACGGCAATCGCCGCAGGGGTGCTCCCTCTCACGTACGCCTTGGAGCAGGTGCGCAGCTGACGCGTGCCCGTTTGTGCGTGTCCTTTTTTCCTCCCTTCCGGTCGGGGCCTTCGTCTGCCCGTTTTCGTCCACGGAAGACAAGGACCGCAGGCCATGGCCCGCCCCACCCACGTTTCGCGCGCGTTTTCGCAGAACTTCCTCACCGACCGCGCCACCGCGGACCGCTTCGCCCGGCTCGCCGTACCGCGGCCGCAGCACCCGCCCCTGCTGCTCGAAGTGGGCGCGGGCAAAGGCGCGTTGACCGAACTGCTCGCACCCCGCTGCCGGGAGCTGCTCGCCTACGAGATCGACCCACGGCTCGTGCCCGCCCTGCGAGCCCGCCTCTCCGGGACGCCTCAAGTGCGGGTGATCGGCGGTGACTTCCTCGCCGCGCGGCCACCGGGCAGCCCCTTCTCCGTCGCCGGGAACGTGCCGTTCTCGCGCACCGCGGACGTCGTCGACTGGTGTCTGCGCGCGCCCGGTCTCACGGACGCCACGCTCCTCACCCAGCTCGAGTACGCCCGCAAACGCACCGGGGACTACGGGAGTTGGACCCTGCTCACCGTCCGCACCTGGCCGTGCTTCGAGTGGCGGTTCCTCGGGCGGGTCACCAGGACCAGGTTCCGTCCCGTGCCCCGGGTCGACGCCGGAATCGTACGCATCGAGCGACGCCGTACCCCGCTGCTCGACCGGACCTCGTACAGCGACTGGCGGCAGCTGGTCGAGCTGGGTTTCTCGGGGGTCGGTGGTTCGCTGTACGCCTCGCTGCGCCGGGCCCATCCGAGGCGGCGGGTGGATGCCGCGTTCCGGGCCGCGCGTCTCGATCCCCATGTGCTCGTCGGGGAGGTGTCGCCCGAGCAGTGGCTGGGGCTCCACGGCGTGCTGGCGGCACGGTGAGCCGCGTACGACGGGTGGCCGTAATTGAATTGCACGAGACGTCTCGTCTCGTTTATGGTCGACCCATGACCACCTCGCACCCCGCCCATATCGCCATGTTCTCCATCGCCGCCCACGGGCACGTGAACCCGAGCCTTGAGGTGATCCGGGAGCTCGTCGCCCGCGGGCACCGGGTCACGTACGCGATTCCGCCCGCCTTCGCCGAGAAGGTCGCGGAGACGGGCGCCGAGCCGAAGCTCTGGAACTCGACGTTGCCGTCCCCCGACGACGACCCCTCGGCATGGGGGACCACGCTCCTGGACAACGTGGAACCCTTCCTGGCCGACGCGATCCAGGCGCTTCCGCAGCTCATCGAGGCGTACGAGGGCGACGAGCCGGACCTCGTACTGCACGACATCACCTCGTACCCGGCCCGTGTCCTCGCCCACCGCTGGGGTGTCCCGGCCGTCTCGCTCTCGCCGAACCTCGTCGCCTGGGAGGGGTACGAGGAGGAGGTCGCCGAGCCCATGTGGGCGGAGCCGAAGCGGACCGAGCGGGGCAGGGCGTACTACGCGCGCTTCCATACCTGGCTGGAGGAGAACGGGATCACTCGGCATCCCGACCCGTTCGCCGGCCGCCCCGACCGTTCCATCGTCCTGATCCCGAAGGCCCTCCAGCCGAACGCCGACCGGGTCGACGAGTCCGTGTACACGTTCGTCGGAGCCTGCCAGGGCGACCGTGCCGCCCAGGGGGAGTGGCGGCGGCCCGACGGTGCCGAGCGCGTCCTCCTCGTGTCCCTGGGCTCCTCCTTCACCAAGCAGCCCGCGTTCTACCGCGAGTGCGTGAAGGCGTTCGGCGATCTGCCGGGCTGGCACGTGGTGCTGCAGGTCGGCAAGCACGTCGGCCCCGCGGAGCTCGGCGAGATTCCGGGGAACGTCGAAGTGCGGGACTGGGTACCGCAGTTGGCGATCCTCAAGCAGGCCGACGCCTTCATCACGCACGCGGGCGCCGGCGGCAGCCAGGAGGGGCTCGGCACCGCCACGCCGATGGTCTGCGTGCCCCAGGCCGTCGACCAGTTCGGCAACGCGGACATGCTCCAGGCGCTCGGCGTCGCCCGGCACCTGCCGATGGAGGAGGCGACGGCCGAGACCCTGCGCGAGGCCGTACTCACGCTCACCGGAGACCCGGACGTCGCGCGGCGGCTCAAGGAGATCCAGGCGGGGATGGCGGCCGAGGGCGGCACGGCACGCGCTGCGGATTTGATCGAGGCGGAAATCCCCCGGCGCACCACGGGTGCATGACCGAACCTTTACCGAGACCTGGAGGGGCGTGATCGGGTGACCGTCCACGAAATCGAGTGACCGTCCGCGAGCCGGGGTGACCGTCCGCGAACTCGTAATCCCCACGGGTCACGGTTGTACGCCAACGGTGAAGCCATGGCGCACTTTGGATAACGGGACGGTCATTCGATAACGCTCGGGTAACGCGGCATCCGCCCGATCAGGGCATGGACAGGGTTGCCGGGTTGGACAGTTACCCCCTCCCGAAGGTTGCGCCGGCCACTTCTTGTTCCTTGCATGAACACCTTCCTAGCTTGAGGTGAACTCACTACGAACGCTGGGAAGTTGATCAATGCGCCGAGACATACCGCCCCTCGCCGAGGTGCGCCGCCTCACCCAGAAGAAGCGTGACGCGTGGTGGACCGTGCTGCTCGTCGACCCGGTGGCCACGCCGCTGGTGAGGCTCACCGCGATGCGTACGAGGATCACGCCGAACCAGATCACCTGGGGGGCGTTCCTGCTCGGCCTGGTCTCGGCGGCCTGCTTCGCCTTCGGCGACTGGCGGTGGCTGATCGCCGGCGCCCTCGTCTACCACCTGAGTTTCATCCTCGACTGCATGGACGGGAAGGTGGCCCGGCTGACCGGCCGGGGCTCCGTCTTCGGGGCCTGGCTGGACTTCGTCTTCGACCGTATCCGGGTGGCGGTGTGCGGGGTCGCGCTGATGGCCGGGCAGTACGACCGCACCGGTGACACGGTCTACATCTGGCTGGCCCTCGCGGTCGTCGGCCTCGACACGCTGCGGTACATCAACTCGCTGGAGATCTTCAAGATCCGCTACAACATGCGCAAGCAGATCAAGGCGCGGGTGCGGGAGGCCCGCCGCGCCGAGAACTCCGCCGAAGTCGCCTTCATGGAAGACCTGTTGCGCAACAACCCCTCGGCGGACATCGAGCACGACATCCGCAAGACGTCGAGCCTGTCCGGACCGGCATCGGACCTCTCCGGACCGGGCTCGGACCCGGCCGAACTGGCCTCCGGAGAAACCACCGACGCTTCCCAGAAGCCCCAGGACAAGCCCCAGGACAAGCTCCAGGACAAGCCCCAGGGCCAAGTCGTCGACCTCCAGCAGGAGTTCCGTCACCGCTTCCCGGTCTATCTCCGGATGCGGTCCTTCCTCCTGCGCCACCGGATCCGTACGCACCTGGTGAGCGGCATCGAATTCCAGATGGGCGTCTTCATCGTCGGCCCGCTCCTCGACGCGGTCATCGAGGCGACCCTGGTGTCCGGCGCCCTGCTTCTCGTCTTCGAACTCGCCATCATCTACAAGCTGTTGCTCTCCACCCGTGACTTCACCCGCACCATCGACTCCTTCGAGCGGGACGAGGTGGCAACGGCGGCCTGATCCGGCGTGCCGGCCGCCGGCCGCATACGACGGCGTGGGCGGGGGGGGGGGCCCCGCCCCCCCCGCCGGGGGGGGGGGTTGGGTTGGGGTCGACCCCCCCCACACCCCAAGCACAAACCGAGGCGGCGGCGGGGGCAC